>JAFSPF010000128.1 GCA_017443065.1 Lachnospiraceae bacterium
CTGCTCCGCATGCAACAGCGCCGCTTCGATCTCGGCCTCATCAAATTCACTGTTCTTTTTTTGCCTGAGCAGTTGTCCGATCCGACGCCTCGCGCGTGATACCACCTGTGATGCGGCACCCGCCGTTTTTGCCCGCATGATTTGCGCAGATATTTCCTTGAAATTGTATTGCAGACGCTTTTTCTTCATCCCGCCCGCAGACGCACGCTGCGTACAGGAGATCGTGCCGCGATCATTGCCCTCATGGTCGCGCAGTTTGATCACGGTACGCGTCGTATTCCCGCGCTTTTCCACCGTGCGCGTACTCATGGAATTTGTCACAAGCCCTGTTAAGCCGACTTTCATACGCCGATCGTTCCCTCCGCCTGGTTTGCCTTACGCTTCCTATTTCGGATGCTTCGTTTCGTTTCAAAAGGCAAACGGTGTGAACGACGCTTTTTGGAGTGTGAACGGTATATTGGGGGTCTGAATTATACTCTGTTTTCATTCTCCCTGCGCTCGCAGAAACGCGGTGCTGATGAGCGCGTAAATCAGATACGTAATCAGAATGCCGAAACAGACGTCCGACAGGAAATGATTGGTCATATGAATCCGATTATAGCCGTAGATAAGGACAAACACACAAGCCAGCGCAAATGCAATCATGTTTTTTGGGCTGCTTCGCTTTTTCATCACGTCGGTCAGCATCGGCAGCGAAAACATCATGCTCGCAATCGTCATATTGCCGCTGGGCCAGCTCTTGAAGTTATCATCGTTGCCTGCCAGATTACCGGGGTTCGTTTTCTCTTTTTATATACAGAGGCATGCCCCATTCATCATTGCCATTTTCAGTAAAGCCCAATGATTTCCAAAAACGAATGGCATCTTCCCTTGTACAGTTCAATTCATAATAGACTGCACCGTCTTCTTTTGTGCTTTCTTCGAGAGCGCGATAGCATCGGTGACCCAATCCTTTTTTACGATATTCAGGAAACAACCAGAAATCGAGTATAAAACACTTTCCGTCTTCGCTCTTGTATGTGCAATAGGAGGCAGCGCCGATTCTGTCACCATCATTATAAAAATAAACCATATGCTGTTTGTCAGGCTCTCTCTTCATATGATCGACAAGAACTCCGCGGTATTCTTCGCCGGAAAAGTATTCGATCTCTTCAGGTTCAGTAACGAACCTGTCATCAACCAAATAACTGATCTGCTTATCCCAGAAGTCATTTATTTCATCGATCGGAATATCCTGTAACGTTATCATATGTACCTCGTATAGAATGATCTGATCCGCGCACGTAATATCATCACAACCATAACTGTGCTCCGGACCGTTCAACTAAGGAATCTGTTTATATTATACCACCTGCTGAAGGGACAAGGGTTTCATCCCTCAAGAAAGGCTCGGATCGGAAATGCCGCCGTGTAACATCTGCGATTTCCCCGTGCGGATACTGCCTGGGTTCTGCATAACAATTTTCTCCCGGTCTTTCAAAATCACAACACCGCGCGGCAGAAAAAAGTCCGTATTCACAAGGCAATTTGCAAAGGCGGAATAGGAATGTCATCAATTCGACAAATAGCAGATCATATTCAGAGAATCCGGCTCATCCTCGTCGATATAGCCGGAATCGACAAAACCATATTTCTCATATAAACGGATGGCGGTGGTATCTTCTTTTTTTACACAAACCTCCACATGATCATATCTGCCTTCTTTTCTCATTGTATCAAGTATCAGTTCAAGTGCTGCGGAACCAAATCCTGCACTCTGATATCGCTGATCTACCATGAATTGCTGCAGGTGATAGCCGAGTGGCTCATCCGAAAAATCATTGATAAGGGCGGCTCCAACGACAATGTTGTCATTGCAGATGGCAAACACCTTGGCATTACAATTACGATAGACATATCCTCTGGCGATAATACTAATCGCCGGAGCGACATACCCCTTTTGATCTTCCCTGACGGATAAAGAAGCAACATTCATCCAGTTATCTTGAGTTACTTCCATTAGCTTGATCATATTCTTTGTACCTCTCAAGGAGATTGAAGATCCCGTCCTCCGAAAGAACACCGCGTTGCAAATCCTGCGGGAGGAGTCCCGCCTCATCATCCGCGAAGTCTTTCTTCCAATCGTCGCCGGAATAATACGCCTCCAGTTCTTCGATCTTTTGTCGCAACAGATCGGCATGCTCACCGGGGGATTGATGCAGCATTTCCTCTGCTTCGCGCATGATTTTCTCGTATTTCTGAATCCGCTCAATTTGTTCCATGACAATTGCTCCCTGTTCACTCCATATACTCTGTTCCCTCTGCCTTCAGACATTATTATACCTGATTGTGTTCTGTCTTTCCATAAACGCTGTCGCGTCAACCTTATGCCGTCGGAGATGAAAGCCTTATTGAGATACCATCTGAACCGCTTGCCATTTTCTCCGTACCGTTGTATGGTATTCACATGAAGCGTACACAAACAAACCCCCAACACCAGGTTCATCCGTTTCCGCCCTTATATAACAGTCAATCGCGCATCCTGATCCTCGGAAGCTTCCCCTCCGTAAAATCCAGGGAGGCGATGTTCTTTTACGGGCATCCGCAAAACCGATTCTGGAAACTGATGGGATTGTTACTCACGAAGGACGGGCAGCCGCCACAGACCATCCCGGAAAAGAAGGCGCTGATGCTTCAAAACCATATTGCGTTGTGGGATACGATCGCATCCTGTGACATCACCGGATCATCTGACAGTTCGATCACAAACGTCATCGCGAATGATTTTCGCCCGGTCCTCGACAACTCAAGAATACAACGTATATATTGCAACGGAAAAACATCCCATCGTTTGTATATGAAATATTGCGGCCCGCAAACCGGCATGGATGCAATACCGCTTCCTTCCACCTCTCCCGCAAACGCCGCATGGTCGCTGGAGCGTCTGGAAGAAGCTTGGCGGCAAATTCTTGATTATCTCTGAAAGACATCCTCCTCTCCTCCGCCCCTCCGCCTGCAAAGAATTTCGTCGATATCAACATCCAACAAATCGGCCAGCGCATACAGATTATCAATCGACGGCAGGCGTTTTCCGTTGATCCATTGATACACACACTGGACGCTTCCGGCCTCCAGCTTCTCCGCAACATCTTTCACGGACAGCTCCTGTTTACACATGAGCTGCCATATCTGTTGGCCGGTTTTCTTTTTATCGATCAGTGGATACCTCATTTGCTTTCCTTCAGCAAATACTGATTGTTAATTACTTTCATGGAAAGGCTTCCGCTGATCAGTCCGCTAAATACAGGCTCCGTCGGACGGATCACAATACCTTCTTTTTTTCCGCCATTCGGATAATCACCTTCCGCTCTTATGAGTAACGCATCAACATCGGGATACTTCTGAGGCAAATCTCTTCCCCTTTCTTCGATCGGTACGGTATTTAATCCAAGTTCTTTACAACAGTCGATCATTTCCTCCAGACCGACGCGCTTTCCGTTGATGCGAACCGTAAACACGTACCACTCCGGTTTTTTCAGCTTCAATCTGTTTTTCTGTATTCCCTCTCCGCACAGCTCGCCTTGCAGCGTAATTGTCCGATAGTTTTTTTCTTCCCGGTATTTACGAAGCTTGTTTTCAACCTTATTATCTTTCAGCCATTCGTAGAATCCGCTTTTCCCATCATCTTTGTACTCATAATTATGTCCGGTGACATGGAATACTCCCTCGGCATCAATACAACAGGAATGCGAGCTGCCATCCATTTTTGTGGTGATATAATAAGGAAGTCCATCAAATTCCTGTATCAATTCCGGAATGCTTTGCACACGTGTTTCGTCCGTTTTGGGAATATCCGGCGGCAGATCTCCGATGATTGTCCCGGAAGTAGCTACACGCTCCGGCACCTCCCACTTTTTAATCTTAAGCAATTCCGTGACATCTGCGTATTCAACCACATCAATTGCGACCAGTTCTTCAAATGCCTGTACCGGCAAGATCAATCCCTGTGACAGCTGTCCGCAAAATCGCATCGTGCGAAGTCTGAATCCGTCTCCCAATATCTCGCTATGTCGGAAACTACTGCTCCTCAAAAACTCAAACACCGGTTTTTCGGGAAGAAATGAATCTATCTCAAAATAAACACCCAAATCCCCCTGTGTGAACTGACCCTTATTGATAACGCATTGCCACCCCAGCACATGGGCAAGTTCAATTCTGTCTGCTCCTTCAATTTGTTCAATCTTCCATATCTTTTGGACGGTTGCAAGTTTTCTCATGATATTTTATTCCTCCTTCTATGACTCTCCCCACATTTCCTGATAATACTTCAGATATTGCTCCACAAGTCCGGGATATTCCTTTTCGATCCCTTTACACAAACGGTAGAACAGGTGCACCATCTCCGTGGACCAGCAAAAATCCAGTATATAATCCATGACCAGCGCAATTTCCTCCTCCTCCGCAATCGCACCGGCTATGATACTGTTCACAACCGGCGTATATTCCCTGACGGCCTGCGCGGCAAGGAGTTGCATCTTTCTTGCCGTATCCTTCAAAGATTCAATCCACACCCTGTAATCATCATCTTCCCTGTCGGTGCAAACCGTTGTATTCATACAAACTTCGTCCGTCCGGTGGCTTATACCTTCTATACGCTGCTATATCCCAACACAATAATATCCCCTCTTGCTCCGTTTGTCAACATACTGTTGGGCTTTCCCGTTTTGCCTCCGCCGCGGGAAACGGTTATAATGGTGTTGTGATTTCTTTTGCAAAGGGAAGAAGGAAAACAACATGACGCTTGTGGAACGGATCGAATCACTTTGTGAGGAACGCGGCATCTCCATCCGGAAGATGGAGCGGGAGGCAAATATCGGACAGGGTTCCACCTCCAAGTGGAAGGCGGGCGCGTACCGTCCGGCCAGCACGTCCGTGCAGCGGATCGCCGCTTATTTCGGCGTCTCCATGGATTATCTGATGGGGGATTCCGACGAGGCGCTTTCACCGGAGGTGATCGATCATCTGAAAAAAATGCGACATGACGCCTCGGAGGATTCCGTGCAGGAGACCTCCTCCGTCATGATTCCCGTTCTGGGCAAGGTCGCGGCCGGTGTGCCGCTTACCGCGGAAGAGCAGATTCTGGGATACGAAGACATTCCGGTGGAATGGACCTACGCCGGCGATCATTTCGCGCTGCGCGTCAAAGGCGATTCGATGCACCCGCGCATCTGCGAGGGCGATGCGCTGATCGTCCGGAAACAAAACAACGCGGACTCCGGCGATATCGTCGTTGTCCGCATCGGCGAAGAAGACGCAACCGTCAAGCGTCTGATCAAAAACGAGGGCAGCATCACGCTCCAGCCCTTGAATACCGCATATGAACCGCTGGTCTTTACCAACCGGCAGATCAAATCACTGCCCGTTACCATCGTCGGAAGGGTCGTCGAAAACCGTCAGAAATACTGATTCATTTTCCCTGCAAAAAAGGAATGACCGCCTCCGCGTCCTGATAGCCCTTGTTGTAAAGATCCTCCAGGGCCTTGTGATCCTGGGAAAGTGTTTTTAGTTTTCCGATGGAGGAAGGCGCAATGATTTTGACAAGACCCTTTTTCTCCAGCTCCTTCGCCTTCCTGATTCCGTGATTATAGAGTGTGGCGCGGCGCATCATCGCCAGCGCGGCGTTCGGATACTGACGCTGCAGGGCTCTCGCGAAGAGGCGGTCTCTTCTGTTCGACCTCACAAAGCCCCGCGGTCTTGTAAGCAACAGAACCACCCGGTCACAGCCCTTTTCGAAGGCATAGCGCAGGGGCACCGGGTCAGACATCCCGCCGTCAAAATAAATGCCGTTGCCGACCGGATAGGGACGGTTGACGACGGGCACACAGCAGGAGGCCTTCAAAAACTCATAGTGATTCTTTCTGATGTCCTTTTTCCGGAAATACGCAGGCCGTCCGGTTTCCGCATTCGTTGCGATGATGGTGAGATCGGCGGGGTTGTTCATAAAGGCCTCAAAGTCCACCGGGTTTTCCCCGTTCTCATCGCTCAGCGTGTTATAGATATAATCCAGATCAATGTAGGAGCGCGTCTTCAGATAATTGTGCATGCTCATGTATTCCTTGCGGAAGGCATACTCATTATAAAACTGAAAGTTTCTGCCGCGCTGTCCGGCCATGTAGGAAACCGCATTGGCGCTGCCCGCGGAAATGCCGATGATATCGTCAAAGGCAATGTCATGATCCATGCAGTAATCAAAGAAACCGGCACCATAGATGCCGCGGGTGCCCCCGCCGACGTCGATGATGCCGATTCTTTTTTTCTTCTTTTTCTGAGAAACGTTCATCATATGGTTATTATACTACACCGGGTACCGATACTCAAAACCGTGCGCAGGAAACCGCCGCTTTACAGCAGGGATTTCACGCAGGCTTCCACCTCATCCATGCTCTGTGTCGGCTCAAAGCGGGCGACCACATTCCCTTCGCGGTCCACGACAAACTTGGTGAAATTCCACTTGATGTCCGGATTCGTCTTGTAATCCTTATCCATTTTCTTCAGCATGGCGCTCATCATGGCGGCCTTCGGCCCCTTGCCGAATCCCTCGAAGCCCTTCTGCTCCTTCAGGTATTGGAACAGCGGCAACGCGTTTTCACCGTTCACATCGGATTTCTTCATCTGCGGAAACTGCGTGTTGTAATGCAGCGTGCAGAACTCATGCACCTCCTCATCCGTGCCGGGGGTCTGTCCGCCGAACTGATTGCAGGGCACATCGATCACTTCAAAGCCCTGTTCATGGTACTGCTCATACATTTTTTCTATCGGTTCGTAATGCGGGGTAAAGCCGCAGCCGGTTGCCGTGTTGACAATCAGAAGCACCTTCCCTTCATACTCTTTCATGGAAACCTCTTCGCCCTTGCCGTTCGTCAGTGTGTAATCATAAATCATGATACCTGTCCTCCGTTTTTGCATTGTCAGGCGCCGGGCATGACAGCCAGTGCCTTGTCCAACAGTTGCTTCAGCTGCAACAGATCCTCCGCAGGCAGGGGAATGCAACCCGACATCGACTGCGGGACCTTTTTTGCCTTATTCTTCAGGGCCATGCCTTCCTTCGTCAGGGACAAAAAGAGCTTGCGCTCGTTTTCCTCCGGACGGGTCCGCTTGATATACCCGAGCTTTTCCAGGCGTTTCAAAAGCGGCGCCAGGGTACCGGAGAAGACCGTTTTCCCGCTTAGCGCTCCGTATATCCTCTGGCGTCAAAGGTATATTCTTTTCCGTCGATCGTGGCATTCATATTGCGGTAGCTTGTTCCGTCGGGCAGAAGATAGCGCCAGCCCCTGTCATCCGCACGCCAGCCCTCGGCGCTGATGCCGTCCATCATTGCGGCAGGCTTCAGCGTATCACGCACGGTATTATCCTGGAAGTGCCACCACTCGCTGACGAGGCCGGCGAAGCCGGCATCGCGCATGTATTTCTGCAACAGAACGGCGTTTGCGTTGTTATTGGACTGCGCGGAATGATAGCTTAAATCATGCATCTTCGTCTGCATTTCCAGCTCCAGGCGCGTTTCGACCTTCACGATGGACATGTCCATGGCAATCCCCAGGTTATGCATTGACGTGCCGCCCGAAACAAAGTAGGTCAGGGTGTACATGCCGTTCATGATGGCCGTGCTGTAGTTCATCGGCCCTTCCTCGCCCTCTGCCGGGGGCGCGTCGGGATTGTCGGGATCCGTGATTTCAAGAAGACCGCCCTCTCCCTCCGAAGGCATCTCTTCCTCCGCGGTATTTCCCGTTTCTCCTTCCGCAGCACCTTCCCCTTCCGCGCCAGGAAGATCCACATACGGTGCAAGCTCGTCCGGAAGGGGGCCTTCCCCCGGTTCCGTCGGCTGCTGTTCCTCCGTCGGCTGCTTAACGCCGCTCTCCAGGAACTCCACAAGCGTCGCCGGCACATATTCCTCCTTCGGAACCATCATATGCAGCTGGCCTTCCACGGTCTGATACATGTAACGGGAGGTATTATGCGGACGGAAGGAATCATAGATGATAAACTTGTAACCGTCCGCCTCCGCCGCTTCGATGGCGCCGACAAATTTCTGTGCAACGGGATACAGCAGCGGCACAAGGAAGTTACCGTCCGCCTGCAGCACGTTTTCATACCCCGGCAGGCAGATGCCGCTCATGCCGGGAATATACCGGTTATGCGCCAGAAAAACGCTGCTGTAGCTGTTCGTGATATTGTAATAGCAGTGATCGCCGAGATACTCCGGCAGGTTGATCATGCAGCAGTTGCTGTCAATATAGCCTTCCCCGGCATCGGTACGCACCTTGAAAAAGCCGTTCTCCTCCCCGAGGATACAAAGCGCGACCCTCTCCTCCACCGTGCCGATTTCCGTTTCCCCGGAGGAATCCGCGTAAAGCGGCAGCTCCTGCGTCGGCCAGATCGTGGCATAGAGGGACTGGATCTTCGTTTCCACCGAGGTCTCTCCGGGAAGGGAGGCGAATTCGGAGCCCTCCAGAAGCGTTCCCCCGCGCGAGACCACGCGCAGGCGGATCGTACGTCCGGCAGGCATGCTTCCGGTTTCATAGACGCGTTCCTGATCCTCTTCAAAGTTTTCGAGCGCAATCCATTCCGATTCTTCCCCGTGAACATCCAGGCGCTGCACCTGGTAGCCTTCCCCGCGCGCCTCATTCCAGCGGAGGCGGAAACGGTTATCGCCAAGGTCCTCGGCCGTCACATGAATTTCTTTATCCAGCAGATCATCCCGCACAATAAGCGCGGTGTTCCGCGTCGGTCCGTAAATCAGAAGCTGCTCCTGTCTGCTGACCGCACAGACCGGAAAACGCAGATGTACGCCGCGGGCGGGGATCTCCATTTCCTTCCCCTCTCCGAAGGAGATCTGTTCCTCCCTGCGGACGGCGGTGGAGGCACCCGATACTTCCCCGGGCGGATCCGCGCTCCGGATGATCTCGCGGCTGCCGTCATCATGCGCCACAAAGAGCGCATAGCCGTCCTCGGAGACATGGTCAAACCAGACATCCAGCGTCTTCGCGTTTTCATCCACCGAACCGTTTACATTGGCCAGCTGGGGTTCCCTTACCACCCACCGTACCAACAGCGGTCTCCGCCCTTTCCAGACAATCTTTTTACCGAAGGGGGAAATGGCGCGTTCGGGATTCACCTGCAGCAATACGGACGGCTCCATCAGAAGGGAATTCGGCAGAAAGCTCTCCGCCCCCGTGCAGGCTTCGCTGTACAGCGTTTCTGTTTTGCTCTTGCCGTCCGCGGCAGCGGTGACGCGCAACGCGTCCACCTGATAGGCGTTTGCACCCGGCACCTCCGGCCAGGACAGGCGGATGGAACCGTCCTCCAAATACTCTAAGGAAAGCACCGTGTCCTGCGGCATCTCCACGCGGATAAAAAACTCCGAGACGAATACCGTGAGCAACAGCACCCCCGCAACGGATGCGAGGATCGTCAGGAAAACCCGTACGGATTTTTTAAATCTGTGCTTTTTTTTGCGTTTTTTCTTTACTGCTTTTTGTTCTGCCATATCTATTTATTGTATCACAACTTCCGGACAAACAGAACTTCTCCGTTTTTGGAAAGACTGTCCGGCATGACCCCGGAGATTCCGCCCGGACGGCTCCCCTCCGCGCCGGAAGGCACGGCCGCCCGCACGTAGCGTTCCGTGTAGCCGGCAAGCATGCGTTTTCCGTCCACCGTTTCCTCTTCTTCCCACAGGACGCTGAGATTCTCACCCAAAAAGCCTTCGCGGTACCGCCTCGCCTTTTCCTTTCCCAGCGCAATCAGCTCCTCCGCGCGCGCCTTCTTCTGCGCCTGCGTCAGCTGCCCTTCCATCCGCTCCGCGGCGGTGCCCCTGCGAAGAGAGAAGGGAAAGACGTGCGTTTCGTAAAAGTCCATCGCATCCACAAAGGCTTTCCCTTCAGCAAACTCCGCTTCCGTTTCTCCGGGAAAGCCGGCGATCAGGTCCGTCGTAAGGGCGGGCCGGTCATAGGCCTGCCGTAACAGCGCGACACTCTCCGCGAAATCCTTTGTGGTATATCGTCTGCGCATCCGCCGCAGCACCGCATCGGAACCGCTCTGCAGGGAAAGATGAAAATGCGGGCACAGTTTTTCCGCGCGTGTGAACCTGTCCACCGCCTCCTTTGTCACGCTGCGCGGCTCCAGCGAGCCCAGGCGAATCCGTTCGATACCGTCAACGGCATTGATGGCAGGCAGAAGCTCCGGCAGCTGCATTGCCTCCCCTGCAGTGTCCTCCGTGCCGTAGGAGGAAATATGAATGCCCGTCAGCACGATCTCCTTCACACCCTCCGCGGCCAGCGACCGGACTTCTTTTATAATCTCTTCCGCAGGCCGCGAAGTGCTGCGTCCCCTGGCATAGGGAATAATGCAGTAGGAGCAAAAGAGATTACAGCCGTCCTGGATTTTGACAAAGGCGCGTGTGCGCGTTCTTGCCGCATCCGCGGGAGCGCAACGGGCCTCCGCCTGCTCCGTCACGCCCGACAGGTTTTGTGCATGGCTCTCCAGCACCTCCGCAAGAACTGCCTTATCCTTGTTTCCCAGCGCGATATCAATACAGGCGTCCTTTTCCACCCCCGCAGGATCCGTATCCACATAGCAGCCGAGCGCCACAACCAGCGCCCGGGGATTCTGCTTTTTCGCGCGGTGCAGCATCTGTCTTGACTTGCGGTCCGCAATGTTGGTGACGGTGCAGGTATTGACGACATAGAGATCCGCCGTCTCTTCGAAGGGGACGATTTCATATCCGTGGCGGATGAGGTCTTCGGCAATCCGTTCCAGCTCGTACGCATTGACCTTACATCCCAGGTTGTGCAGTGCCGCTGTTTTCCTTAAGTTCTTCATTGACTTTTTCATGCGCACGATTTAACATGTTAATGGTCACTTATGTTGTCAAAGAAAGGACGCCATGAAAACCGTACAGATTTCCTTAAATTCCATCGACAGGGTCAAAGCTTTTGTAAATGACATTGCCCGCTATGATTCGGATTTCGATCTGGTCAGCGGACGCTATGTGATTGACGCCAAGTCCATCATGGGGATTTTTTCGCTGGATCTCTCCAGACCGATCCAGCTTAATATTCATTCCGAAGATGATATCGAGGGGATCCTTGAGACGCTCGCCCCTTACATCGTTTCTACGCCGTAACGCAGAACAGCTCTTTTCCGGCCAGCGCCTCCGCAACCAGGGCATCAATCCTTTCCGCAAGCAGTTCTTCATGCTTGCGGATCACGTCTGCGCGCGGTCTTGTCACCGGATGCTTCGCGACAAAGATGGTGCAGCAGTCCTCATAGGGAAGCGTTGAAATCTCAAAGGCGCCGATCGCTTCGCTGATATCGATGATCTCCTGTTTGTCAAAGGCCACCACCGGGCGGTACACCGGCAGCTCCTGAACCACCTCATCCGTCACCATCAGCGCCTGCATGGTCTGTGAGGCCACCTGTGCGATGGATTCCCCGGTGACCAGTCCGTGCGCCCCCGCCTCCAGTGCGATCTTTTCCGCAATGCGCATCATGTATCTCCGCATGATGACGGTCAGCTCATCCTTCGGACAGGTCTCATAGATATACATCTGGATGTCTGTAAAGTTCACCACATGCAGGCGTACCTCACCCGTGTATGCGGCGATGATTTTTGCAAGATCCTTCACCTTCTGTTTCGCGCGCTCGCTTGTATAGGGCGGTGCGTGAAAATATACCGCCTCCAGCAGGACGCCGCGCTTAGCCGTCAGATACCCCGCCACCGGGGAATCGATCCCGCCGGAAAGCAGCAGCACCGCTTTTCCGCTTGTGCCGACCGGCATGCCGCCGGGGCCTTTGATCGTCTCCGCATAGAGGTTCACCTGCTCCCGCAGTTCGATCTGCAAGAGAATCTCCGGCCGGTGCACATCCACCTTCAGGGATTCATACGCAAGGAGCAGCTTCTCGCCGACATACGCATCCGTTTCCATGCTGGTCAGCGGATAGGTCTTGTCCACACGCCGGCATTCCACCTTAAAGGTACGCTTCTTCGTATCATCCGCATGTGTTTTCAATGAGGGATACAATTCACCGAGAAAACGGACGGCATGCGCGGAGAGTGCCTCGATATCCGGCAGCTTTCCGTTCCCGTCCCGCATGACGGTTACGGCGGGACAGATCGCCGTCACGCCGAAGACCTTCTTCAGGGCGGACACCGTCTCATCAAAATCAAAGTTCTCTCCGGCAACATAAACACGGCCGCCGGTATGTGTCACCTGAAAGCTTCCGGCACATGCCGCAAGCTTCGTCCGGATCTGCTTCAGCAGCGCCTGCTCAAAGAACCCGCGGTTCTTTCCCTTCAGTGCTATTTCTGTGTATTTGATGATGAATGCTTTATACTCCATGACCTTACCGTATAAATGTCTCCGGACGTTTTTTCAGACAGATGGAGACATTCTCCTTCTGCAGTTCGCGGCTGCGTTTGATCGAATACAGTGCCTGATCCGCTTCGGAAAGAAAATCCCAAAGCTTGTTTTTTTCCATCGGCACATCGTTGCAGATTCCCTGCGAGACCGTGACGAGCTGCAGCGGATAGTTGCCGTCATGCTTCATGCGAAGAGAGCGGATCCCGCGCTCAATACGCTCCGCGGCCTCAATGATTTCCTGATCCGTGTGGCCCTCATACACAATGACAAACTCGTCTCCTCCGTAGCGGGCGCAGAAGGTGCCGTTCTTTTTCCCGCATTTTTCCAGCTGCCCGGCAATCCGCTCCAGACACCTGTCACCGGCACGGTGTCCGTAGGTATCGTTGTATTCCTTAAAGCAATCGATGTCCAGAATCTCCACGCCGAGTGTCGTGCCGTTCCGAAACGCCCTCTCAAACGCCGCTTCCAGCTCCCGCACCATGGTGTAACGGTTTGGAAGCCCCGTCAGCGCATCCGTCCGGACACGGAGCATCAGCTCTTCGTTTTCGCGGCGGATGCTTTCCTGTTCCTCCCGGAGTTCCCTTGTCAGATCAATCATTTCGATCGAATACCGGTAGGTATTGCTCTGCTCGCTTCTCTGCCGTTCATGCAGCTCGTTCTGCTCCTTCAGACTCTCCAGAAGATTCTTTTCGTCACCGGTCGTTTCATAGAAATAAACCTTCACCTCTGAGAAAATGCGCATGATATGCGTGATGTCCGTCGCCCGGATCTGCGGATCGATGGCCGCGATCAGCCGCTTCACCTCCGGGTACAGCTTATAATCCGTCAGCGATTTGCAGAAATAACCGATGTCCTCAATATACTCATGCACCTGCTCCCCCAGGCGGATTGTTTTTATGAGCTTCGACAGCAGCTTCTTTGCCTCATCCGTCCTGCCCCTTGCAAGCAGCAGGCGGATTCTCAGGAAGGAGGCGGTTGCCTGCACATCCGGCATGGCATCGTCCTTCGCCGCGGCCAGCTCCTTTTCCGCCCGGTCCATCAGCTTCTGCGCCTGCGAAACATCGCCGAGCGAAAGCTGTGCCGTGACACTGTTCAGCAGCGCGGCAAGTACGGTTCTCCTGTAACGGAAATGTTCCTTCCCGGAGGCGATGTCCCGCAGGGCCTTCCGGAAATAACGGATGGCCTTTTCCGGCTGTCCCATCTCCTGATACAGACGGCCAAGATTGATCCCGATCATGACCGAGGCGATCGTTGTCTCCTCCGTCATGTCGGCAAACCGCTTTCCCGTCATGTAATAATTATAGGCGACATCATAATTGCCGTTGTTGTGCGCATCCACGGCAATGAAATTATAGACGTTTGCCAGCATCTCATAATCACCGCTGTGCAAAAGATAGCGTACGGCCTTTGTCAGAACGGGACGGAAGGTATGATACCCCGTACCCATATAATAAATCATATAGGCCTGATAGTAATAAGCGCACCCCATCAGGGCACTGTCCCCCAGCTCCCTCGCCCTCCTGCGCAGGCGCGGAAACAGATTCATCACTGCGGGGTCCAGCGTCCGCATCAGCGAATTGCACTGCTCGATCAGAACCGCCGTTTTCTTGTCATAGGAAAAGCCGTCCATACAGATACTATTTTACGGGATGACCATGGGACTGTCAAAAGAATCTCCCTCATCCGGGCCGGTATTTTCTCAGCTGCGGAACAAGCGCGGCGATGGCCTGCGCGGCCTGCTCCGTTTCCTCTTCCCTTGTGTGAAAGGACATGCTGATGCGAACGGTCGAGGACATTTCCTCCTGTGTCAGTCCCAGCGCTGACAGCGTGGCGGAGGGCTTTACGCGGTGTGTGGCACAGGCGCTTCCGGCGGAAACATAAATATCCCTGTCCTCCAGCGCGTGCAGCAGCACCTCCGACCGGACACCCTTTACCGTCAGGGAGATGATATGCGGCGCCACGCGCTGCGTTTCCTCCCCCGGCATCCATACGGGGCCGTTGATCCGGATATCCTCCGTTTTTGAAAGAAGGCTGTCGCAGAAGCGCTGCCTGAGTTCATACAGCCGCTTCGTTTCCGCCTCGCGCAAGTCCGTGGCTTTTTTTGCCGCCAGCGCCATCCCGCAGATCGCGGGGACGTCCATGGTGCCCGGCCGCATTCCCTCCTGCTGCGCGCCGCCCCGGAGCAGCGGTTCTATCCGCACGCCCTCCCGGAGATACAGAAAACCGCATCCCTTCGGACCGTGCAGCTTATGCGCGCTGACACTCAGGGCGTCAATCCCCGCCGCCTTCAGGTCCAGGGGGATTTTTCCGTAGCCCTGCACGGCATCCGTATGAAAGACCGCCTTCGGCGCGTATTCACGGACCAATGCCCCGATCTCCCGTAAGGGCTGTATGGCGCCGACCTCGTTATTGACCGCCATCACGGAAACAAGGATCACGTCGTCTGTCAGTGCGTCTTTCAAAGCATCCGTTCTGAGGACCCCTTCCCCGTCCACCGGAATGCGGATCACTTCGTATCCTTCCTCCTCCAGTGCCGCGGCCGTCTGCGCTACCGCCGCATGCTCCACTGCGCTGATCAGGATCCTTTTGCCCTCTCTTTGCTTTGCGTGCGCAATGCCGCGCAGCGCCATGTTGTCGGACTCCGTTCCGCCGGAGGTGAAGATCAGCTCCTTTGGCTTGCATTTCAGGGTCTTTGCGATCTGCTCCGTCGCTTCCTTCAGCTTCTGCTCCGCGCGGAAGCCCTTTGCATGCGCGCTGGAAGGATTGCCGTATTCCTCCGTATAGTATTCGCTCATCAGCCGCGCAACCTCTGCATCACAGGGGGTTGTCGCCGCATTGTCCAGATAGATTTCCATTTTTATGACTCCAGTAAAAACATCAGCCAGGCCAACACCGCGGGGCCCGCCGTCTCCGTCCGCAGGATGCGCCTGCCCAGCGTGATCGCATGAAATCCCGCGTCCTTTGCCTGCTCCACTTCCTTCTCCTCAAAGCCGCCCTCGGGACCGATAAACACGGCAATGCGCTTCGCTTCCCCGGCGCGCTGCATCAGCATCCGGGTTTCCCGCATGCCGGCCGTCTGTTCCGCATCTTCTCCGCGTAAAGAACCCGTGCCCTCATACGCCGCCAGCTCATAGGGAATCAGCTTCAGGTCATACTCCGTAACCGACGCAATCGCATCCGCCACGGTCCGCACCTGCATGACCTCCGGTATGACGCCGCGCTTGGACTGCATGGCGGCCGCCTCCGCAATCTTCTGCCACCGCCTGACCTTCGCCTGTGCCTTTGTCTCATCCAGCTTTACCACGCAGCGCTTTGCCGCAACGGGAAGGATGTCATGCGCGCCCAGCTCCACGGCCTTCTGCACAATGCTTTCCATCTTGTCGCCCTTCGGAAGGCATTGCAGCAATGTGATCTTTGTCGGCAATTCGCGGTTCTCTTCCTTGACGAAGCGCAGTCTGCAAAGAACATGATCCCCGCCGATTTCTTCGATGCCAAAGCGGTATTCCACGGACGGCGCGGCATCCTCCGTACCGTCGGCAAGGAGTGCCGCGGACAATTCCTCGCCCTCCTTCATCCGCAATACATGCGTGACATGATGAAAATCATCCCCCGTAAGCCGGAGGACCTTGCCGCCCTCTGACAGCTGTTCCTGCCGGATAAACACATGATGCATACCCGATCACACTTCCTTTCCCGCGGCGTTTCCGCCGGCAACGTCCCCGCTTTATGACAGACGGGATTTCAGACAGCACCACTCGCCCTGATAAGTGACATCCACCGTCTCAAAGCCGGCCTTTTCCAGCACCGTGCGCATTTCCTCTTCCTTTTCCCTGAGAATCCCCGAGGTGATATAGACTGCGCCCTTCTTCAGAAAGCGCGGCACCACGGGGGTGAGCGGTGTCAGGACGACGGGAAGAATATTCGCAATGACAATATCATATCCTTTTCCCGCAGCGTCGTCCTCTTCCCCGGGGGAACTGCGTCCTGCGGAAAGACGAAGAACCTCCTCCTGTGTCCTTTCGTCATCGATCAGATTGCCGATCACCAGACGAAAGCGGGAAGAATCCATCCCGTTTACCGCAAGATTCTCCGCCGTCGCTTCTTTGGTAAACACATCCAGATCCGTTCCGACGGCAAAGTCCGCGCCGAACATCAGCGCAAGAATGGAAAGGATGCCGCTGCCGGTGCCGATGTCCAGAACGGAAATGCGCTCCGGATACGCGCCGGCACAGGAGGCTTCCCGGTCAGCCGCCTCCCGCAGACGCCGGTCGGTTTCCGCGCGGACGGCGCGGATGGCAAGCTGTGTCGTCTCATGCGCCCCCGTGCCGAAGGCCGTACCGGGATCGATGCGCAGTGTATAACGCGGTGCCGTTTCTTCGCGGAGCGTCTCCTCCGCCTCCCAGCTCGGCGTAATGAAAATATCATCAATCCGGAAGCTCCGGAAATACTGCTTCCACTTGTCCTTCCATTCGGCATCGTCCGTGATGCTGACGGAAAGGGTCCCGTCGCCGATGTCCATGAACGCGGAGAGCAAAGAAAGCGCTTCGCGGATCTCTTCCTCCAGTGCAGACGATTCCCTTCTTTCCTCCGCCGGTACCTCCGGATCACCGCTTAAGGAGATCCTGCCGTCCTCGCAGACGGCGGCATAAAAACTGACGTGGGCAATCCCGTCGTCCTCGGGATCGTCCGCGTCATAGGTGTAAATCTGTTCTTTTTCCGCCGCCGTCAGCGGGACATGATCCTCAATCTGTGCACCGCACAAACCAAGCTCCGACAGCTCGCTGATGATCATGTCCTCCGCCTCGGGAATCGTGCGGATCGTGTATTTGATATACTGCATCCTTCGCACCGGCCGCAAACCGCGGCCTTAGGCTGATTTACTTAAACCAGGACTTCTTCTTTTTCGAGGAGGATGACGCGCCTGCGTCCTCCGTCTTCTTTTCCGCCTCCTGTACGCGCTTTGCCTCGTTGAGGCTGTCGCCGGTCAATGCGTCAAACTGCTTCAGCAGCTCCTTCGCTTCCTTTGTCAGCCGCTCCGGTGTCTGTGTCACAAGGGTGACGTAATGATCTCCCCGGACGTTCTTATCACGGATGGAGGGGACGCCCTTGCCGCGCAGTCTCACACGTGAGCCCGTGGCCGTTCCCGCCTTCACGTCATAGATCACCTTGCCGTCCACCGTGTCGATCACGACGCTGCCGCCGAGTGCGGCAATCGCGTAAGAAACCGGAACAACGGAATAAATATCGTAATCATGGCGTTCGAATTGCGGATGTCCGGAGACGATGACCTCCACCAGAAGATCACCCCTCGCACCGCCGCCGGTGCCGGGTTCGCCCTTCTCGCGGATCCGCACGCTCTGTCCGGAATCGATGCCCTGCGGAATCGTGACGGAGATTTTTTTTCTGCTGGAAATAAATCCCGTGCCGCGGCAGTCCGCGCATTTGTCCTTGATGATCTTGCCGCTTCCGGAGCAGTCCGGGCAGCTCTGCACATTGCGCACCATACCGAAGAAGGACTGCTGCGTGAAGACCACCTGGCCCTTTCCGTTACACTTCGGACATGTGGTGGGCGAGGTGCCGGGCTTCGCGCCCGTTCCCTTACAGGCGGGGCAGGGATCCTTCAGGTTCAGATCCAGCTCCTTTTCGCAGCCGGTGATCGATTCCATAAAGGTGATGCGTACACTGGTGCGGATGTTGGCGCCGCGGGAGGAACCGCCGCGGGAAGCCCTTCTGCCGCCGCCGAAGAAATCACTGAAGAGATCACCGAACATATCGGTGAAATCCATGCCGGAAAAATCAAATCCGCCAAAGCCGGACTGGCCGTCGAAGGCCGCGTGTCCGTACTGGTCGTACTGTCTCCTCTTTTCCGGATCACTTAAGACGGCATAGGCCTCGGAGGCTTCCTTGAATTTTTCCGCAGCGGCAGCATCATCCGGATTCATATCCGGATGATACTTTTTCGCCAGTACGCGGTATGCTTTTTTGATTTCCTCATCCCCGGCGGTTTTTGATACGCCGAGGACTTCGTAATAATCGCGTTTGCTCTCAGCCAATGTTTATCACACCTCTCGGAAATCCCCGTCCACAACATCGTCATCCGCCGCGCCGGAGGAAGCACCGCCGGAAGCGCCTCCCATATCCGGACCCGCGCCGCCCATGCCGGCACTGAAATCAGGACCCGGGCCGGCCTGTCCGGCTGCGCCCTGCGCCTGCTCATACACCTTGGCAAACAGTGCCTGCGCATCGTTCATCAGCTTCTCTTTTCCCGCCTTGATCTTGTCGATCTCATCGTCGGTGAGTTCGCGGTCCTTGGTCTGCTCCAGAAGCTCCTTCATTTCCTTCAGGTTCTCCTCGACCTTCTTCTTATCATCCTCGGAGATCTTGTCGCCGACATCCTGCAGCGCCTTCTCCGTCTGGAACACGAAGGAATCCGCCTCGTTGCGCGCGTCGATCCCCTCCTTGCGCTTCTTGTCCTGCGCCTCGTATTCCTGCGCCTCGCGGATGGCCCTGTCAATATCATCATCGGACATGTTGGAGCCTGCGGTGATCGTGATGTGCTGCTCCTTGCCGGTTCCGAGATCCTTTGCGGAAACGTTGACGATACCGTTCGCATCGATATCGAAGGTCACCTCGATCTGCGGCACACCGCGCATGGCCGGCGGGATGCCGTCCAGGCGGAACTGCCCGAGGGACTTGTTGTCCTTGGCAAACTGGCGCTCACCCTGCAGGACGTTGATGTCCACCGCCGTCTGGTTATCCGCCGCGGTCGAGAACACCTGCGAGTGCTTTGTCGGGATCGTCGTGTTGCGCTCGATCAGCTTCGTCGCGACGCCGCCGAGGGTCTCGATCGAAAGGGACAGCGGCGTGACATCCAGAAGAAGGATATCGCCCGCACCCGCGTCACCCGCGAGCTTACCGCCCTGGATGGAGGCGCCGATCGCGACACACTCATCCGGGTTCAGGTTCTTGGAGGGCTCCTGTCCCGTCAGCTGCTTTACCTTTTCCACGACGCAGGGCACGCGCGTGGAACCGCCGACCAGGAGCACCTTGCCGATATCGCTGTTGGAAAGGCCGGCGTCCTTCATCGCGTTCTGTACCGGGATGGCCGTCTTTTCCACGAGATCGTGAATCAGCTCTTCAAACTTCGCGCGGGTCAGATCCATGTCAAAGTGCTTCGGACCCTCCGCCGTCGCGGTAATGAAGGGCAGGTTGATGTTCGTTGTCGTGGCGGAGGAGAGCTCCTTCTTCGCCTTTTCCGCCGCTTCCTTTAAGCGCTGCATTGCCATCTTGTCGCCGGAGAGGTCCACGCCTTCCTTGTTCTTGAATTCGCTGACCATCCAGTTCATGACGCGCTCATCGAAATCATCACCGCCGAGACGCGTGTCGCCGTTCGTGGCCAGCACCTCGATCACGCCGTCGCCGATCTCGATGATGGAGACGTCAAAGGTACCGCCGCCCAGGTCATAGACCATGATCTTCTGCTCTTTTTCGTTATCCAGACCGTAGGCCAGGGCCGCGGCCGTCGGCTCGTTGATGATGCGCTCGACCTCAAGGCCCGCGATCTTGCCGGCGTCCTTCGTGGCCTGGCGCTGCGCGTCATTGAAATACGCGGGAACGGTGATAACCGCCTTATCCACCTTTTCTCCGAGGTACTGTTCCGCGTCCGCTTTCAGTTTCTGCAGGATCATTGCGGAAATCTGCTGCGGCGAATACTTTTTGTCATCGATCGTGCGGCCCTTGTCCGTGCCCATGTCACGCTTGATGGACGCGATCGTGCGGTCGGCGTTCGTGACCGCCTGGCGCTTCGCCGGTTCGCCGACCAGGCGCTCGCCGGTTTTTGTAAACGCGACGATGGACGGTGTCGTCCTCGCGCCTTCCGCGTTTGCAATGACGGCGGGTGCGCCGCCCTCCATGACCGCCACGCAGCTGTTGGTTGTACCTAAATCGATACCGATTATCTTTGCCATTGTCTTTTCCTCCTGAATAATGAATTACGGTTTCATTTATTGTTGCACGGCGACCATACTGAATCTCAATACGGTGTCATGATACATGTATCCTTTTTGCATTTCCTGTGCGACGAAGCCGGATTCCACTTCTCCCGTATCCACCTGCATCACCGCGTTGTGAAGGTTCGGATCAAATTCCTTTCCGACCGCTTCGATCGGCTTGACACCGGCCTTTTCCAGCTCCGTCATCAGCTGCTTATAGACCTTGTTCATGCCGTCCACAAAGGCGTCTTCCTTATCCGTTTCCTCCACCATCGTGAAGCCGCGTTCGAAGTTGTCGATGACGGGAAGGATCTTTTCCAGGATGTGCGCGGCACCCGCGTCAAACTGCTGTGCCTTTTCCTTTTCCGTCCGCTTGCGGAAGTTTTCAAATTCCGCCTGACGCCGCAGGTCCCTGTCCTTCAGTTCCTCAAGCTCCGCGGTCAGCTTATCCAGCTTTTCCTTGCCCGCGTCCTTCTTGCCCTTGCGGCCGAAGACACCCTTCTTTCCTTCGGGTGCCGCTTCCGCCGCCTTTGCTTCAGACGCTTCCGCGGCTTCCTGTGCGGCTGCCTTTTCGTCCTCATCCGGCCCGATCTGCACATCCACCCTGGTCCCGGCGGTCTTTCCCGGCGGCGCTTCGCCTTTTCCGGGCGTGTCCTTTCCCTTCTTCTTTGCCGAGGCTTCCTCTAATTCTTCCATGAGTTCCTCAATGACCTCTTTTTCCTTCTCATCCAATGCTCTTTCCTCTTTTCCTTTGTTTCTGTCCTTCAACGTACAACTCCGCGCGACGCGGCGCTATGCACGTTTATAGATCTGATCTAGCTGATAGGTCAGCGTTTTTATGCTGCTGACCACCTTATCGTAATCCATGCGCTTGGGGCCGATGATACCGACCGTTCCGCGCAATCCGTCTCCGAGATCATAGGTGGCGGTGACGACACTGCAGTTTTGCATCGTCTGCACCTTTGATTCCGCACCGATGTAAACCTGGATGGCATTGTCCTCCGCGGTTGCCTGCAGCGTTTCCTCCGCAAGGTTCCTGAGCTCCGCCTTTTCCTCAAAGGTGTTGATCAGCTCGCTCGCCTTCTGGTGATCCGCCAGCTCCGGATAGCGGAAAATATTGTTTGCGCCGGAGGTGTATATTTCCAGGCCCTCATCCGCGCGGATGGATTCGGCTGCCGCCTCGATCACCTGCGCGATGATCTCGGAATGCGCACCCGCCTCCGCCTTCAGTGCCGCGATCAGGCCGAGCGAAATATCCTCCACGGAAAGACCGTTCAGATGCGTGTTCAGCAGGATGTTCAGCTTTAATATGGTCTGCTCGTCCAGCGTATCCTCCAGGTCATCCAGATCGATCACGCGGTTCTTGATGATGTTGCCCTCGATCACCACCGTGATCAGGAGCTGGTCATGGGCCAGACGCGAGAGCTGGATAAACTTCAGCTTATTGCCTGCCGCGCGGGGCAGGGAGACCATCGAGGCATAATTGGTGCTGACCGCCAGCTGCTTGGCTGCCTGCTGCAGCAGCTTTTCCAGCTTTTCCTCTTTTTCCAGGAGCATTTCCTGCATCCGGTCGACCTCCTGCTCCTTTTCCCGCAGCATTTCGTCGACATAAACGCGGTAGCCCTTGTCCGAAGGGATCCGTCCCGCGGAGGTATGCGGCTGGATGATCAGCCCCATCTCCTCCAGGTCTGCCATCTCATTGCGGATGGTCGCGGAGCTCAGGTTCAGATCCGTGTATTTACTGATCGTACGCGAACCCACCGGCTCCCCGGTTTCCAGGTAATTCCGCACAATGGCGTGTAAAATTTTGGTCTTTCTCGGCGTCAGCTCCACTTTGTCTCCTCAAACTGTTAGCACTCGCCTCGAACGAGTGCTAACATCCATAACTAAAGATACCACCTTGCAGGGTGGTTGTCAAGCGAAAAAAGCTGCCCAGGACAAAAAAAAGAGGCCGCGCGAGGCGGCCTCTCTGACATTCTATCTTTTGAAATCACAACAGGAAAAAACCTTCTTCTGCGCCGTCCACCACAACGTACGCACGGCCTTCTTCGGCCTTGACATAAATCTCAAGATCGTTTTCGTCACCGATCGGCATTTGCCTGTCGTATTTCAGATAGTTTTCCGCGTTCCGGATGAGCGTCTGCGCATCGATGCTGAACTCACCGAACTGCAGAACGACCTGTTCCGAAATCGCCTGGTCAATTACTTTTTTTTTGTGGTCTTCTTTGCGGCGGGCTTTTTGGCGACCGTCTTCTTTGCCACGGGCTTCTTTGCGGCGGGCTTCTTCGCGACCGTCTTCTTTGCCGTCGTCTTCTTTGCGACCGTCTTCTTTGCGGCGGGCTTCTTCGCGACTGTCTTCTTGGCGACCGTCTTCTTTGCCGTCGTCTTCTTTGCGACCGTCTTCTTCGCGGCGGGCTTCTTCGCGACTGTCTTCTTTGCTGCCGTCTTCTTCGCGGCGGGCTTCTTCGCGACCGTCTTCTTTGCCACGGTCTTCTTGACTGTCGTCGTCTTCTTTGCCGCGGGTTTCTTTGCGGCGGGCTTCTTTGCAGCGGGCTTCTTCGCGGCAGTCTTCTTCGCCGTCGTCGCCTTCTTTGCTGCGGGTTTCTTTGCTACTGCTTTCTTTGCGGTGGTGGTTTTCTTTGTTGCGGTTTTCTTTACTGCTGCCATAGTCTTTTTCACCTTTTCCTTCGTTGTTGTTGTTTTTTCTTTGACAGTTTCTTTGGATTTATTTGTAACTGCGGGTTTCTTTTTTTCCGCCGCAGGTTCAGCGCTTTTGATTTCCCGGGGTGCGGGCGCTTCCGCCGCTTTTTTTATTTCCGGTTTTGCGGATGAGATGTAACTGACGGGAAGCGTCGGCGCCGTTGCGGGACGTTTGATCGTCGCAACAATTTTTTCCTGTGGAATTTTTTTTCGTACTGCCATGCACGCCTCCGTTTTTTTAATAATAAGTACTAACAAAAAAAGTGTAACGCAAAATGATTATATTGTCAACGAAATCTCGCGTGCCATGTGATATTTTTTTATCGCAACACAAAATATACGATGACGATCAAACCGAGGATGATACGGTAGTAACCGAACACTTTAAAATCATGCGTGCGGATGAAACGCATCAGCATACGGATCACAAGCAAAGAAACAATCAGCGCCGATGCCGTCCCGGCCAGTAAAATCAAGGCTTCCGCGCCCGTGAAGGAAAAACCGAATTTCAAAAGCTTCAAAAGAGAAGCGCCGAACATGACGGGAATCGCGAGAATAAAAGTAAACTCCGCGGCGACCGTTCTCGCAACGCCGATGAGCAGTGCGCCGACAATCGTTGCGCCGGAACGCGAGGTGCCGGGAAAAATTGCGGCGATCAACTGAAAGGCGCCGATGATCAGCGCGTCCCGCACGGAAAGCTGCGACAGTTTTTTCACGCGCGGTTTTCTTCCCGCGTTCCAGTTTTCAATCAAAAGAAACGCGATACCGAAAACAATGAGCGCGGCCGCCACAACGTACCAGTGATAAAACACCTCGTCCAGCACATCGTCAAACAACACGCCGACAATTGCGGCCGGCACGCAGGCGATCAGTGCCAGTCCCCAGAGACGCAGGGTTTTCATTTTCAACAGGCCGTACTTTTCTCTTTCACGCCGCGCAACATGAAAAGGAAATATTTTATTCCGGAACAAAATCACGACGGCAATGATTGCGCCGAGCTGGATCACGACGAGAAACATTTCCCAGAATGCGGGAGACACATCCATCGTCAGAAACTCATTCAGGAGAATCATGTGTCCCGTTGAGGAAACCGGAAGCCATTCCGTGATTCCCTCAACGATGCCGAACAACAACGCGATTAAAATATTGATCATTCCCTCACCTGTAAGCTTCCGTGATGAACTGCTTCAGTCGCGGCATCGCGCGTTTCATTTTTTCCGTATCCACACAATACGCCATACGGAAAAAACCCTTCACGCCGAAGCCGTCTGACGGCACAAGAACCAGATCATATTCCGTGGCCTTTTTGCAGAATGCCACCGCATCCTCCTCCGGCGCCTTCGGAAAAATATAAAAGGTGTCGCCCGGCTTGACGCAGGAAATTCCCAGCTCCTGCAGTGTTTCATTAATAATGTTCATGTTTGTCTCATACACCGGAAGATCGGAGACATCATCGATCACCTCCGCCACCGCCTGCATGATGATGGACGGAGGACAGTTGTGTCCGAGCCCTCTTGAGATCTGTCCGCACATCGGCACGATCACATCCGCGCCCTCGCAGTCCGGATGCACCGCGACATAGCCCAGGCGCTCGCCCGGAATCGACATGGACTTTGCAAAGGAATAGCAGGACAGTGTGTGCGGATAAAACTCCGAAACATAGGGCGATTCGAATCCGCTGAACACAATGTCCCTGTAAGGCTCATCCGTGATGAGATAAACGGTATGACCGAAGCGCTCCGACTGCTCGCGAAGCATCGTTGCAAGTGTCATCAATGTTTCCGGCGTGTAGATCACGCCGGAGGGATTGTTCGGCGTATTGATCAGCACCGCCGACGTTTTCTCCGTAAACGCGCGCTCCAGCTCCCCGAAGTTGATCTGGAAGGCTTCCGTATCCGCGGGAATCACCTTCTTCACGCATCCCGCGCCCTCAATGTAAGGCGTGTACTCCGAAAAGTACGGCGCGATCACAATGATCTCATCCCCCGGCTTGCTGATCGCGCGCACACTGTGCGCCACCGCGCCGGCGGCACCCGTTGTCGGGAAAATGTGCTCCGCCTTGTAATGCATTCCGTAACGGCGATTGAGAGATTCCGCAACCGCCTCCTTGAAGCGCGCGTTTCCGAGCGTCGGCGTGTAGCCGTGCAGCGTCATCGTGTCCTTCGTCTGAAGCAGATGAATCATCTTCTCCGTAAACGAAGCAGGCGCCTCCAGCGACGGATTGCCCAGCGAAAAATCAAAGACATTTTCGTATCCGATTTCCGCGCCGCGGCGGTACGCAAACTCGGACAATTCGCGGATCACATTCTTGTTCTGCAGCATTTCCCTGTAGGTTTCATTCAGCATTTCCAATCCCCCTCTTCTAAAAGTCCAGATAATACCGGAACGCCACACGATACACGTAATACAAAAGCATCAGAACCGGAAAGGCGGTCAGCAGATACGGCAGGTATAAAAACGGTTTGCGTTCGCCGACGCGTTCCCCTGCGTATGCAAAGCCGTGTGCCGCGAGGACAAAAAACGGCAGTGCCGCCGGCATGATGTACCTTGCCTGCATCTGGTAGTCCGTGTAAAGCGCATACCGCAGCCACAGCACGAAGGTAATGACGCAGGCCGCAAACACAAGACTCCAAAATACAAGCTGTCCTGCACGCCTTTTTTTCCGGTCCGCCACAAGCGCAATACAGCCGCAAAGAACACCGGCCGCAAGAAAGATTCCGTATATTTGATAGTACCGGTCGGACGCCGGAATCGTCATGGAGCCGTACATGGCGACAAAGGAGCGTCCGAGATCCGCGAAGCCGCCGCGCAGGGAAAGCTGTGCGAGCGCTTCGCCCAGGGATGCGGTCGTATCTCCGATCTGCAATGCGCCGATCTTTTCATGATACGCCCGTGTCGCCTCCAATGCAAATATGTCTCCCTCATGCAGAACCGCCATCCTCACAAACCACCAGCCCGCGCCGAGGAGCACCGCACAGATCACGGGCAGACCGTAGCGGACAAAGCTTGCGGAATCAAACCGCCTTGCGCCGCCGTCCGCCTCCGCAAAACGCAGCAGAAACAGAATTCCCGTGCAGAGAACAAAGCCGTAGGCATTAAAACCTGTCAGAAGACAGATGATCCAGGCAGCCGCCAGAAGAATACAGATGCGCGGCGTGAAGCGCTCCTGATACAGCAGCGTGATGCCGTAGAGCATCATGGCAACGGAAAGAAGATTCATGGATTCGTTGTTGACATAGGTGTGCAGAAACAGTTGCTGCGGGAGAAACATCAGCATGCAGCAGAACAGCCAGCGGATCTTCTGTGCAGTGAACAGACGCTTAGACCACAGATACACCACATACGCCATGCACAGCCCGAAGGTGACATTCACCAGACGCGCGGCAAACACCAGCGCAAAGCCGTCCGCGTTCATCGCAATCAGAAGTCGCATCACGAGCGCCATCACATAGAGGCCGAGCGACGGACGCATGGCGTACAGGCCGCCATACAGGCCTGCCATCTCCGCCTCCGTCCCGACGGGCAGACGGCCGTACCGCGCAATGAACAGGGGAATGCGGAGCCTGGCATGCTCGTCCGGCGGATTCTCGAATTCCGGCCCCAGATTTTCCGCGGGCTGCACAAGCGCAACCGAGACCGCGACGGCAGCAAACAGCAGCAAATACAGGAGAAGAAAAATCCGTTCTCTTTTCTGTTCGTTTGTCAAAGAGAAAGTTCCCTTCATGCAAATGCCTTTTCCATTTCCGTTAACACCGATTCCGTTCCCGTCAGCAGAAGATCACCGGCAAGCGACGTCTGCAGGCGCTCCGCAACCGACACGACAAACATCGGCTTTGCGCCGGTAATCAGTTTCATCCTTCCTTTGAAATGCTCCACCATCGCGGGCACACCCTTCGGATCCAGCGGCGCGTCCGGCTTGATCTTAAACTGCAGCCCCGCCTGCTCCGTTTTGATCTCCGTGATATACAGGGCATTGGCCCGCATGCGGATCAGGGAGACGCGCATCAGATTCTCCACGCTCGCGGGAATCTTCCCGAAGCGGTCCAGCAGCTCGTCCCGCATCTCGTCCGCCTCCTGCGCCGTTTCAAATGCCGCAATCCTTTTATAAATCTCCAGCTTCTGTTCCTCATTAAGAATATAGGACGCGGGAATGAATGCGTCAACCGGCAGATCGACATTTGTCGTAAAGCGTGCGACATGGGTCTCCCCGCCCTTCTGTTTTTTGACGGCATCCTCCAGCATCCTGCAATACAGTTCGTATCCGACTGCCGCCATGTGTCCGCTCTGCTTTGTGCCGAGGAGATTTCCCGCACCCCGGATCTCCAGATCGCGCATGGCGATTTTATAACCGGAGCCGAGATCGGTGAATTCGCGGATGGCATTCAGCCGCTTTTCCGCGACCTCCCGCAGCACCCTGTCCCTCTGATACATCAGAAAGGCGTAAGCCGTGCGGTTCGATCTGCCGACACGTCCGCGCAGCTGATAGAGCTGTGCCAGTCCGAGCTTGTCGGAATCATGCACGATCATCGTGTTGACATTGGGGATGTCCAGACCCGTTTCGATGATGGTCGTCGCAACCAGCACATCGATCCCGCCGCCGACAAAATCATACATGATCTTTTCCAGCTCGCTCTCCGGCATCTGTCCGTGTGCGTAGGCAATCCTCGCCTCCGGAATGAGCGCCTGCAGCTTTGCCGCGACATCCGCGATCGTGTTGACGCGGTTATAGACGTAATAAATCTGTCCCTGCCGCCCGATCTCGCGCATCACGGCCTCCCGCACCATGGCCTCGTTATACTCCAGCACAAAGGTCTGGATCGGCAGGCGGTCATTCGGCCCCTCCGAGAGCAGCGACATGTCGCGGATTCCGACAAGGCTCATGTGCAGCGTCCGCGGGATCGGCGTCGCGGTGAGCGTCAGCACGTCCACGGTTTCCTTCAGCTTTTTGATTTTTTCCTTATGGCTGACACCGAAACGCTGTTCCTCGTCCACCACCAGAAGGCCCAGGTCTTTATACACCACGTCCGCAGACAACAGCCGGTGTGTGCCGATCACGATGTCCACGAGACCCTTTTTCAAATCCGTAATCGTTTTTTTCTGTTCCTTTGCCGTGCGGAATCTGGAGAGCAGCTCCACGCGCACGGGAAAGCTCCGGAAGCGTTCGCTGAAGGTGTTGAAATGCTGCTGTGCAAGAATCGTTGTCGGCACCAGCACCGCCACCTGTTTGCCGTCCTGGATTGCCTTGAAGGCGCCGCGGATGGCGATCTCCGTTTTCCCGAAGCCCACATCGCCGCAGATCAGGCGGTCCATGATATGCCTGCTCTCCATGTCGCGCTTCATGTCCGCGATCGCCGCCGACTGGTCCTCCGTCTCTTCGTAAGGGAAGGCTTCTTCAAATTCCTGCTGCCAGACCGTATCCTGCGAAAAGGAATAACCCGGGGTCTGCATCCGCTTTGCATAAAGCGCCACAAGATCCTCCGCAATCTCGTCCACCGCGCCCTGCACCTTTGCCTTCGTCTTCGCCCAGTCGCCCGCGCCCAGTTTGTTGAGCTTCGGTTTTCTTCCTTCCTTTTCCTCTCCCCCGGAAGCATATTTCTGTATCACGGAAAGACCGGTCGCGGCAATATAAAGATTCCCGCCCTCCGCATATTCGATCCGGAGATAATCCTTCTGCACCTTATCCACCGAAACCTGTTCCACGCCGCGGTAGATTCCGAGGCCGTGGTCTTCATGCACGACGTAATCGCCGACCTTTAAGTCCGCAAAGCTGCTGACCGCGCCGTCTCCCGAGAACTTTTTCTTCTTTCGTTTCTTTTGATGCCGCGCGGTGAAAATATCGCTTTCGGAAATCACGGCGAACTTCAGCTCCGGGTAGGCAAAGCCCTGCCGCAGCTGTCCGTAATAGGTCATGATCTCGCCCGGTGAAAGGATGCGGTTGGGATCCTCGGAATAAAAGGCCGTCACCAGATGATCGGAAAGATTTTCGACAAGGCGCTTCGCCCGGGTGCGTGAGGCGGAGACCAGGATGATGCGGTACCCGTCCCTGCGGTAACGCGTCAGATCCTTCACAAGCAGCTCGAAGTTGTTGTTGTAGGCCGCGACTGCCCTGGCCGGAACGGAAACGGAAAGCGCGTCCGCCTGTTCCTCCTCAAATAAGCGCCATCCTGCCTCCGTCGGCAGCGCCTCCAGGAGCATCCGGCGGAAGGAGGACATTTTGTGCAGCAGCATCGCCGTATCATTCAGCAAGGTCAGCTGCCCCGGCAGCGCATCCCCCGTTTCCGCACGATGCAGCATACTCTCATGAAACTCCGCCTCCACCGCCGCGGCATGCTCCGAAACGCGCAGGGGCTCGTCAATGATGATGCAGCTGTCCTTCACCGAAAACAGATCCGTCAGCGCCGCAGGTTCTTTATAGAAATAACGCAGATAGCTTTCCAGGTTCACATGCATGCCGAGCGAAAAGATCTGCTCCCGGAGCTCCTCCAGATGCGTTTTCAGACGGTGCGCCTCCTCCGTCTGCAGCTGCTTTCGCAACGCGGCCTCCCGCTCCGCGCCCTCCTTCTCCATGCGGCGGAATCCCTCCGCCAGCGTTTCTTCCGAAAGGATCAGCTCCGTTGCGGGAAAGATCTCCGTTTTTTGCAGGGTCTCGATGGAGCGCTGCGTCTGCGCGTCAAAGCTCCGGACGGAATCAATCTCGTCTCCCCACAGCTCCACGCGCACCGGGTTTTCCGCCGTAACGTCAAAAATATCAATAATATCGCCACGGACGGAAAACTGCCCCGGCGTTTCCGCCTGATGGCTGCGTTCATATCCCATCGCCACCAGAAGTCTTGACAGATCCTTCGGAATATTCTTTCCCTTTTCCAGACGGAGAATATGCTCTTTGATCACGGAAAGCGGTACGAGCGGCGTCATCAGCGCCGCAAAGGTCGTGACCAGTGTCAGCGGCCGCTCCTCCATGATGCGGCGGATACAACGCATTCTTGCGCGGGTGGTTTCCCCCGCATGGATGTCCGCCTGATAGAAAATGAGATCCTTTCCGGGAAAGAAAACCACATCCGGATCATAGAAGCCCAGATCCTCGCAGATCTCCCTCGCGCGGAGATCCGCATAGGTCACAATGATACGATAGCGGAAGGGGGCGCATAAGGTATCCGTCAGATGCGGCTTCACCGCGTCCGCGATGTCCGTCACGCGCACCAGGGCGCCGTCCTTTTGCATTGCCGTTTCCAGACGTCTAAAGGCTGCCTCTTCCTTCAACGGCGCACGTAATGCTTTCAATCAAACCTCGTTTTTCTTTTCCTTCGCGTTAAATGCGTTCATGGCGTGGTCCGCACCCTCCGCGACAATCATTTCACAGGCCTTCGCCGCGCGCTGCAGGCTTTCTTCATACGCCGCGCGCAGCTCCTTCGGCACGGGACCTAAGACATGCGCGATCAGATCGCCCTTTACCTCCGGAGAACCTGCGCCGATCCGGATGCGCAGGAAGTTCTCATGTCCCAGGTGGCGGATGATGTTCTTCAGTCCGTTGTGTCCGCCGGCGCTGCCGCTCTTGCGGATGCGGATCCTGCCGACCGGCAGATGGACGTCATCCACGACAACGATCAGACTCTTTGCCGCGTCTATCTTATAATAATCACAAAGCGCCCTGAGCGCCTCACCGGAGGCGTTCATATAGGTCAGGGGCTTCGCCAGCATGACCTTTTTTCCCGCCATCATCCCCGTGCCCGTTGCCGCGCGCTTCAGAACCTTTGTCATCGGAATACCGCAGTCTTCCGAGAGAATGTCCAGCGCTTCAAAGCCGGCGTTATGACGGCTGCCGTCGTACTTTTCCTCCGGATTGCCGAGACCCGCAATCAGGTATTGTATGGAGCCCGCAGGGGCGTCTTTTTTCCGGAACCAGTCACCGATTCCCATTGTTCCTTTTCCCTGTCCTTACAGAAGATGCGCCCGCATGTCCTCCGGCGACATGGCGGAGAGATAGGCCGGCGCGATATCGAACACCGTGAGGGCGCCGCTTCTTCCCTCTGTATGCAGCCGGTGCACCGCGCGTGCATACGCCGCGAGAACGGAGCCCGTAAACTCCGGATTGGATTCCAGCCGGAGACTGTATTCGATCACATGGCCGTGTTCTTTTTCAAAGCCCGTGCTGCCCGTACGGAAGACGCGTCCGCCGTGCGGCAGTCCCTTGTGGTTTTTCTCCAGTTCCTCCATGGTGATAAAGCGCACCGTCGTATCGTAATCCGCAAAATAATCCGGCATCGTGACGATCTCTTTTTCGATCCGCGCCTTTTCCTCCGCGCTGTCAAAGCCCTCCGCCGTGACCACATAACACTCTCTCGTATGCTTGTCACGTGTCGTAAGCGAAGGATTCTTTCCGTCGCGGACAGCCGCAAGGGCCTCTTCCTTCGGCACGGTGTACTGTCTTGCGTCCTTCACGCCCCTGATCCTGCGGATCGCATCGGAATGTCCCTGGGAAACGCCTCTTCCCCAGAAGGTATAGTCCGCACCCTCCGGAAGGATGGCGGAAGCATACAGGCGCTGTAAGGAAAACATGCCGGGATCCCAGCCGCAGGAGATCAGCGCGCATTTCCCGGCCTTCTTTGCCGCCTCGTCCACGCGCGCAAAATGCTCCGGTATATGCGCATGCGTGTCAAAGCTGTCCACGACATTATAGAGCGCCGCGTACCGCGGGGTCTGCTCCGGCAGATCCGTGGCGCTCCCGCCGCAGAGCATGAGAACATCCAGCGCCTCCGTTCCGCCGTCCAGCCGTGCGGCCTCACGGACCGGCACGCCCTTCGTGTGTACCTGAACGGCGGACGGGTCCCGCCTTGTATAGACCGCCGCCAGATGCAGATCCTCATTCTGCGCGATCGCCGCCTCCACGCCGCGCGCCAGATTTCCGTATCCCAAAATGCCGATGTTCATCATGTGTACTCTCCTCTCCCTCAGACAATACGATTTGTACGGTACGGCACTCCCGCAGTCACTCGGAAAACGCGGCGTCCGTGGGACCTTCCCCCGCCGCGACGCCGCGTGTGGTGTTGCACTTCATGCACGGAGTGCTTCGTTTCTTTGATACGAATTATTTCTTCGTCAGGTACTTGCGCATATCCAGCGCCACCGCCACAAGGATGATCGCACCCTTGATCAGGTACTGCAGGTTCGGGTTGATGCCGAGCATCGTCAGGGCAACGAAGATGATGCGCAGAACAAAGACGCCCAGCACCACGCCGCCGATGGAACCGGTACCGCCGACAAAGGAGACGCCGCCGATGACGCAGGCCGCGATCGCGTCCGTTTCCGAAGAGAGTCCCGTATCCGCGGCAATCGAGCCGACGCGCGCGCCCTCCACGAAACCGGTAAAGCCGTACATGGCGCCGGCCAGTGTATGCACCAGCGTCGTCGTCCAGAACACGTTGACGCCGGAAACCTTTGCGGCCTCCGCATTGGAACCCACCGCAAACATGTTCTTTCCGAAGGTCGTTTTGTTCCAGACAAACCAGAGAATCACGGCCAGAATGACGGCATAGAGCACATACATCGGGATCGCGATGGTGATCGGTTTTCCCGCGGCGTTTTCACCGATGGTGATACGGAAGAGCGGCAGGGAAACCGCCTGCTTATACTCATCCGAAAGACCGGAGATCGGCGCACCGTTGTTGCCGTTGATCTGGAAAAAATTCAAAATCAGGGAGTAGGTGATCAGCTGCGTTGCCAGCGTCACGATAAAGGGATGCAGGGAAAACTTCGCCACAAAGAAGCCGTTCACGAAGCCGACCGCAGCGCCGATCAGCACCACAATCAGGATCGTGATCAGCACCCACCAGGCGGGAATCCCCATCACGGTTTCGCCGCTTTCATTGACGTACTCCCTCAGCGGTGCCAGGGCAAGTACCTTGCGCGACACGGTATGGGACTGTAAGAGCGCACCGGACACAGCCGCCGTCAGGCCGATCACGCGGCCGCCGGAAAGGTCAGTGCCGGTTAAGACGATACAGCCCGCCACCCCCAGCGCCATCGGGAGGGAGGCCGCCACCAGCGTGACAAGGTTGATGATGGAACTCATGGAAACGAAGTTGGCGTTGTTCACGGCCGTATACAAAATGAAGATAAACATGATGATATACAGCCCGTTGTTTAAAAGACCGTCGATCCAGAACTTTTTCCTGTCCTTCGCGTCCAGTCCCTTGTAGGTTTCCTGTGTCTCCTGAAATCTTCTGATCGGATTTGCCATTGTCCTTTGCTCCTCCCTTTATACGTATTTCGCGGCCAGTGTCATGATCTCTTCCTGTGACGTGTTTCTCGCATCCACTTCTCCCGCCAGCTTTCCGCCGCTCATGACAAGAATCCTGTCACAGATGCCGAGCAGCTCCGGCATTTCACTGGAGACCACGAGAACGGTCTTTCCGCGGTTCGCGAGATCAAGAATCAGCTGGTAAATCTCATATTTTGCACCGACATCGATACCGCGTGTCGGCTCGTCCAAAAGCAGCACGTCCGGCTCCGTCAAAAGCCAGCGTCCGATGATGACCTTCTGCTGGTTTCCGCCCGAAAGCGAGCGGATCTGCGTGTCCTGGGACGGGGTCTTGGTCTTTAAGGAGTGGATCGCCCACTGCGTGTCCTTGCGCATGCTGGCGTTGCTCAAAAGACCGATTTTGCTCCGGTGTTTTTTCAAACTGGAGATCACCGTGTTTTCCCGGATGTTCAGGATCGAAAAAATACCGGTCGCACGGCGTTCCTCCGTCAGCAGCGCAAACCCGTTTTTGATGGCCGCACGCGGATTTTTGTTGAACACCTCGCGGTCATCGACAAAAATCTTTCCGTCCTTTCTTGTGGCGGTACCGAAGATGTTCTCCAGCGTTTCCGTGCGGCCGCTGCCGTCGAGCCCCGCGAGTCCCAGGATCTCTCCGCGCCTGGCCTCGAAGGAAACATCCTCCAGAAGGGAATACTGTGCCGTTAAGTGTTCCACCCTCAGATGCACCTCACCGACCTTATTTGTCTTTTCCGGGAACTGGTTCGTCAGCTCACGTCCCACCATCAGCTTGATGATGTCCGCAACCTCCAGCTCCGCCGCTTTTTTCGTGGCAATATGACAGCCGTCGCGCATCACCGTGATGTAATCCGAGATGCGCTTGATCTCCGCCATCTTATGGGAAATGTAAATGATGCCGATCCCGCGATCCCGCAGCATGTTGATGATCTTGAAGAGATGCTCCACCTCTTCCTCGGTCAGGGAGCTCGTCGGCTCGTCAAACACGATGATTTTGGAATTGTAGGAAACGGCCTTGGCAATCTCCACCATCTGCCGCTGCGAAACCGGCATGGTGCTCATGATCCGGCGCGGATCCACATCGATTTCCAGTTCCTCAAAAACCGCCTTTGTGTCGCGCAGCATCTTCTTCTCATCCACCATGATGCCGCCCTTTTTGGGATAACGGCCCAGCCAGATGTTATCCATGACATTGCGCTTTAAGGCCTGGTTCAGCTCCTGATGCACCATGGCGACGCCGCTCTCCAGCGCCTCCTTGCTGCTTTTGAAGTTGACCTCCCTCCCCTCCAGAAAGATCTTTCCGTCATCCTTGTTATAGATGCCGAAAAGGCACTTCATCAGCGTGGATTTGCCTGCGCCGTTCTCGCCCATCAGGGCATGCACCGTCCCGGCCTCCAGCTCCAGAGACACATGGTCAAGCGCCTTGACGCCGGGAAAGGTCTTCGTGATATCCGTCATTCTGAGCAGGATATCTTCCGCCATACGCTACCTCCTTGACCAAAAAATATAAAAGTATTATACCATAATTCCTTCCACTTTGCTGACCCACTACGGATGGCTTCGCGCTTCGCGCTCCCGCCATCCTGCAATTATTCGGAAAACGCCCCGCTCGCTTGCGCTTCACAGGGCTGAATTCCTCATAATTGCTGCGGATCTGAAAAAAGAGCGTCCCTGCGTGCAAGCACGCGGGACGCCCTTTCTTCATCTCCTGTGGGTCAGCAATTACATGAACGGAGCGTAAGCGACAAAGAGCTTGTTCGCGATATCGCCCGCGATGGAATACATGTCAGCGCTGCCCGCGACCTGGGAGATCGCATCCGCGACAGAAGCACCGCCGCCGATCGCAACCGCCGTGTCACAGATGGCCTTCGCCATGCCTTCCGCATCCTGCTTGACCGTACCCGTCATCTTGCCGGCGGAGATCAGAGCCTGTGCGGCTTCCGTTGCGTCCACACCGAAGACCGGGATGACCGTCGCATCCGCAGCACCGGTGTTGTAGCCCGCTTCCTCCAGGGAGGAGATGGAGCCTTCCGCCATGTTGTCGTTGTTGCAGATGATGAGCTCGATCATGTTGCCGTTGGCTTCATTGTACTGCGCAAGGTTCGTGTCCATGAATTCCTTCGCAGCCGCTGCGGACCACTGGCCGTTCGCATCCACCTGGTACTTGGAAGCATTGGAAGCATCGAAGTACTCCAGTGCCGGCTTGCCTGCCGCCGTCAGCACAGCGTCGGCATCTTCCTGGCCGTACTGTGTGCGGTAGATCGCCTCGACGTTCGCCTCATCACCCTTCATCATCGCGTAGGAGATCGTGCCGTCGCCGTTCAGGTCCACTTCGTCATAGTTCTCAAGCAGATAATCGCCGATCATCTTGCCCTGCAGGTGACCCGCTTCCGGCGCATCCGTGCCGATGAAAGCGATGTCATCATGTGCGTTCAGCACGGCGCCTTCGTTGCCGTCCGCTTCGATCGCGCGGTTGAAGAAGATCACCGGTACGCCGTTCGCCGCCGCGATGATCTCATTCGCGGAGTCCTCGGAACCGGAGGTCACGAGGTTCACCACCAGCAGGTTGTAGCCGTCGTTGATGGCCGTGTTGACCAGATCGTTCTGCGTTGCCTGATCGTTGTTAGAGTCAAAGTTCGTGAACTCCACGCCCGCCGCCGTCAGCTCCGCATCCAGAGCCGCACGCACGGAGGAGATGTAGGTATCCGTAAAGCTGTAGTAGAATACCGCCACCTTCAGATCACCGGATGTCTCCGCCGCTGCGGTGGACGCCTCCGCTGCTGCCGTCGAAGCTTCCGCTGCCGCAGTGGATGCTTCCGCTGCTGCCGTCGTTGCTTCCGCCGCTGCCGAAGATGCGCCGCCGGACGAAGAGCCGCCGCAGGCCATCAGCGAGAACGCCATGGTTGCCGCAAGAATCGTTGCAAAAACCTTTCTCATTCTTTTTTACCTCCCTTATGATTTGGTAAAGTCCTGTACTACAGAATCAAAGATAATTATACACAGATTCACTCAAAATGCAATACGTCCATAGTTTGTTCATGAATTGTTCATATTCTCCGCATTGCTCCGATCGATCACCTCGATCGGCAGCTCCAGGGCCGGGACATCCTTGACCCCGTTCGGGTAAACGCTGTCCGTTTCCGGCGTTTTGCCGTTCAGGAGCCCGGCCGCCATACGCACCGCACTGCCGGCAAGGGTATGGGGATTCTTGAACACCGTCATGGATTGCTTTTCTTCTATAATATACTTTATGGAAGCGGCCTCCGCATCCTGCCCGGTGATCACGTATCCGCTCACCTCCTCATCGCCCGCAAAGCAGTCCGCAATCGCGCGTGCGGTGCTGTCATTCGGTGCCAGGATCAGAACCTCTCCTTTTTTCGTATCCGCTTCCGCAAGATTGTTCTCCGCGAGCGTCCCGGCCACGCTGAAATTCCAGTCGGTTGTAATCTCCTGCAGCACAATCTCCGTTTCCTCACGGGTCAGCTCTTTCTTCGCTCGCAGGGAATCCGCAGCCGCGGAATTCTGTATCACGAAGGTACCGTCCGCGATCCTTGGCTGCAGCACACTCCATGCCCCTTCAAACAGAAGGAAGGAATTGTTGTCCGCCACCGCGCCGCCGTACAGATAGAGCGGAATCCCCTTTCCCTGCGGCGCATGCTCCAGGAGATAATTCCCCTGCGCCTTCCCCACGTCAAAGGAATCAAAGGTGACAAAGTAATCCACGTCCTCCGTGCCGGTAATCAGACGGTCATAGGCAATGACGGTGACGCCCCTTTCCTTCATGCCGGACACGGACTCCGCCGCCGCGGCGCTGTCACAGGTGCAAAGAATAATCACCTCCGCGCCCTTGTCCGCCAGCGCCTCCACATTGGCGCGTTCCATCTCCATGCTGCCGTCGGAGAACATCACCTCACAGGTAAAGCCGGCATCCGGCAACAGCTCCGCAAAGGCGCTCTCATCCTGCAGCCACCGGGGCTCCCGCATGGTGGGGAGGATCACCCCGACCTGCACGCTGTCCGGTTCCGACGTCGTTTCCGCAGATGAAGAATCCGCCGTCTCCGCAGGTGAGGTAACGGAAGCGGACGCACTGCTGCTGCCGGCAGCGCCGCCGCTTCCCGTACATGCCGTCAGTACCAGCACTGCCAGTATCACGGATAGTAAATACCTTGCTTTTCTCATTCCCTCGTCCCCGTTTGTTTTCGCCGTCTCCCGCAATGCGCCTTCACAGCGCCTCGCGGATGGCCGCAAGCAGCTCCCCGTAGGTCTCAAACGCCGGGAACTGCGGATATTCTTTTTTTATGGCATCGGTGCTCCGGAAGAGGAAGCCCGCCTTCGAGGCCCCGATCATACCGAGGTCATTGAAGGAATCCCCCGCAGCAACCGTCTCAATTCCCACGGACTGGAAGGCCTTCACCGTGGCGCGTTTCCCGTCCTCGCAGCGTCTTTTGAAGCCGGTGATCATGCCGTCCTCCCCGACGATCAGTTCGTTGCAGAAGATCGTGGGCCAGTCCAGCTGCTTCATCAAAGGAGAGGCAAACTGTGTGAAGGTATCGCTTAAGATCACGACCTGTGTCAGCGTGCGCAGCTCATCCAGAAAGGCCTTTGCACCCTCCATCGGTCTGATCTTTGCGATGACGTTCTGAATTTCCCTCAGCCCGAGTCCGTGTTCCTTCAAAATGCCGATCCGGAACTGCATCAGCTTTTCGTAATCCGGCTCGTCCCGCGTGGTTCGTTTCAGCTCCGGGATCCCGCTTTCCTCCGAAAAGGCAATCCAGATTTCCGGCACCAGTACCCCTTCCAGATCAAGACATACGGCAGTCATAGACCTCTCCTCCCTTTTTTCAGGCAATCCGCACCGCGCCGGTTTCACGGATATGCATCAGATGAACGTTTTCCCTGCCGACAAAGGGCGTCATATAATCCATGTACTCCCCGGTATGCGTCTTCGGCAGCACACACATCATCACGCCGCCGAAGCCCCCGCCGTTGATCCGGCACACACCTTCCCCGAGATCCTCCAGGAAGCGCTCCGTCAATGCGAGCGCCACCGCCACCGGCTGCTCCTTTGCTTCTCCCGTGACGTAACAGCTCTGCAGCCATTTCCAGGAGGAATTCCCGGAGGCGGTAATGGCCGGAAGGATGGCTTCGGGATGCCCCGCGCGGATCTGCGCCACCGCTTTCTCCACACGCTGATTTTCCCGGTAAAAATGCAGGGCACGCAGGAGGGCACGGTCATGGCCGGTTTCTCTGCGAACCCTCGCAAAGCCTTCCATCAGCGCTTCCTCCGAAGCATCCACCAGATTCTTTTTCCCGAGTGCGGAAGCAATCCGCCGCATCTCATTCGGGATGGAGGAATACTCCTCACGCAAATCCGCATGTCCCTTGCCGCTGTTGACAAGAATCATTTCACAGCCGATCTCCTCAAAGGAAAAGGGCACCGGCTCTGTCTTTACACCGTCCTTAAAATCAAACAGCACCGTGCCGCCGTGTGCACAGGCCATCTGGTCCATCATGCCGGAGGCCTTCTCCCACCAGACATTTTCCGCATACTGTCCGATGGCGGCGCGTTCCGCAAGTGACATTTTTTCTTCATTAAATAACGCATTGATGATGCAAAGCAGCAGCATCTCATAGGAGGCGGAGGAGGATACGCCCGCGGAGGGAAGCACCGTGGACGAAACGCAGGCATCAAAGCCTTCGATCCGGAATCCCTTCTCCCTGACGCCCTCCGCCATGCCGGCCACAAGGGACAGGGATCCCCTGCACTTCGGCACCTCCTGCAGTTTCTCAAGATCCAGTTCCACCTCCGGGTGCGGCGCTTCGGAAATGATGCGGATGCGGGAAGTGCCGTTCACGCTCACGGCACCGATCGTATCCAGATCAATGGAGGCGGCAAGGACCTTCCCGCCGTTGTGATCCGTGTGATTCCCGATGATCTCCGTGCGTCCGGGCGAAGAAAAGAAACCCTCCGGAGAGGCCTCGAAGCGTTTTTCAAAACGCTTCTTCAGCAATGCGAAGCGCTCATCCGCTTCCGCATGGCGCGCACCGTAGATGCGCTTCAATTGTTCCTCTGTCAGTGTCTCACTCATGTTCCTATCAGTATAACACAGTTTCAGCGGACAGGGGATGAAAAAAAGCGGTAAACGGTGGAAGAGGTGAAGGGATGCTCTTCATCACAGACAGGCTGCGGGAAGGAGGGCATGTTGGCCACATTGGGCGGATAGGAGGTTTCGATGCAGAAGGCCTCCCGCGCACCGCGCACCCTTCCGGACAGATCGGCGGGGCAGGAAAAGAAATTGCCGGTATAGAACTGAAAACCCGGAAGCGTTGTGGACACTTCCATGGAAAGGCCGGCATGTTTCGAAGTGACTGTTGCAAAGGGGCGAAGGCTTCCGTCCTCATCATCGATCACGAAATGATGATCGTATCCCTTTCCCGCCGCAAGCTGTGCGTCCTCTTCCCCGATCCGTAAGCCGATCTCCGTTTCTTTGGTGAAATCAAAGGGCGTCCCCTTCACCGCACGGATTTCCCCCGTCGGCACCAGTCCTTCTCCCATGGGAAGAAAGCTTGATGCAAGGAACCTTGCGGCATGATGCAGGATCGTCGTCCCCTCTTCGCCGTCCAGGTTAAAATAAGGATGATTGGTCGGATTGACAAAGGTCTTGCGGTCGCTTGTGACATGCCAGTCGATGCGCAGGCCCATGTCCTCCGTCAGCGTATAAGTCAGTGTGAACGCACGATTTCCGGGAAGACCGAGGTCCGGGTGCGGTGCCTCAAGTGTCAGCACCAGCCGCTCGTCCGTCGCTTCCCTCACCGTCCATTCACGTTTGTGGAAGCCACGTTCGGAATCCCCGTGCAGGTTATTAACACCGTCGTTCTGCGGCATGTGATATGTTTCGCCGTCCAGAACAAAGGTCGCATTCGCCGTGCGGCTGCAGACCGGGCCGATCGCCCCGCCCATGTAACAGGGATTGTCCCGGTAGCCTTCTAAGTCCGCGAAGCCGATCACGACATCACGCGTCTTCCCGTCCCCGCAGGGAATCGTAAGACGGTGCAGGATGGCACCGAAGGTCAGCACCTCCGCCCGCATGCCCTTTTTGTTTTTTAAAAGGATTGTCTGCAAGTCTCTCACCCCCGGATACAGAGGAGTTTCAGCGGGCCGGAAAGGGTCACGGATTCATTTTCCGCCGGTACGAAGACGCAGTCTCCCTTGCGCAGCGGGAGGAAGCCGGTATCCGTCTCCAGCTCGCCCTCTCCCTCAATGCAGAGGAGGACGGCGAAGCTGTCCTGCGAGGGCAGCGGCACCGGCATCGCGTCAATGGAGGAAATGTTCCATAAGGATACCTGAAAGTATTTGCAGGAGGCAACCGTCCGGGAAAGCTCCGCCGTCTCCCCGCCTTCAAACACCCTGACCCTGGCGGGATCCGTGGTGTGAAGATTTGCCACCTCCAGCGCCTTTTCCAGATGCAGGGGGCGCAGGTTTCCCTCCGCGTCCCTGCGGTTGTAATCATAGAGGCGGTAGGTCAGATTGCTGCTTTCCTGAATCTCCGCCACCAGACAACCCGCGCAGATCGCATGCACCGTGCCCGCTTCGATGAAAAAGGCGTCTCCCTTTTTCACCGGCACGCGACAGAGCACGTCTTCGAGCGTCCCGTCCTGCGCGTGGGCTTTGATTTCTTCCTTCGTGCATTCCCTGCGGAAGCCGCAGATGAGCTCCGCGCCGGGGGCGGCATCGAGGACGTACCACATCTCGGTCTTGCCGCGCTGCCCGTTTTCGTGTTCGCGTGCGTAATCATCCGTCGGATGCACCTGGATGGACAGGTCCTTTTCCGCGTCGATCAGTTTGACGAGGATGGGCAGCTCCGTCTCCCCTTCGTATTTTTTCCCGAGGAAAGAAGGGTGTACCCGCAGCACCTCGCTTAAGGGCAGCCCGTCAAACACGCCGGAAATCACGCGGCTGACTCCGTTCGGGTGTGTGGAGCACTCCCAGCTTTCCGCAAGCGGAAGGCGGTCCGCGGACTTGCCGAACTGCTCCGCGAGCCTGTTACCGCCCCAGAGATAGTGCTGATATGCCGGTTTCAGTAAAAACGGCGTGTGATTCATTCCTCCGCCTCTGCACCCGTTCCCGGAATGATGTAGACCGATTCCGCGCTGAAATCCAGTGCGGCATCATCGCCCTCCTGATAGGTTTTCCTGCCGATCGGATTGTAATCCGTGATCTGGATTTCGTGTTCATCGCCTGCAAGGACAATGCGGTAATACTGATAGGAACCCATGAAGGTCGACAGGGTGACCTTTCCTTTTAAGACGCCGTCATCGGAAAGCCTTGCCGCCTCCGGACGGATGACGAGCTGTGCGGCATCGCCCGCGTTTAATCCCGTGTGGTTGCCGACGGTGAGCTGCTCGCCCAGTACCTCCACCTGCGCCCTTTCGCCGCCGGAAAGCACCTTTGCATCGATAAAGTTCGCCTCGCCGATGAAGTCCGCGACAAAACGGCTCTTCGGATGATAATACACTTCGGTGGGCGAGCCGATCTGTGCGACAACGCCCCTTTCCATGATAATGATCTCATCGGAGATCGCCATGGCCTCGGACTGGTCATGCGTGACGTAGATCGCGGTGATGCCGGCCTCCTGCTGGATGCGGCGGATCTCCGTGCGCATGGACACGCGCAGCTTCGCGTCCAGGTTGGAAAGCGGCTCGTCAAAGAGCAGGACGCCCGGCTGCAGGACCAGTGCACGCGCCAGGGCCACGCGCTGCTGCTGTCCGCCGGAAAGCTGGTTCGTCATGCGGTTTTCCATGCCCTCCAGGCCGACGAGCCCGAGGATGTCCGTCACCTTCCTTACAATCTCCTCCTTCGGCAGGCTGCGCAGCTTCAGACCGTAGGCCACGTTGTCAAAGATGTTGTAATGCGGCAGAAGCGCATAGCTCTGGAACACCATCGCCGTGTCGCGCTTGTTCGGGGTCAGCTCGTTGATCGGCTCACCGCCTAAGTAAATCTCGCCCTCATCCGGCGATTCGAAGCCCGCGATCATGCGCAGGGTCGTCGTTTTGCCGCAGCCGGAGGGCCCGAGCAGCGTGACAAAGGTGCCGGGCTTGATCTCCAAGTCCGCGTCCTTCACCGCATAAAAGTCTCTTCCCGTCTTCGGGTCTTTATAGATCTTGGAAATGTGCTCCAGCTTAACGCCTTTTTTCTCTTTTTCCGCCATTATTCCTCTCCTCCCTTCACCTTCCGGCTCGTACCGAAGTATTTGATGATCAGGTTCATCAGCAGCACGCTGCCGTAGGTAATCACAATCAGGATCGTCGCAAAGGCACAGGCCAGGCCGTAGGAACCTTTCTCCGCAAACTCATTGATCTGCACCGTGATGAGCAGATAGCTCGGCGTGACCAAAAGGATGATCGCACTGATTGCGGTGATCGAACGCACAAAGCTCGTGACGAGGCCGCTTAAGAAGGAATCCTTGATCAGCGGCAGCGTCACGGTCATAAAGACCTTGAAGGAATTGGCGCCCATGTCATAGGCCGATTCCTCTATGGATTTGTCAATCTGTCGCAATGCGGAAATACCCGACCGCGTCCCCGTCGGCAGGGAGCGCACAATGAACACGATGACGAGAATTGCGCCGGTGCCGTAAAAACTCTGCAAAAAGCCCGTGCGGAAGACGCCGCCCGCAAAGCCGCGGATGTAGCCGACACCCAGGACCGTGCCCGGCACTGCCATCGCCAGCATCGACACCGCCTCGATAAAGCCCTTGGCCTTGAACTTCCGTTTGACCACCAGATAGGAAATGATCATCGAAAGCAGGGCCGTGATCGGGGCGGAAATCAGCGACAGCACAAAGGAATCACGGAAGACACGGAAGCCCTTGTAGCGTGTAAAGACCTGCGCGAACCACTTTGTCGTCAGGTTGAAGTTACGGCCCCAGGTCGTGAACAGTGCGCCGAAGGGCACGCAGACATACATCAACAGCACAAAGAGTGCCAGCAGTGCGCAGAGAATCGTCAGCGGATATTTCACGCTTTTATCGGAGATCAGCATGCGCTCCCTGGAGGCCTTGCCGGAGAGCGTCGCTGTGGATTTCGCTTCGAGATAATACTTCTGCACTGCGAACATCGCGAGCGTGATGCAGAGCAGAACGACCGCCATGGCCGCCGCACCCTGCTTGTCATAGGCGCCCGTGATGCGCAGGTAGATCGTTGTCGCCAGCGTATCATAGGAACCGCCGATGATCATCGGGTTCGCAAAGTCCGCGATGGATTCGATAAAGGTCACGAGGAAGGCATTGCCGAGGCCCGGCAGCATCAGCGGCAGCGTTACGGTCTGGAAGACCTTCATGCGGGAGGCGCCCATATCCCTTGCCGCCTCCTCCAGGGAAGGATCAATGTTCTTCAAAAGACCCTTCAGCATCATGTAGCAGACCGGGAAGAAGGTCAGCGTCTGCACTAGGGTGATGCCCCAGAAGCCGTAAACGTTGTTGTTATAAATGCCGAGTATATACCTCGTGATGATGCCCTGCCGTCCGAAGAGCATGATCACGGACAGGGAGAGCACAAAGGGCGGCGAGACCACCGGCAGCATGGAGACCAGCTTGAAAATCCCGCCGATGAAGCGTGTGTTCAGTTTGACATAGACTTCCACATAGGCAAAGAGCAGGCCGATCAGCGTGGATAAAATGCCGACCAGAAAGCCGACCTTTAAGGTATTGGTGATGGCCGTGCGGAAGCTGCCGAGCGCAAGGATTTCACTGAAAATGGAAAAGGTGGGTGCGCCGTCCCGGATGAAGCTGTCCACCAGAAGGATGGCCAGCGGATACAAAATAAATAAGGTAAGAAAGGTGATCAGCACAACGATTGTCGTGACCATGATCGGATCACCCATCAGCTTTTTGCGCTCAAGACGGGCGCTCTGGGAAGTGGTCATAGGTACGCTCCTCTTGTGGGGCATTTGTCAAAAATGCGCGGCCACACCTGCGTGCAGGGTGACCGCGCATTCATTTTTTACTTTTACTCTGTCTGGAAACGATCGTCTCCGCCGTCAAGGGCCGCCATCACTTCTTCGACATAGGTCGAGGTGTTGGCCTTGGCGTCTTCGAAGTCATAATCCATGACATTGTTCGGATCAAGACCGTATTCCGCCGCCGCTTCCGGCTGTGCCGCGTTGGACAGCACGAGGAACTGATAGGACTCGTTCTCCGCCGCACGCTCCACGCATTCCGGAGACAGGGCATACTCGATCCAGAGCTTTGCCGCGTTCGGATGCGCGCAGCCCTTGAAGATCGCGGTCGCACCGACCTCAAAGGAGGTGCCGGTGGAAGGGATCACGAGGCCGACATTGTCATAGCCGTTGTCCACGATCTGCGTGATGCCGTCATGCAGGAAGCCGATGCCGACAACACATTCGCCCGTGCCGACGTTCTTGGAGGGGCCGGAACCGGACTTCGTGTAAACCTGGATGTTCTTGTCCAGATCCACCAGATACTGAATGCCTTCGTCATGGCCGTATTTCTGGATCATCGTGTTGATGACGAGCTTGGCCGTGCCGGCTGTGTTGTAGTTGGACAGCCAGATCAGGCCTTCGTACTTGGGATCCAGCAGATCCTGCCAATCCTGCGGTGCGTCGATCCCGAGGCGCTCCAGCTCTTCCGTGTTGACCATGAAGCCAAGGATGCCCTTATAAATGCCGTACCAGTTGCCGTCCGCATCACGGTACATGTCATCGATCAGGTTGACCGCATTTTCCGCCTCATAGGGCTCCAACAGACCGTCACGTGCCGCCTCGTTATAGGGATCGGTCGTGCCGCCGAACCACACGTCCGCGGAAGGGTTGCCCGCTTCCTCTTCGATCTTGGCCTGCACCTCACCGGTGGACAGACGCTGGTAGGTCACGTTGATGCCGTAAAGCTCCTGGAAATTCTCACAGGCCGCCTGCAGATAAGCCTCTTCGCAGGAACCGTAGACGACGAGTTCGCCCTCTTCCTGTGCCGCCGCGATCAGGGCGTCCATTCCCTCCGCCGCGGGCGCTTCTTCGGTCGCAGCCGTATCCGCGGGGGCTGCCTCGCTGGCCGCTGCCGATGCTTCCGCCGCTGCCGTCGTCGCCTCCGCCGCCGCGGAAGATGCCCCGCCGGATGACGTGCCGCCGCCGCAGGCTGCCAGTGCCATGCAGGACACGACGCCCGCAAGTAACATGGAAACCACTCTCTTCTTCATGTGTACCTCCTCTGTTTTGTGTAAAACGCACAATGAATCGGTTAACGTAACTTATAATTATAGCATTTTCTACCTACCGTGACAATCCTCAAAGGCTCGATGAATCTTCCTTTGGCCCGTCTTCCTCAAAGCGCGAAAACACCGGCACATAGAGCTTTGCGCGGAGATAGACGGGAACGGAAAATCCGAACAACAGCAGTACGGGAAAAAATCCGAATCCCAGAATATAGTATAGAAAGGGAAACATCAGAAATAAAACGGCCTGCGCGATCGTGCGCGGAAAGACATAGACGGAAATCAGCAGCGCGTTTTTGACCGTGGCCTTTAAGGGATTGACGAAACGCGCCTGCAGCGGAAAGGCGTAGAGCAGGAGAAAGAACACCAGCAGCAGCATCGCACCGCAGATCACCTGCAGCACCGTGAAGATCATGCCCTCCCCCTGCGCCGCCGCAATCTGCATGTCCATATACAGCACAAAGAGGGCCAGGAGAATCCCCGTCCACAGAAGGTTCCCCTGTTTGAAATTTTCTTTGCAGGAGCGGAAATAATCCCTCGGCAAAGAACCCTCTTCCTCCCGCACCTTGCGGATCATGCAGTAATGCAGCGCACAGACGGGCGCGCCGCAGAACACGGTGCATGCGGAAAAGGCGATGCTGAGGAAATTCAGCGGGATAAAGCCGGAAAGCAGCAGCAGCAGACAGAAAAAGGGTGTCAGCAGCACCACGGTAAAGATATTCAGGATGACCAGGTCCGCCAGCACGTTCAGGTAACGCGCCAGCGGACCGTCGATCGAAAACAGGCCCATCAGATCTGATTCACATCCTCCTGCGTGAGCACCCGGATGCCGTGTGCCGCAAGCACCGCATCCGCTTCCTTCTCCATCTCCTTGCCGACACGGAAGATCATGTAGGCATGATCGACGCTGTCGCCGCCGAGAAAGGCGTACATATACTCCAGATTGATGTTCGCCTCATGAAAAATCTTGAGCAGCTTGTCCAGGCCGCCCGGCTCATCCGGAATCATCGCGCCGACAACGCTCGTCAAGGAATTGACAAAGCCCGCGTCCTTTAAGGCGTTGGAGGCCTTGTACACGTCATCCGCGATGAGGCGTGCGATCCCGAAGTCCTTGGTCTCCGCCAGGGAGAGCGCACGCATGTCAATGTTTGCCGCGGCCAGCGCCCCCGTCATCTCGGAGAGCGTGCCCGGTTTGTTTTCCAGAAATACGGAGATTTGTTTTAATGCCATAACAGATCCCTCCTTTAGATTTTTCTCTTGTCAATGACACGCACGGCCTTGCCTTCGCTGCGCGCGATCGACTTCGGTGCGACGAGCGAAACCTTGGGACTGATGCCGAGCATGGAGCGCATCCCTTCAACCAGCGCCTTCTGGCGTTCCGCGATCTCGCCCATGTTGTCGGTAAACATCTCCGGCGTCATCTCCACCTGCACGTCGAAGGTGTCCGTATGGTTGACGCGGTCGATGATGATCTGGTAGTTGGCGGCATAGCCCTGGTTCATCAGCACCGTCTCGATCTGCGACGGGAAGACGTTGACGCCGCGGATGATGAGCATGTCATCGCTGCGTCCTTTCGGCTTGCGCATCCTGACATGCGTGCGGCCGCAGGAGCACTGCTCCCTTGTCAGCACGCAGATGTCACGCGTGCGGTAGCGCATCATCGGGAAGGCTTTTTTGGTGATCGCCGTGAAGACGAGCTCGCCCTGCGAACCCTCCGGCAGCACCTCCTCCGTATCCGGGTCGATGATCTCCGCGATAAAGTGATCCTCGTTGATGTGCATGCCCTGCTGGGCGGAGCATTCAAAGGACACGCCGGGACCGGAGAGCTCCGTCAGGCCGTAAATGTCATAGGCCTTGATGCCGAGCGTCTGCTCGATGTCCCTGCGCATCTCCTCGCTCCAGGCCTCCGCGCCGAAGATGCCCGCCTTCAGCGGAATCTCGTCGGGCGTTAAGCCCATTTCCTTCATCGTCTCGCCGATGTAAGCGGCATAGGAAGGCGTGCAGCAGAGGATGGTTGCCTGCAGGTCCTGGATGAACATGATCTGCCGCTCCGTGTTGCCGGAGGATGTCGGGATCGTGAGGCAGCCGACCTTGTGCGAGCCGCCGTTTAAGCCGGGGCCGCCGGTGAAGAGGCCGTAGCCGTAAGACACCTGGCAGACATCCTCATCCGTTCCTCCTGCTGCCATGATCGCTCTCGCGCAGCAGTCCTCCCAGAGGTCGATATCCTCCTGTGTGTAAAAGGCGACGACGCGTTTGCCCGTCGTGCCGGAGGTGGACTGGATGCGGACGCAGTCTTTGAGCGGCACCGCCAGCAGTCCGTAGGGATAGGCGTCACGCAGATCCGCCTTGGACAGGAAGGGGAGCCTGTGCAGATCCTCCGTCCCCTTGATGTCCTCGGGCGTCACGCCCTTTTCTTCCATTTTTTTACGATAATACGGGACATTGTCCCAGACATGCTTAACCTGTTTCACAAGACGCTCATCCTGGAGCGCCTTGATTTCCTCCCGTGAGGCGCATTCGATCTCCTCTTGATAATATCTTTCCATGTATGCTCCTTTCAGTCGCAAAGCGCTGCCTATGCTCTTCCGAGCGCAAACGCTTTCTTGTTCAGCTCCAGAAACTTCTGCGGGACAATCGCTTCGATCGCTTCCTGCCAGGCGCTTTCCGGGATGTCTTCAAAGTAATGGGAAAGCCTGCCCATGAGCACCAGGTTGACCGCTTTGGCGCTGCCCGCCTCTTCCGCGAGCGCGAGGCAGTCCATGGCATCGACCTGCGCGCCCTTCGCCCGCATTTTTTCCACGAGATCTGCCGGATAGGATGCCGCTCCCGTGATCACGGGCATCGGATCGATCTGCTGGATATTCGTCACGATCCGCCCATCCGGCTTCAGAAAGGATAAATAGCGCGATGCTTCAAGCAGTTCAAAGGAGACGATAAAGTCCGCCTCGCCCTCGTCGATCACGGGCGAATAGACCCTGTCGCCGTAACGCACATAGGTGACAACGGAACCGCCGCGCTGGCTCATGCCGTGCACCTCGGATACCTTGACGTCATAGCCCTGTTCGATCAGGAGATGTCCCAGGAGTTTGGAGGCCAGGAGCGATCCCTGCCCGCCGACACCGACGATCATTATATTCTTCGTTTCCATAATCAGTGTCCTCCTTCCGCGTAGGTAATACCCGCTTCCGTCATGCCTTCGAAGGCCCCGACTGGGCACATCTGCACGCATACCTTGCAGCCGACGCACAGTGTTTCATCGACGCGGGCATGCTTCTTTCCGTTTTCGTCCGTGACCATGGAGATCGCCGGGCAGCCGATCTTCATGCAGTTCGTGCAGCCGATGCAGGTGTCGCAGTTGACATGCAGGGGCGGTGCAAACCTCACGTTTTTCAGCAGTGCGCAGGGACGGCGCGCGATGATGACCGAAGGCCCCTCCGCCGCCAGCTCTTCTTTGATTGCCTCATCCGTTGCCTTCAAATCATAGGGGTCCACCACGCGCACGCGCTCAATCCCCATGGCCGTGCACAGCGCTTCCAGATTGATCTTGCCCGCGGGGTCTCCCTTGATGTTGTAGCCCGTCGTCGGGTTGTGCTGGTGTCCCGTCATGCCGGTGATGGAGTTGTCGAGGATGATCACCGTCGCGTCGGACTGATTATAAGCGATATTCGCAAGCCCCGTCATGCCGGAATGCATGAAGGTGGAATCGCCGATCACCGCAACCGTTTTGTGCGCGGCATCTTCGCCCGACACCTTTAAAAATCCGTGTGTCGCGCCGATGGAAGCGCCCATGCAGAGCGTCATTTCCATCGCGGACAAAGGCGCAACGGCACCCAGTGTATAGCAGCCGATATCGCCCAGCACCGTGCACTTGTTTTTGTTTAAGGTATAGAAGACGCCCCTGTGCGGGCAGCCCGCGCACATGACGGGCGGACGCACCGGCACCGCTTCGTCCAGCGTCCTGCCCTTCGGGGGCTTTTCGCCGAGCGCATAGGCGACTTTGTTTTGCGAAAACTCGTCGCACACCGACAGCACGTTTTTGCCGCCCTCGACCTTGATGCCGAGGGATTTGCAGTGCTCCTCGATCACGGGGTCGAGCTCCTCCACGACATAGAGCTTGTCCACTTCCTCCGCAAAGGATATGAGCAGCTCGTCCGGCAAAGGGTTCGCGGCGCCCAGCTTCAGCACGGAGACGCGGTTGCCGAAGACCTCCTTGACATACTGATAGGAAGTTGAGGCCGTGATCACGCCGATATGCTTCGCAAAGGGCGAGACGACCTCCGCCTCCTCCCGCATCTCGATGCGGTTGACGCTGACGTTGACGGTCTCGCCGTCCTGCGTGTAGCTCTGCACGCCGCCCTCGAAATAGGTGCGCAGACTCTTTGTGCGGTTTTCCACGAAGGGATGGCGTTTTTTCGCCATGCCCGGCATCATGACATATTTCGGGATGTTCTTTTCGTAAGGCTTTTCGGGCGGCGTCATCCGCTTCCCCGTCTCCACCAGGGACTGCGAATGCGAGACACGCGTGCACATCTTGATGATGACCGGCGTATCGAACTTCTCTGAAATCTCAAAGGCAAGCTTTGTGAAGGCCAGCGCCTCCGCGGAGTCCGAAGGTTCCAGCATCGGGACCTTCGCCGCGATCGCGTGATGGCGCGAATCCTGCTCGTTCTGCGAAGAGTGCATCCCCGCGTCATCGGCAACGCCGATCACCAGTCCCGCGTTCACGCCCGTATAGGACATCGTAAAGAGCGGGTCCGCCGCGACATTCAGGCCCACGTGCTTCATCGCGCAGAAGGCGCGTTTGCCGGCAAGGCAGGCTCCGAAGGCCGCCTCCATCGCCACCTTTTCGTTCGGCGCCCACTCGCAGTAGATTTCATCAAACTTTGCGGCTTCCTCCGTGATCTCCGTGGAGGGCGTCCCCGGATAGGAGGACACAAAGGCGCAGCCCGCCTCATAGAGCCCCCTTGCCACCGCCGCGTTACCCAGAAGCAGTTCTTTCATATCAATATCCTTTCCGATTGCATAAAACGTAATAGAATAACTCTATCACTTTATCGCTTTAAAGTAAAGAAGTTTTTCGTTGCCATTCCCTGACGGATGCGTTATAATGGCCTACGACGTTTTCCTAATATGATACCACAAACAGGCGGAAATGAGGTAATGCCCATGCCGATCACGGATTTACTGGAGCGCAATGCCAAATTATACGGAAACGAGGTCGCCCTCGTGGAGATCAACCCGGAGGTGCACGAGGAAGCGCGTGTCACCTGGAAGGAATACGAGCTGATCCAGCCGACCTCCGATGTGGCCTACCGCAGGGAAATCACCTGGGGCGTCTTTGACGAAAAGGCGAACCGCGTGGCGCATCTGCTCATCAACCGCGGCATCATGAAGGGGCAGAAGGTCGGGATCCTGCTCATGAACTGCCTCGAATGGCTGCCAATCTATTTCGGCATCTTAAAGACCGGCGCGATCGCCGTACCCTTGAATTTCCGCTACACGACGGAGGAAATCGATTACTGTCTGAAGCTCGCCGATGTGGACGTGCTCTTCTTCGGGCCGGAGTTCATCGGGCGCGTGGAGCGGATTGCGGAAAAGTTCAACAAGCTGATGCTGCTCTTCTTTGTGGGGGACGCCACGCCCTCCTTTGCGGAGGATTACTCCTTCCATGTGAGCAACTGCTCCTCCGCCCAGCCGAAGATTTTAATAGAAGAAACGGACGAGGCCGCGATCTATTATTCCTCCGGCACCACCGGCTTTCCGAAGGCGATCCTGCACAACCACCGCGCGCTTGCGCAGTCCGCACAGATGGAGGCGGCGCACCATGAGACGACGAAAAACGATGTCTTCTGCTGCATCCCGCCGCTCTACCACACCGGCGCCAAGATGCACTGGTTCGGCTCGCTCTATACCGGCTCCAAAGCCGTGCTGTTAAAAGGGAATTCCCCGCAGTCCATTCTGGAGGCGGTGTCGCAGGAGCAGTGCACCATCGTCTGGCTGCTCGTGCCCTGGGCGCAGGACCTTCTGGCCGCACTTGACCGCGGCGATTTTCAGCTTGAGGATTACACGCTCTCGCAGTGGCGGCTCATGCATATCGGCGCACAGCCCGTGCCGCAGTCGCTGATCAAGCACTGGCTGGAATATTTCCCGCACCACAAATACGATACCAATTACGGTCTCTCCGAATCCACCGGCCCCGGCTGCGTGCACCTTGGCATGGACAACATCCGCAAGGTCGGCGCGATCGGCATCCCGGGTCTGAACTGGAAGACAAAGATCGTGAACGAAGAAGGCACCCCCGTACAGCAGGGGGATGTGGGCGAGCTCTGCGTGAAGGGCCCCGGCGTCATGCTCTGCTATTATCATGACGAGGCGGCCACAAAGGAAGTCTTAAAGGACGGCTGGCTCCACACGGGTGACATGGCCATGCAGGATGAGGAGGGCTTTATCTTCCTTGTCGACCGCAAAAAAGACGTCATCATCTCCGGCGGCGAAAACCTCTATCCCGTGCAGATCGAGGACTTCCTTGCCGCGTATGAAAAGGTGCATGATGTGGCGGTGATCGGTCTGCCGGACAAGAGACTTGGCGAAATCGCCACCGCCATTATCCAGGTGAAGGAGGGCATGGAGTGTACGGAGGAAGAGATCAATGCCTTCTGTACCGGGCTCCCGCGCTACAAACGCCCGAAGAAAATCATCTTCGCGGATGTCCCCCGCAACGCGACCGGCAAGATCGAAAAGCCGAAGCTGCGCGAGATGTACCACGGCGCAAGGCTGGTGGAGGAGCAGAACCTAAGCTGACGTATCTTTGCGCGCCGGCCCCGGACCGGTCACTTCTGCGCCGCGAAAACGCAGATCACGGGTGATCTGCATGGAATCAATGATTTCTTTCCGGTCGGGCGTACGCAGACGGTGAACGCGTCGCAGCAGAAGATAATTGAGAATTGCCGACAAAAACAGTGCAAACATGGCATTGGCCGCAATCTTCATCGTTTCCGCAAGCATGCTGCTCTCTTCGAAAACAATATGTAACCCGCTTACATCATTGAGAATAACCGCTTCCTCTGCCGCGCGTCCATATGCGGGAAAAAGCAGCGAAGAGATAAGGAGCGCGATAGGAATTGCTCTGCCCCAGGTACGCATATGGAAATCTGGTAGTGGTCTGGTCGCAAGCAGATTGTATTTGCGGATAAGGGAAAACAGCGTAACAAAGATGCACAAGTAGGCGGCAATGGACGTGCCGTAATACCATATGTTCCGGAGCGGATGCCAAAACAGTACAATCAAAGCGCAGATCGCAGCGATCATACAGGGAATACCTGGCATTCGGTCCTCTGCTTTCACGTCAGCCTTCTTTTCCGATTTGCTTTCTCTTTCCTTCGCGTAGCCTGCAAGTTCCCTTCGCAGGCGCAGATCCCTCAGGGCAATATCGTGCACCTCTTTCCGAAAAAGATAAAAGGTCACAATCGCGGCGGCAGCGGCGAACAACAGCGTCATTCGCGGCGTGAGGGGCAGAAAAGTGTGAATCATGAGAAACAATGGAATGGCGAGCAGGAGGGAGAAGATCAGGTATTTCCCCTCGCTTACGGGGATGTCCGCGGCAATGCGCCCGGTCTGTCCGTTTACCACGGCATATGCGACACGGTCGTCTCCCTTCCCCATTTGTTTACGGTAGGTCAGAAACCAGACCGGGAAGAAGGCGCGCTGCACATCCATTTCCTTTAGCCTGAGATAGGCGATTTTGACCTTGTCACTCACATTCTCGGTATCGATGTCGTAGTTGCGAAGTTCACCGGTGGTTGCCACGCTCCGGTATAGATGCGAGGCAATCATTTTTGTGACATCCTCTTTATAATTCTCAGACGGAATATCGTGGATATCCGCGAAGAACCCGCAGAAGTAAGCAGGGGAAAAGGGTTTCAGTTCACTGCTGTCAAAGGGAGAAACAGCATCGGAGAAGACATCTGTAAAACCGCGGGACGCGTCACGCGAAGCGCCGAAATAAGATGCCTGTATCTGCGTTTTTAAGGCATACCTCGTTGACTGCTCGAATGCAGTATCCGCACGCAGGGCGGTTTTTCCCGGGATTGTAACGGTATCATCGACCTCTGCGCCGAAAAGCCAGTAAGGCATATAGATGCCGGTGAAGCGGGACAGATGATCCTGATCCCGAAGCGCACGCGGAGCGAAGAGCGAGCGTCGCAGCATTTTTTTGTATGCGTTGATACAGTCATTTTTATTTTTCCGGAAGGGAATGATATATTCCGGTTTCTTCTGTATGCTGATCCGCTCTGTCAGTATGACGTTTGCGCCGCAAAATGAACAAAAAGTGGCGGCGGTTGTGTTGATCGCCATAATCTCGCCGGCGCACTGCGGGCAGGTAAAGACACGCACATCATAATCTGTCGGCGTTTCAACCTCTTTCCCTGCATCATGAAATGTGGAGGGATCAAAGTGTGAGCCGCAACTGTCACACAACAGCGCCTGCGTATCAATATCAAAACGCAACGGGGCTGCACAATTCACGCATTCGTACATGATAACTCCTTTCGGCAGGGATTAGTAACAAATACACCTTCCTGCGATTACAAACCATCCTCCGTGGAGCTGCCTCCCGGGGAACATCATATATTGCATTATAAACGATTTGGCAGGATATGTGTTTAATGCTAATCAATAAAGCAAAGAAGGGGAATCCCGAGCAAAAGCAGTACTTGACAAAGATATTTTTGTTTATCGCCTATTTGTGTTATGATAAAGGTGTGTCGTAATTGACAGATCGGAGGTGAGATTGTCATGACGTATTCAGAGGCTGACGGACTCATTTTTTACGAAAGTCCCCTCACCGTAAAGTATTTGGACTTTGCTTTCCAGCATATGGGTTGTGACTCCATCGCGGTAAGAGATAGTGTCTTTGAACCGGACAAAACAAAAATAGTGGCTTATGCATCCGCAAAAGAGTATAATCCGCAGTTATGGAAGGTGTTCAAATCTGACTACGGCAAGGAAAACTATGCCATTATGAAGCACATGAGCGAAGCGGAGGCATACAGTATTGATTAAAGCCATCGAAAACTCAGGCGCATATTACATGGGGCTTGCAAATTTAGATGATAGCGGCTCTGTTATAACTATGAAATTTGATACCGGCGCAATCAATACCATTATTTCTTTGAATGCGCTGGTTTCCACAAATATCGACAAAGAGCGCTTTCTGGCGGAGATTTGCAATAAAACGCAGAAAAAACTGTTCCGCTCGGCTTCAGGTAACGAGATGCAGGGTTTTTTGATTTGTGCCAAAAATGTTTTACTTTCCGGTACGCCGATAGAACAGTTTTTTTATTATCTGATTGTGGATATTGAAGAAAATATCGGTTTGATTGGGAATGATTTCATTTCAAAGTGTAGATTCCATCACGAGGTAGATGACGATATAGAAATAACCTTCTTCCATCAAAAGCGTTATCAGGATGATACAAAACAGGCAATTACAAATGACGAGGTAAATGCTATATTGCAACTATGCAGTTTGTGATGCAATTGGTTTCCTTTCTTTGCCTGGCGCATTTCAAGATCACGCTTTGCCCTTACGCAAAGGGCGACTTATTATTCGGGAATCACCAGACCCGTTTCCCTGGCGCGGACGGCGAGTTCCGTCCGGGTATGGAAACCGGTTTTCAGAAGGACATCCTTGACATAATCGCGGACGGTATTCGGAGAAAGATACAGACGTTCCGCGATTTCGTTGTTGGTAAGACCCCGGGCCACCTCGCGGATGATGTCCAGCTCCCTTGCCGTAAGCTCACGGCTGCTGATCAGACCCAGCGGCAGCGCGGGAGACTCGTCCGGGTAAACGGATTCTCCCTGCATCGTACGGTCACAGATTTCCAGAAGCGCACTTTCTCCCGCTTCTTTATACCAGAAGCTGTTGACACCGGCTTCCTTTGCCCGGCTGATATAACTGACCTCGGGAAGCGAGGTGATGATCACGATTTTGATGTCCGGATGGTCTTTTCTGATCTGTGATGCGGCTTCCAGACCGCTTGCACCTAGTTCCGTATAGACATCCATCAGGATGAGATCGATCCCGCCCTTTGCGCAAAAGGCCGGTGCGATGTCCGCATTCTTGAGCGTACCCGCGACAAGATACCTGCCGGAAGCCGTCAGAAAGGTTTCAAACAGCTTTGTCGTGATGTCCTGATCCTCCACGATCAGAACGCGAACCGGATTTGTCTTTTTCTTTGCCGCCATTTATATTACCCCGTTTGCGAACAGTTGCACCCACTATCTTATCACAGAAAGGGTCGTCTTGCCATGAATTTATGCATGTCAGATGATGTTATTTGACAGATCCGGCGGATTTGACGGAAAATATACGGGTAAACAGAGCTGCAAGAAAACGCGGAGTAACTTTTTCATGGAACAAAAAGACATTTATGAGAGAATGAACCGTGCGGTGGGTGCGCTGCTGCGGGAGATCGAAGCGCTCCTGTTTCCGGAGGAAAGCGCTGACCCTTCCGAAGAAGCCTTCCGGGAGAAGCTCCGTACCGCCTGGGAGAAGGGCGATGCGTACCGGCGCAAAGCGTATGAGATTCTGGATGAAGAGATGAACGGGGCAGCGGAGGCCGATGCCGCTTTGTTGCAGCGCGCAAGAAGGCACGTCCATACCGACACGGGGCGCGTCCTGATTGCCACAAGGTATTTTCTGGAAAAGGATGAGCGCGGAGAATCGACTGCAGCGCAGAAGGAAAAGCTGCTCGCGGATTGGCGGGAAGTGCTGGATGCCATACAGAGCGGCAGCTTCAATGAGGCGCAGGCGGATGTGCGCACGCAGCTGAATGCGGCGGGCAAAGAGACCGGCATCCGGATTATCTATACGGGCGAAATCCCCACGGATCCGGAGAACATACGGCGCTACGCAAAGGAAGCTGCCGCAAAGATCATGGCCGCGGTGCGTGCGGGGGAAACAAGCGTGGAGCTGTGAGACAAAGGAACCGTCCCCGCCGCCGCTATGCCGGAGCTGTTATACCGGAGTCTCAAAGGAAGCCTTCACGCGGTCCGTCAGGCGACCTGTCCGCCGCAGTACTCACAGAACTTCGCGCCGCCGCCCAGACGTGCGTTGCAGTGCGGACAGATGCTTTCCGTCTGCGGCATCATCTGCGGGGCCTGATGGAATCCGGGCTGCACCATCTGCGGCGCCTGCTGGAATCCGGTCTGCTGCATCTGCGGCGCCTGCTGCGGGAACGGCTGCACCATCGGCTGTCCCTGCATCATGCCGCCCTGTCCGCGCGAGCGCATGTAATCCACGGCTTCCTTGATATCATTGCCGATGGCCAGATATTCATTGTACCTGTCCACGCCGCTGCGAAGACCGATGTCCGCGCGCCGCATGTTCCAGGAGGAGGCCATCGTATTCATCGGCTGTTCTCCCGTCTTGATGTAACCGTTGGAAATGGAGTAAGACATTTCATCGAAGTAGGGCGCATTCACGTGGATGGTCACGTAGAAGTTATAGGAATATTCATAGCGCGGCGGGTTGAAGCTGACGGATTTGCCGTCTTTGTCCTTATCCTTCAACTCATGCCGGCTCTCCTGCACATCCAGGCTGCAGCCCGTCACCTGCGAAAAATCCAGCACGTCCGGGTTGGCCTTCATCAGATCGGAGGCGCTCGTCACCATGAACTTGCCGGCATTCTCATCCAGCATCAGCTTCATGTTTTTTCCGATCGTACGCGTCGGTTGAAAGGCCGCGACCGCCTGCCTGTTTTCCTCACGGTACTGCAGCTGTGCCTCTAACTCCGCACGGTTCGATTTCTTCCTCTCGCTGAACCAGGGCGAGAGCTTTGCCGCGCACTCCTTGCACATGTTGCCGTCCTCGAACTTCTTGTTGCCCAGAAGCCCGATCTTGTTGCCGCAAAAATCACAGTATTTCTTATCAAACAGTCCCATAGCGTCCTCCTTACAAACGGGAATCCTCCTTATGATAGTCTTATCATAACGAAAATCCCGGAAAAGAACATCCTACAAATGGGGGGTTTTTTATTCCTCCGGATAAACGGATTCGCCGCGCATCGTACGGTCGCAGGCATCCAGCACCGCGGCTTCGCCCACGTCCTTATAGCAGAAGCTCTCGACCCCGCAGGCCTTTGCGCGCGTCACCCAGCCGCTCTCCGGCATGGAGGTGCGGATCATGATCTTCGTCCCGGGGTACTCCTCCTTGATGCGCTCCGCGGCCTCCAGGCCGTCCGCGCCGAAGGCGGTGTAAATATCCATAAGGATGAGCTCCACCGATTTCGTTTCCACGTACAGATCGGCAAGGTCCGCGTTGTCGATCGAGGCGACGATCTCATACCGGCCGCTGCCCGTCAGAATATCCTCCAGCATGCCGCGCTGCAGTTCCTGATCCTCCACAATCATGACTCTTGTTTTTCCCATACCCTTTTCCTTCCCGTATCGGCACGGACGTCCGGCATCATCCGCCTTCCCGCAGGGTGAGTATCACGGTAAACTCCTCTCCCTGCTCGTATGTGATCTGTCCGCCCGCCTGCTCCATGCGCCTCTCCAGGGACTTTAAGCCGCCGCCGGGCGTCACGTCCCGCGGCACAAGACCGTTATTGGCAAAGCGTACCGTGCGTATACGCCCTCTCCGCTCCGCTTCGGTCGGCGCAGAACCGGCGTCCCCCGGACGTCGTGCGCCCCCCGGTGCCGAAAGTGTTATCTTCATTTCGGTGGCTGCACCGTGCCGTACCGCGTTGGTCATGCAGACGCGCGCGGCGCGCACGATCTCACGGGACAGCGCGGCGGAGGCGTTTGCAAAATCCCCCTCCGTATGCAGGGACAGCCCGATGGCTGTGGCGGCATCCGAAAGCGCCTTGCGCAAATCCGGCGCGAAGGGTTCCTTGGCGGAGGATGTCACCACCTGTCCGCCCTGCAGTTCCCCGATCACCCGCTGCCAGGAGGCCTTCAGTTCCTCCTCCGTCACACGGACATTCTGCTCCGTCAGATAATAACGCGTTGACAAAAGGACCTGCCCCAGCATGTCATGGATATGCACCTTTGTCGCAAGATATTCCTCGCTCCGCGCGTCTTCCGCCCCCTGTACGCCGGAGTCCTTCCCGGTCCCCGCAAGCGGCATTACAATCCGCGCTTCCTTTTCCGGCATCTGCCGCCCGGCCATCCGCAGCAGCAGTTCCACGCTGTCCTTCGTGCTGACAAGCTGCATCCTCAGCCGGTCGATTTGCGAAAGGACCGCTTCCATTTCCGCCTCAAAGCGGTCATACATCTGCCACATCCGCGCGGAATCCATCGTTTCCTCCGCCTGCATTTCCTGCGTGTACAGCATGCTGACAGGAAGCAGTGCCAGTGCCTCCGCCGATTCCCTCAGACAAAAATGAAGCTCCTGCAACGGAAGCGTCTTCTGCACTTCCTCCAGCAGCTTCAGGTTGGCGTGCCGCTTGACAAAGGTCATCAGGACCGCGATTTCCGCAAAGAGCCGGCGCTTCGTTTCTTCCGGAAGCGTTTCCGTTTTGAGCCGCTGCAGCAAGCGGGCCGCTTCATCGATCTGCGGCTTTGTTTCCCGCAGTGCGCTTTCAAAAAGACGGATGCGCGCGCTTTCCCCGGTCTCTTTTTCGCTTCGTCCGCCCTGCATCAGTCGGCAGTACTCCCGGTCGCCTGTCGCACCATGCCAAGCAGCTCCTCCGGCGAGAAGGGTTTCGGGACAAAGCCCTTTGCGCCCTCCGCAAGGCACTCCGCTTCCGTTTCCTTGTCATCCCTGGCCGTCAGGAAAATCAGCGGGATGTCCTTCCACGCCGCTTCTTCCTTGATGGCGCGGTAGGTTTCCAGGCCGTTCATGCCGGGCATGATGATATCCATCAGGATGAGATCCGGCAGCTGCCCTTCCCCTAAATATTGCAACGCGTCTTCTCCGGAAAACACGGATTGCAAAGCGCCCTCCTCCCGGAGGATCCGTTTTGCAATGATATGATTGATGTTTTCGTCATCGACCAGCAGGATTGTCACGATCTTTTCTCCTCTCTGTCCAAAGCGTCCGACAGCTTCAGTTCTTTTTCAAAAAACGCGCACAGGGCCCTGTAATCTTCGATCAGCTGCGGCGTCTTCTCCCGTATGGCATCCGTATCGTTACGCTCACCGCACTCTTCCAGGAACCTTGCGTCCTCGGAAAGCTGCATGGCGCCGATCGTGCGGGAGGAGCTCTTCACTCTGTGTATCCGCACCGTGTAATCCCTGATCTGATCTTCCTTCAGAAAGGCTTCTATCTCCGCGATCATGCCGGGGGCCTCTCTGCAGAACTCCAAAATGACCTCCTGTAAGGTCTCCGTATCGACACAGTTGTTTAAGGCATTGCGGAAGCTTAAGGAGCTGTCCTTGCCATACAGCGAACGCATCGCCTTTTCCGTCAGCTTCGGTACGTCTTTCTTCCCGCGCCCGTCTTCTCCCCTTACGGTGTCGTGCTGTGCGGATGGCACTTCCTCCGGCACCTCCTCCGATATTTTTTCCGCCGGAAGGTATTGCCTTACGATCTGCTCAATCGCTTCGCCATCCACGGGCTTGGAAAGATAATCCGTAAAACCCTTCTGCACATAACGCCCCCTGGCATCTCCCACCGCGTCCGCCGTCAGACAGATCACGGGCGTTTCCCGGTTGACGCCCTCCGCCTGGTTGCGGATATAGCGCAGCGTCTCCTCGCCGTCCATGCCCGGCATCCGCTGATCCAGGAAAATCAGATCATAGGGCGTATCCTGCGTCATGGCAAGTGCCTTTAAGCCGCTCATCGCGGTATCGATCAGAACCCTTGTCGGCTCCAGTATTTTTTTTGCAACAATCAGATTCATGTCCGAATCATCCACCACCAGCAGCCGCGCCGCGGGCGCGACAAAGGAGGGTCTGTAGTCTGTGCGCCTGCTGGCGCTCCGGCGGAAGGCGTCCTCAAAGTTGCCGATCGGCGCGGGATTCACGACCGGCTGCGGAATGCGCACGGTAAAGACGCTGCCCTCGCCGTAGGCACTCTCCACCTCGATCGTTCCGCCCATGAGATCGACAAGATTGTTGGTAATGGCAAGCCCCAGACCCGCGCCCTCGATCGTGTTGTTACGCTTCATGTCAAAGCGCTCGAATTTGCGGAAGAGCTTTTCCAGGTCCTCCTTGCGGATGCCGATGCCGGTGTCACGGACCGTGATTTCGAGAAGGATCCAGCCCTCTTCCTGCACGGGGGCTTCCCCCGCGGGGGACGGATGCGGTGCCATCCCCACCTCCAGCACCACCTCACCCTCATTCGTATACTTCACGGCGTTGTTCATGAGGTTGGTGACGATCTGCCGGATCCGGACCTCGTCGCCCAGCAGCACGTCGGGGATCTGCGGATTCACCCTGATCCCGATTTCCAGCTGTTTACCGGCTGCCCGGAAGAGGATCATGCTGTGGACATCATTGATGACGCTGCTTAGGTTATACGGCTGCTCATTGAGATCGAGCCTGCCGCTTTCGATTCTGGAATAATCAAGAATATCATTGATGATGGCAAGGAGGTTATTGCCCGCGCGCTCGATATTGCCCGCATAGCCGAGGACGGTCTCGTCCCTTGACTCGCGCAGGATCAGCTCGTTCATGCCAAGCACCGCGTTGATCGGCGTGCGGATCTCGTGGGACATGTTGGCGAGGAAGGAGCTCTTGGATTCCGAGGCGATGTCGGATTCCCTTTTTGCGTCCTCCAGCTCCTGCATCGTTTCCGTGAGCCGGATGTAATCCGGTGTCTCCACATTAAAATAAAACACGAACATGCCGAAGGTCGCGCCGAGGTAGTTGATCACCGGCGCCCTGCCGATCACAGCCTGAATCAGAACCGCCGCGATCGTCAGAAAGAAGGTGGTAAACACCGTGATCTGCGCCCGGCTTCCCAAAAGCTCACGCTTCCGGAAAATCAGTATCAGGGCGTAGAGCATGAGCCAGACCTGCACGACAAAGGCAATCAGAATGTAAAAAAGGCCCGTCGGGCGGATCAGCGTGTTTGTCCTCCGGATATACGGAACCGCATAGATGAGCCAGCCGGTAAGCAGCACCGCCTCCAGCACTACGACCGCGCGGTTGATGAAGGGCATTCTGGAGCTCTCCCGCAAGGTGCGGTTCAGGAAATACAAGACGTAGGCGGCAAACATGTAACTGACGATCGTGTTACACATCAGGGTAAGCGCCTGCAGAATACAGATCACCGCGTCTCCGGTTCCGATGTCCGCGCAGGCCAAAACACATACAGACAGGTCATCGCATTGGCGAAGAGGATGGCGCCCAGAACAAAGGAAAACACCATCGGCTCCTGCCTCTGCCGGATCCTTTGCGTCTCCACGATCATCAGCAGCAGAAAGTTAAAGAGCATCGCGACCACGGAGACCTCGATGTTCTGAAACGCAGCGGACAGCGAAAGCTTTTCAATTGTAACCTGTTCAAACCAGATATCCATGCCTGCTCCGTCAGCTCTTTAATGGTAGTTCAATTCTATCATATTCTGCTGTGCCTGAAAAACCCGCGTTACCGGTTGAATGCGTAACGCGGGTTTTTGTGTGACAAAAGAACCGTCCTCTTCGGTTTCCTTACCTCAGACTGTAATAATCAAAGGTTACGCCGTCCGGAAGACCCTTGGACTTCAGGAAGTCTTCGACCTCCTTGCGCTCCGCATCCGTCAGGCTTGCGGGGAGGTGCACGGTGGCGGAAGCCGGGATGTCCGCGAGTGCGGCGTCGCCATATTCATACCACTCTTCAGTAGGAGCACTCAGGATGTCTGTGGAAAACCAGAGATCCGTCAGACTCTCACATCCACGGAATGCACCGTTATGCACGTGCTGAACATCCGAACAAATCGCAATACTCCTGACACCGCTTCCTGCAAATGCGCCTTCCGCGATACCGTATCCGAAATACTTACCGTCCTGCGAATACATCGGCGTGCAGATGTCCGTATCCGTGCCGGTATAGGAGGTGATGATGCCCTTCTCCAGGGTAAAATCATCCGGATGATAGCGGAATAATTCTTCGCTGATTCCGAACCAACTGATCGTATCATAACCCTGCGCCACAAGGTATTCATCCATCGCATCGCTCTGTGCAACGGTGGCGTCCATGGCAATTCTCACCCTTTCGCAACTCACATGACCGGAATCCAGCGGGAAGGAGAAATCCTCTTCCCCGTAAACCGTCGGAAGAAGGAGCGTCAATGTCTCAATGGCGGACTCTTCCAATTGCACGTCCGTTGCAAGGAGCATCACCACCTGCCCCTGCACGCCGAGTCCGGCGATATATTCCAGGGTGGAGGGCAGGATGATCACCGCGTTTTCCGTGACAAGTCCCTGTGCCCCGATCTCACGCACGCCCTCCGGGATGCGGATGAACGGTGCCGAAGTCCATGCGAAGCAGGAGTCTCCGATGCTTTCCAGGCCTTCCGAAAGGGTCACGTTTCGTAACTGTTCCGTCGTACCGAAGCAGCCCATGCCGAGCGAGGGGATGTCTTTCCCGAGGGTGATTTCCCGCGCCTGCGCCTTGAAGAAAATCCCTGACGCGGAAAGGTCGCTCCGGTCCCCGATCGTGATGCTTTCAAAAGTACTGTTTTCAAAGCAGGAATCCGCGTAGGATGTGCCGCCAAGCGCCGTGAAACTCCCGCTGCCCGCCTGCAGGAAAGCATTGGGACCGACCGATGTCACTCTTTCCGGCAGTTCCACATCCCTCAGGTTTGCACATTCCGCAAAGGCCGTCTGTCCGATACTCTGTGTCCCGCCGAAGTCCACCGTCTGCAGATTGGCGCAGTTTCTGAACGCATTGGTTCCGATGTGTTCCATCGTCTCGGGGAGCTTGACGGAGGTGATGGTGTTGTTATTCATGAAGACGCCCGGGGCGATGCCGGTGATCTCCACACCGAAAATCACGGCAGGAATCTCCACGACCGCGTCCGTTCCCTCATAGCCGCTGATGATGCCTTCCGCCGTACGGACCAGGCCGCTGTCATCCACACTCGTCCAACGAACGGGCAGCCCGCTCTCATCCAGCGAAACGGAGCTGATCATGTTGCGGAAGGTGTCTGTTTCGATGAAACTCTTCAGCACCTCCGGATCCCCGTTCCCTTCCTTCAGGATCAGTTTGACCGAAAGGCAGACGTCATTGCTGAACGGCGCAAAAAGCGACAGCGTGTATTTGTCCTCGTCATCCGGATTCATCTTCCAGTTGTAGATCTCACCGGTATACTCCGTGCCGCCGCAGGACCAGTCAAAGGTTTCCCCGCCGCGTTTTGCCGCCGCCTCTGACGGGTCAGAGGGTGTCGCCGTGCTGAAATACACCGCGCCCATGCTTTCCCCGTAAATGCCCGCCCAGGGACCGGTCTCGCTCTCGTCATGTCCGCCCCAGCGGCTCGGGACGGTCACGGTGATGCCGCCCGCAGAAAGGGTCTGCCCGGCGTCGCCCTCGATGATGCGGAAATTGTTCAGCACCGCACGGACATCCTCTCTTGCGAGAACCTCATAGATGTTGGGCGTCTTTGCATAATCTTCCGTCTGCAGCCGGATGCGCATACCGGCCCATTCGCCCACGATCGTGTCACCGTAATCCAGGATGATGTTGACGGAGGGGATGTACTCTTCCTCCTGCGCATTGTAATACTGCTCGTCGATGTTCCTTGCAAAGATCTCCGCGTCAAAGCCCGCGAAGTTTGTCTTCGCCTCGCTCCGGTCCGGGAAAACCTCCAGTCCCGCAGAGACATAATAATTGGAAATGTTGTTGATCAGGGTTTCCTTCTGGTGATTGCCGAACGGACGGAACAGAATGCTCCACGTGCCGTCGGCGGAGGCTACCGTCACGTCCTCAGCCGTTTCGCTGATGCTCATGTCCGCTGTCGTTGCGACGGCAATCTGCTGTGCGCCAAAGGTCGTCTCCGTCAGCGACAGACTCCCGCTGTAGGACGGGATCGGATTCGCCTGATCCAGTTCGTTTTTGACCGCTACCGGTGCCGCAGGCGCTTCCTGCGCCGTGGATGCCTGTGTTGCGGGCGTCGGCGCCGGTGCCTCTCCGCCGCCGCAGCCCGCGAGCGACACCGTCATCGCCATCGCCAAAAGTCCCGTGATCCTCCTTGTCTTCATCATATTCCTCCTTTTGCGCCGTTTTCTCAGCCCGTTACCGGGAACATATGCTTTTCGTCATTCCTACTGTAGCAAAACCCCCGTCTCCGCACATCCTACATTTGAGGGGTTTTACAAAGGAGCAATGTGACACCTCGCAGTTGAGAAGGCCTCCGGCCCCATTCGTTTCACGCTGATGAACGACATGATGTTCCATATGGTCATGTCAAAATCAAAGCGTGCCCTGAAGGGGCTGATGCGCTATCATTAAGACATATCGATCTGGCCGGTATTCATGGAGGTGACGGAGAAGATGGCGAAATCAAACGCGGAACTCAAGCAACGTGCTCTTTTGGAAATGCATGAAAGGTACCTGCACGACTATGCGTCGATCAAGGGGAGAGCAGATCGCGCGGAAAAAGAACTGCGCCGCCAAAAACGCGAGAACCGGAAGCAGGCACAGGAGATCGAACAGAAGGATCAGGAGATCGAACAGCAGGCACAGGAAATTGAATGTCTGCGTGCCGCGCTGGAAAAGAAAGAGAAGAGATCATAATCCTGCGCTTCGACACAGATAATGAAACCATCAAAAAACCCGCGTTACCGATTGAATGCGTAACGCGGGTTTTACACCCTGTTCCCCGGATCAGAAGTGCATCGAATTCAGGATGGCGAAAATCTCATCCGCGTCCAGATCCTCCATGGCCTTGCCGTACACGCTGACATGCAGCAGCACATAGGTATCCTGCGAGCCGGTGATGTCGATCAGGACATCCATCGTGGGTCTGTTGAACATCGTAGAGTCGATGTATTTGACCACGCGGGCATCATAGCCTGCGATCGTGGTTTCCGTGGAGGAATACTCCGCTTCCGATGCCAGTCCGTCCAGCTTCTGATGGCGCTGTTCGGGGGATGCGGTGCCGCTGCCGTATGCGTTGAAGGTCATTTCGATCTTTCCGTCATTCGAGGTGATTTTATCACTGATGCCCTTGCTATAGGTGAAATCCGCTGAGGGATAACCGAAGAACAGCACACCCTTC
>JAFSPF010000129.1 GCA_017443065.1 Lachnospiraceae bacterium
AAGATACTTGCCATCAGGGAACAGATCGGTAACATTTGACGGACAGGAAGAAAGCGGATAAGATGTAGGCGGCAGTGGTTCAAGGCCATTCTCAAAGGGAGATTTCTCGTTTTATCCAACTGACAGTAAACTAACGCCGTCTTTTGCGTCCTTTTGCATCCCGAAGGAATATGGTATACTGATAAAGGTATTACATTACTTTGATGACAGGGGTAAGGGCGATGGAAAAGCGAATTCTTTTTATATCGGAAAAGAAATCCATGATCGCGAACGCACTGATCGACGGACTTACGCTGGGCGCCTTTCAGGTGATGCAGGTGAAGGCCAACGTGACGGAGATTTCCCGCGCGGCGGGGGACCCTTCGGACATGCCGGAGATCTGGATCCTTTTCATGCAGGGAACGGAGACGCGGCTGACGGAGGTGCTCTCGTACATCCGTGACCAGGTGGAGGAGCACAATGTGCGTTTCTTCGCGATCGGCTCCAAGGATGAGATCGAAGAGACCTTAAAGGACTTCCCGCCGGGGGACCTGAAGGGAAGCTTTACCCGTCCCTTCCGCACGGACGAGGTCGTGGACCGCATGGCCATGGAGGCGATGAAGGTGCAGCGCTTAAGCGAAAGCAAGCGCATCCTGATCGTGGATGACGATGCCACGATGCTTCGCACGATGAAGGACATGCTCTCCGGGCGTTACCGTGTCTATACCGCCAATTCCGGCATGAACGCGATCCAGATGCTGGTGAACACGGAGGTGGATTTGGTGCTTCTGGATTATGAGATGCCCGTCATCAAGGGGCCGCAGATTCTCGAAATGATCCGCTCCGAAACGCATACCAAGGACATCCCCGTGATGTTCCTGACCTCCAAAAACGACAGGGAATCCATCATCCAGGTAATGAGCCTGAATCCCGTCAATTACCTTTTGAAGTCCCTGCCCCAGTCGGAAATTCTTTCCAAAATCGAGGAGTACTTCGAACAGGAAGCGAAGCGGGGATGACAGATGGGGGAACTGAGCGTTCTTGAAACCCTGCAGGAACTCTATATCACACTGACGGCATTGCTGTTTGATGTCGCCCTCTGTATCGTTGTGGCGGTACAGTCCGGCGGGGCAAAGGGACGCAGCCGCCGCTTTCTGATTACGGCCGTTGTGGTCACGGTTTCCACTGCCCTTACATGTATCAGTTATTTCACGCGCCATGCCGATATCGGTACACCGGTCCGGCTGGCGCTGTTTTTCCACCTGGCCGCCTATGCGGGCAATATCTTTGTCACCTATTACCTTTCCGGATACATCGGGAGCTTCTTCGGCGAGGATGCCGTGCCGAAGGCGGTCCGGATCTTTAACCGGGCGCTGCTGTATCTTTCCGTTCTGATTCTTGTCGGCTATTTCATCCTGATGTTCCCGCGTGCCACATCCCCGGACACGCCCGTCTTTGCGTCCGGGTGGTTCCGTGCGCTCGTCGGCTACTTTATCGAACTGTATTACATGATCTTCTGTCTGGGCTTTGTCCGCAAGGGAAACGAACTGAACCTCCGCGCGAAGCTCTCGATCGTGACGGCCTTTCTGATTTCGGTTGTCACCTTCGGCATGCAGGCGGCACTCGGCGCCCAACCGCTCGTGAATTACCTCGGGGTGTCGATCGGCCTCCTGATTTTCTATTTCTCCGCGGAGACGCCGGATTACCTCAGGCTGATGGAAACGATGGAGGAGCTGGAGGCCTCCCGCGAAAAGGCGGATGCCGCCAACCGGTCCAAGTCCGATTTCCTTGCCAACATGTCGCATGAAATCCGCACCCCCATCAATGCGGTGCTGGGCATGAACGAGATGATCTTAAGGGAGGGGGAGCATGCCGGGGCAAGGACAAAAGAGCGGGAGAGTGCGGAGGCCTTTACCGACATCACGCATTACGCGGCCAACGTGGACAGCGCAGGCAAAAACCTTCTTGCCATCATCAACGATATTCTGGATTTTTCCAAGATCGAGGCGGGGAAGATGGAGATCGTGGAATCTCCCTACCGCCTGTCCTCCGTGCTGAACGATGTCAGCAACATGATTCTTTTCCGTGCGCAGGCAAAGAACCTGCAGTTCCATGTGGAGGTGGACGAGATGCTGCCGGACAAGCTTTCCGGCGATGAGGTGCGCGTCCGCCAGATCATCACGAATCTCTTGAACAATGCCGTGAAATACACGGATGAGGGGAGCGTTATGCTTTCCGTGAAAAAGGCGGAGGGCGCGGTCGTGGAGGCCCTGCCGCAGGTGGAGGGAAGCGCAAAGACAGAGGGCATACAGACGATCGCGCTGCAGATTGAGGTGAAGGACACCGGCATCGGCATCCGCGAGGAGGACCGCGACAAGCTCTTCCATCAGTTCGAGCGCGTGGACATCGAGCGCAACCAGACGGTCGAGGGCACGGGCTTAGGGCTTGCCATCACGGGAAATCTGCTGCAGCTGATGGGCGGAAGCATTTCGGTGGAGTCCTCCTACGGGAAGGGATCTGTCTTCACCGCCGTTTTGCCGCAGCGCGTGCTTTCCACGCTTCCGATCGGCAACTTCCGCGAGAAGTTAGAGCACAGCTTAGAGAGCGCCAAGGTTTATCACGAGACCTTCCGCGCGCCGGGCGCCCGGATCCTTGTAGTGGATGATACGGAAATGAACCTGACGGTCATCGAGGGCCTGCTGAAGGAAACGATGGTGCTGCTGGAGCTTTGCCTAAGCGGTACGCAGGCCCTGACCCTGACGAAGGATACCCCCTATGACCTGATCCTCATGGACCAGCGGATGCCTGGCATGAACGGCACGGAAACCCTGCAGCACATCCGCGCCCAGGAGGGCGGGATGAACCATGAGACGCCCGTGATCGCGCTCACGGCGGACGCCGTGCAGGGCGCAAAAGACCGCTATCTGGAGGAGGGCTTCACGGATTACCTGTCAAAGCCTGTGGAGGGAGAGGCGCTGGAGCAGACCCTCATGCAGTATCTGCCCGCCGGGAAGGTGGTGCGGATGCCGAAGGATGCGGCCGCGGGGAGTGCCGCTTCCCCGCAGGAGCTGCGCCCGATTGCGCAGGCGGATGCGGTGCAGCCGGGGAACGCGTCGCAGGGTACGGACGTCCGTGCGATCTACGCCTCCCTGCAGGCACTGGATTTCAAGGAGGCCATGCGCCTGCTCATCACGGACGAGCTGATCGAACGGACCCTCCGGCAGTTTTGCGAAAACGCGGAGCGGAACGCCGCGGAAATCGAATCCTACTTCGAAAACGAAGATTACGAAAACTATACCATCAAGGTGCATGCCCTGAAATCCGGCGCCCGCATGATCGGTGCGGCTGCACTGTCGAAGGACGCCGAGCATCTGGAACTTTGCGGCAATGCCGCCACCGGAGAATGAGCCCTTGGCAGCGGAAAACGGAAAGAAACAGACGCATACGGAAGAAGGACTGCCGGGGCGGCAAAGGGAGGAGTTCCAGCGCAGGCGCGGCATTGAACTGATCATCGTTTCCGTGATGACGGTCGCGGTGATCAGCGTGACGCCGAGCGCCATTTCCCTCGGGTGGCGGGAGGTATGGCTTTTGCCCTTCCTCTTTCTGGGTGCCGGCATCTGCTGGGTGATGTATATCCGGAGGCTCCTCACGGAACGGGAACGGATCCGGATGTATGCCGTCTGCTCCTTTGCGGTCGTCATCTTTGACGGCGTGCACCCCACCTCTCTCTACGGGATCGCCATCATGTGCGCGCTGGTGCTCGCGCTCTTTTCCCAGACGGAACAGCGGGGAATCCTGCATGCGGGCTTTCTGATGTATCTCTTTCTTCTGGGCTGCCAGATCGTCTTTCTTCTTCGCGGCGAAAGCGGCATGGCAGTGGATTCGCTTCTGGTTTCCCAGCTGATGCTGCATACGGCCTGCGTGTTTATCATCTACCGCATCGGTCTCAATATCATCCGCAAGCATGAGGGGGACCGGGCGGATGCCCTGCGCGTGATCGACGAACTGGATTTCATGCGCAAACGCACGGAAAACTTCATGGCGAACGTCTCGCATGAGCTGCGCACCCCCGTCAATGTCGTGACGGGCTTGAGCAGCGTGATGGAGGGGCGGCTTGCGGAGGAAGAGGACAGACAGGATGCCGCGCATATCCTGGAGGCGGGCAGGAGACTGTCGGACCAGGTGGATGACATCCTGGATTTCACGGAGATCGAGACGGGACGCTTCACCCTGACAAAGGGGGTTTACAGCGTCACCTCCATGGTCAACGATGCGGTCACCGCGCTCGGGATTGACCGGCGCAAGGACCTTCCGGAAATCATCGTGGATGTGGACGCCAATCTGCCGCGCCGGCTCATCGGCGACGAGCGGCGTATCAAAAAGATCCTGCTGCACCTTGCGGACAACGCGATCAAGTTCACGAAACGCGGCGGCGGTGTGTATCTCAACATCTACCGCATTCCCGAGGAATACGGAATCAACCTTTGCATGGAGGTGAAGGATACCGGCATCGGCATGTCAGGGAAAGTGCTGGAGCGCCTCAGGGAGGGCATCTATCAGGAGGACGCCGAGCGCAACCGCGAGAATACCGGCTACGGTCTGGGGCTTCGGATCGTTTACGGGATCGTGCAGGCCATGGGCGGCTTCATGAAGATCGAATCCGTGCCGGGAGAGGGCACGAATATCCATGTGTCCCTGCCGCAGGAGGTGGCGGAGGAGGAACGGTGCATGGAGGTGAAGAATGTGCCGGGACTGCAGGTGGCCTTTTACCAGCGTCAGAATAAATTTGCCTCGCCCAGGGTGCTGGAATATTACCTCAGAATGATCGGGCACGTCGTCCGCTCCCAGGCGATCACCGTGCAGCGGGTGGTGACGCTGGAGGACTGTCAGGACCTGGTGGAGGCGCATTCCTTCACGCATCTGTTCATGTCGGATGCGGAGTATGCGGAGGCGCCTTCTTATTTTGATGCCCTCTGCAAAGAGATGCAGGTCATTGTGGTGGCGCAAAGGGATTTCCGGCCGACTCCCTTTTCCCGTATTACGATTCTCATGAAACCGCTCTACGCCGTTCCGCTGGTGGAGGTGCTGAACAGCTCGCATGAGCAGGAGGCGAAGGAGGCGCTGTACGGGGACAGCGAGGTGCGCTTCGACGGCGTGAAGGTGCTGGTCGTTGATGACGAGCAGATGAATCTGATTGTGGCGGAGGGCATCTTTTCGCATTACGGCATGGAGGTGGAGACCGCGGGCAGCGGCCCCGAAGCGATCGAAAGGATCCGCGAAAGGGAGTACGACGCGGTCTTCATGGATCACATGATGCCGGGAATGGACGGCGTGGAGGCGGCGCACCGCATCCGCGACCTGCTGCGGGAGACGGGCAGGAGCACGCGGATCATCGCCCTGACCGCCAATGCCGTTTCCGGCGCAAGAGAAATGTTTATCAGGGAAGGCTTTGACGGCTTTGTCGCAAAGCCGATCGAGCGGAAGGAACTGGAGCGCACACTGGCGCAGGTTCTTTCCGGAGGCGCGGCAGGCGCGGCGAAGGCCGTGAATGCAGAGGAACGGGGGAACCCGCAGGGATGAGATTCTGGAAGGATTGGATTGCCGTCATCAGGGATCCGGAGGCGGACGCTTACGAACGGAGATTCCGTTTGTTTGCGCCTGTCGGAATCAGCACGGTACTCATCTGGCTGGTGATCATCAGCATCGTGGACTTTCAGCTGCTGCGCCTGCTCTTTTTCTCCGGAATGCTGCTGGCATACGGCCTGACGGTACTGATTGCCGTCCGCACGGGACATACGCAGACCGGTACTGCGCTCTGCGCCTGCGGCATGATGTTCGCGCTGATGCCCTACTGCTTTATCATGGAGGGCGGTGTGTATGCCGGCGCGTTCAATTATGCCATCTCCTCCCTCATTTTTATTCTCATGGCGGCGAAGGGAATCCTCAGAACCGTCCTGATCGCCGCGGATCTGGCGGCCGTGATCGCCTGTTTTCTGCTGTCCTATGCGTATCCGTCCCTGATGGTGATTCCGGAACAGAGGGTGCTCTACATCAACGCATTCACGGAAATGATCATTTCCTTTATCCTGGCGTTTACGGCAATCGCGTTTCAGCTGTACATGTTCGGACAGGACCGCAGGAGACTGGAACAGCAGCGCGATGAAATCGAAGACCTGAACAAGGCGCAGAACCGCTTTTTCTCCTCTATGTCCCATGAGATCCGCACACCGATCAACACGATCATCGGCATGAACGAGCTCCTTCTCCGGGATGAGACGCTGACAGAGGAAACGGTGACACGGCTGGAATCGGTGCATTCCGCCTCCAACATGCTGCTTTCGCTGATCAACGACATCCTCGATGTGTCAAAGATGGAATCCGGCAAGATGGAGATCGTGCCCGTTGCCTATGATACGGCTTCCATCATCACGGAGGCCACGGAGATGATTGCCGCGCGGGCGAAGGAGAAGGGGCTGAAGTTTCAGGTGCATGTGGATGAAACCCTGCCCGTCATGCTCTACGGGGACGAGGTCCGGATCAAGCAGGTGCTGGTGAATCTGCTGAACAATGCCGTGAAGTACACGGAGCGGGGCTCCGTCACGCTTTCGGTGCAGGGCGACCGTCTGGATGACAGTCATATCCGGATGACGGCCCGTGTCGAGGATACCGGCATGGGCATCAAGAAGGAGGCCATACCGCATCTCTTTGACGCCTTCAAACGCGTGGATGAGGAGAAAAACCGCAACATCGAGGGAACGGGCCTGGGGCTTTCCATCGTGAAGCAGATCATGGACCTCATGGGCGGGGAGATTTCGGTTTCCAGTATTTATACCAAGGGCTCCACCTTCACCATGTCCGTCACGCAGGAGATCGTGGTGCCGACGCAGATCGGCAGCATGGAACAGCTGGCGCATGCCGCGGCGGCGAAACGGGAGATTTACCGGCAGAGCTTTGAGGCGCCGGAGGCGAAGCTGCTCATTGTGGATGACAATGAGATGAACCTGCAGGTGGAGGCCGGCCTTCTGAAGGAAACGAAGATCGGCATCGATACGGCAACGAGCGGCGCACAGGCGTTGTGGCGTACGCTGCATGCGCATTATGACGTCATCTTCATGGACCACCTGATGCCGGGGATGGACGGCATCGCCTGCCTGAAGGAGATCCGGGAGCAGGAGGGCGGCATGAACCGCGAAACGCCCGTGCTTGTGCTGACGGCGAATGCCGGGGCGGAGAACCAGGCCCTTTATGCCGCGGCCGGTTTTGACGGCTATCTCTTAAAGCCCGTCAGCGGGCAGCAGCTGGAATCCGCGCTGATCCGCGCGCTGCCGGAGGACAAGGTGCGTCTCACGGGCACCGCGACGATGCAGTCCGCGACGAATCAGGTTTTCACGCAGCTCGGCAGGAAAAAGAACGTCGTCATCACGATGGATTCCGGCGGCGACCTGCCGAAGGACATCACGGACCGGATGGGCATCGGCATCGTAAACTTCGTGCTGCATACGGCGCACGGCGCCTTCCTTGACAATCTGGAGGTGGATTCCGCGGAGCTGATGCGCTATATGGAGGATGCGCGCGGCAGTGCGCGGAGCGAGGTGCCCGATATCGCCGTTTATGAGAACTTCTTCGGACTGCAGCTGGCGAAGGCGCAGCATGTCATCCATTTCACGATCGCGCGGAGCATGTCCAAAAGCTATGACAACGCGGTGGAGGCCTCAAAATCCTTTGACAACGTGACGGTGGTGGATTCCGGCGCCGTTTCGAGCGGCATGGGCCTGCTCGTGTTGTACGCCGCCCATCTGTCGCAGACGGATCTTCCCGTCAGCGAGATCCTCAGGCGCGTGGAGGAGCTGCATCCGCGCATCCGGAACAGCTTTGTTATGGAGAGCGGCGCCTATCTGAGGCGCGGCGGCAGGATTTCCGCGATGCTGCAGCTGGTGCTGGATGCCTTTTTGCTGCATCCGCTGATCGAGTTCCGGGACAGGAAGCTGCACTCCCGCGTGGTGCTTTCCGCCGGTTACCGGAAGAAATATGTGCAGCGCGTGATGAAGAAATACGGCAATGCCGACCGCTCCCTCCTCTTCATTGCCTATGTCAGCCTGACGGAGCGCGAGCTGAAGGAGATCCGGGAGCTGGTGGAACGCTACGTGCACTTCGACCGCGTGTATTTCGTGAAGGCCTCCAGCGCGATCGCCGTCAACTGCGGCCCGGGCACGCTCGGCCTCATGTTCTGCGTGCAGGGCGAAGGCGCCGGCACGGGACGGATATTTGACTTTTTACCTGAAGAAGAAATCGCGGGTGCAGATATCGAAGAAGCGGCAGCTTCCGCCGAGCAAGATGCCCGCGACGAGAGCGAAACCCCTGACCCCGCCGCGCCGCGTGATGACATGGATTCCGGCGAGCAACGTATTCACCATGAGGACGACGACCTTGATTCCGACGCGCCCGGCGGACGCATGGATTCCGCTGAGCGGCTTGTTCGCCACGGAGCCGAGACTACAGGCTCGGCGGAGTGTCCGGCGAAATCAGAGCGAAGCGGAATCATCGGCCGCCAGGGCAGTCGGCTCACACCTGAGCGAGACGGAACCATCGATCACCCAGGCAGGCGGGAACACAACCTCCCTCTCGACACAGAGGAAGCCCTCCGCCACTGCGGCTCCCGCGAGGTCTTCGACAGCGCCCTGAAGCTCTTCGCGGAAAGCGCAAAGGCCAAGGCGGACGAGATCGAAGCCTTCCTCCGGGAAGAGGACTGGGAGAATTATACGATCAAGGTACATGCTTTGAAATCAAGCGCCAGACTGATCGGCGCCACCGCGCTTTCGGAGGACGCAAAGGCACTGGAGGCGCTCGGGAATATGGCAAAGGAGACGGATGGATAAGGAGAAGAGCATGCGGAGCGTGCACTTAAGCATTGTCGTCATCATGACGCTGTTTCTTACGGGCATCATCTCCACGGCGGTTTCGCTGGGGTGGGAATTGTGGATTCTGCCTTTTCCCGTGATCGGTACCGTGCTGTCCTGGATGATGCATATCGGGAAGCAGTCGACGGAGAAGCGCAGGCTGTATTTCTACATGATCGTGCTGTGGCTCCTTTTGGTGTATCACGGGATCCATGCGACCTCCTTCCATGATTTGGCATCGCTTGCGGCCATCGAGTTTGCGATCCTCGCCCTGACCGAGGAGCGGAGACTGTTGCATATCGGCTTTGCCCTGTTCTGGTTCTGCTTTTTCTGGAGCGGTTATGCCACGGTGACGGCGGCGGATTTCGAATTCACCTCCCTTTTCATCTCCAGGGTGATCGGCAATCTCGGCGTCGTGATCACCACCTATGTCGTGGCAAATCTCATCATCCGGAAACGCGACAGGGAGCGGGAGGAGGACCGTCAGTCCATTGAGGCGCTGAAGGGCATGCGGCACCATGCGGAGCATTTTCTCGCAAACCTCTCCGACGCCCTGCGGCCGCCGGTCAAGCGGATACAGAGCCTTTCCTCCGGCCTGTCCGGACGCCCGGAGGAAGCGGTGCGGGCGGATGCGGGCCGGATTCTTGCCTCCGCGGATGCGCTTTCCGCACAAATGGACGAGCTGCGGGATGTCGCGGCGCTTCTGACGGGACGCTATGTTTTGGAAAAGGAACCTTACCGGGTAAAGGAGCTGCCGCGGGAGGTATTGCAGTCCCTGCACCCGCAGACGCGCGCGCCGGAACTTTCGCTGACGGTTGACACGGATGCCGCGCTTCCCGAAGTGCTTTTTGGGGATGCGCGGAGTCTGAAGAAGGTGCTGTACCAGCTCCTGGACAATGCCCTGAAATTCACAAAGCAGGGCAGCATCCGCGTGCGCATCTACGGGATTCCCGAGGACTACGGCATCAATCTCTGCATGGAGGTGACCGATACCGGCATCGGCATGCGGAAGGAGACGCTGGATGCGGTCAAAAGAAGCATCTATCAGGAGGAACCCGGCACGGGGGTGTCAGCGGAGGGATTCGGTCTCGGCTTACAGAGTGTTTACGGCCTTGTCCATGCGATGAACGGCTTTGTCCGCATGGATTCCACGGCGGGAAAGGGAACGCAGGTCCATGTGAGTGTGCCGCAGGAGATTGCGGATGGCAGGGAAAGCAGGGAGGTCCGGCATCCGGAGCGGACGGAGGGGGAAGGCGTCTTTTCCCCGGAGGACATCGTGAAGGAGACGGCGGAGCACTTTCCCGCAGTCCGTGCGGGTCAGGTTCTGGTCAGCAGTGATTCCGCCTGTGATTTGCCGAAGGAATGGGTGGAACGTCTCGGGATTGCCGTGATCCGTCACCGCCTGCATACGGACGAGGGAAGCTTCTATGACGGAACGGAAATCAACGGCGATGAGTTGATGCGCTATATGCGGGACATCCGTCATACGGCAAAGAGCGAGGTGCCGGACGCGGCGGCCTTTGCGCCCTTTTTCGAAAAACAGCTGGAAAGGGCGAAGGAGGTGCTGCATGTTTCGATTGCGGAGGATGCTTCGCCGGTTTACCGGGAGGCCGTGGAGGCGGCAAAAAAATATGAGCGGGTCTTTGTGGTCGATTCCGGTTCCATGTCCGGGGGTGCCGGGCTGGTGCTGCTCTATGCGGCGCTCACGGCCGCCAGGGAAAACATCGGCGCGGAGGAGCTGCGGGAACGCTGTCTGCGCTTTAAGAAACAGGTGCGTGCGCGTTTCATCCTGGAAGGGACGGAGTATCTGGTCCGCGGCGGAAGGATGCGCCCGCTTATGAGCCGCTGGATGAATGCCTTCCTGATCCGCCCCACGATCAACATGAAGGATGACCGGATGAAGTTCGCCGTATCCGTGGGAGAGGGATACCGGAAGCGCTTTGTCCGCAAGGTGCTTTCGGAGGCGGGCCGCATCGATCCTTCGCTGCTTCTGATCACGCACGCGGGCGTGCCGGAGGAGGAGCTTCAACAGATCCGGGAAGACGCGGAGAGCATCCTGCATTTTGACCGCGTGATCACGCTGCCCACCTCGGCTGCGGTTGCCATCAATGTCGGCCCCGGTACCTTCGGGCTGATGTTTCATATACTGAACAGTGATCGGGAAACGGGCGGAAGTCTGCTCGGGACAGTTTCGTAAGAGGAGGTTGTTATGACACGCGAAGAAGCCATTGCCGAAATCAAGGAAAAAACGCCGAAGCTCCTGGCCGATTACCGGGCGCTCGCCGATGCCTTAAAGCCCATGCTCGGCATGGAGGAGGAGCCGGAGGAGGACAAGCCCGAAATCGATCCGGAGGAGCTTCAGGAGCTCTACGAGGGCATTCTCGAGTTTGCGGAAGGCTATGACATCGATTCCATCGACAGCATGATGAAGCAGGCTGCCGCCTACCGGATTCCGGAGGCGGAGAAGGAACGCTTTGCCGCCGTGGAACGCTGTGTCCGCGATTCCGACTGGGAAGGCCTGAAGAAGGTGCTGGGGGATGAAAAGGACTGATTCTATTTCCGATAAGCCGTTTCCTTCAGCGGAAGCGCCGTGCGGAAGATTCCGTCCCTGGCATGATAGGCCGCCTGCACGGCCGCGGCCGTGGGGATGGAAGCAATCTCCCCGATGCCCTTGGCGCCGTAGGCGAAGGGAAGGGGCGTTTCCTTCTCCACATAGATCGCATGAATGTCCGGAATGTCCGTGGCGCGCATGAGGCCGAGCGTCCCGAGCCTTGCCTGCGGGACACAGTCCTTCAAAGGAAAATCTTCTGTCAGCGCATAGCCTAAGCTCATCAGCACACCGCCCTCGATCTGCCCCTGGATGGCCGTCGGGTTGACGACCTTGCCGGAGTCATGCGCGGCATAGACCTCCGCGATGCGTCCTTCTTCATTTAAGATCACGACATGCGTCGCATAGGCATAGGCCACATGGCTCTTCGGGTTCGGCACATCCGCGCCCAGCTTGTCCGTCGGGTCAAAGAACTCCGCAAAGTATTCCTTTCCATCGAGCGCGGAAAGATTCCCCTGTGCGTCATCCAGATCCTTTTTTAAGTCACAGCCCGCCATCCGCACGGCTTCGCCGGTGATCAGCGTCTGTCGGGAGCCGGAGGTCGTGCCGGAATCCGGGGAGACCTCCGAGGAGCCTGATCCCATGCGGATTTCTTCGCGCTTTAAGCCCGTCGCCTCCGCAAGAATCTGTACCATGACGATGTTCGAGCCCTGGCCGATATCGGAGGCCGCCGTATAAATGACGGCGCAACCGTCCTCCACGCGGATCTTTGCCCGTCCCTTGTCCGGCAAGCCCACGCCGACGCCCGCGTTTTTCATCGCACAGGCAAGGCCCGCATGGTTCCGGTGTTTCTCATAAACTTCCTTCACTGCGTCCAGCGTCTCCTTCAAGGCCGTGGAGCTGTCGGCAATCTGACCGTTCGGCAGAACCTTCCCCGGCTCGATCGCGTTGCGGTAGCGGATTTCCCAGGGCGAAATGCCGACGAGCTCCGCCAGGCGGTTTAAGAGCGTCTCCGTCGCGAAGTTCGACTGGCAGACGCCGAAGCCGCGGAAGGCGCCGGCGGGCGGATTGTTGGTATAATAGCTGTAGCCGCGGATGTCCGTGTTCTGATAGCAGTAGGGACCCACGGAATGCGTGCAGGCACGCTCCAGCACCGGCCCGGAGAGCGAGGCATAGGCACCGGTATCGAAATAAATATCGCAGTCCAGTCCGGTGAGGATGCCGTTTTCGTCACAGCCCAGGGTGAAGGTGCCGGTCATGGCATGACGCTTCGGATGGAAGCGGATGGATTCCTCTCTGGAAAACTTGATCTTGACGGGACGGCCTGTTTTCAGGGCGGCGAGCGCCGCCAGATGCTGACAGCTCACATCCTCCTTGCCGCCGAAGCCGCCGCCGACGAGCAGGTTTTCCACGACGATTTTCTCCGGACAGTCCTCCCATCCCAGCATATGCGCGATTTCTTTTCTGGTATCATAGACGCCCTGGTCGGAGGTGAGCACCTTGACGCCGTCTCTATAGGGGAAGGCCACGGCGCATTCCGGTTCCAGAAAGGCATGCTCCGTGAAGGGGGTGGTGAAGGTATCCGTCACGACATATTTGCTGTTTTTCAGTGCGGTCGCGGCATCGCCGCGCGTCACATGGCGGTACTGGTTTAAGTTCCCTTCCGCGTGCGCGTGCAGCTGCGGTGCGCCTTCCGCCTTTGCTTCCTCAACGTTACGGACGGGTTCGAGCACCTCGTAGTCAACCCTTACTTTGGTCTTGGCTTCTTCAAGGGCTTCGAGGCTTTCCGCAATCACAAGACAGAGCGCATCCCCTGTCATGCGCGTGATATCGCCCTTTGCGATAAAGACATCCCAGTCCTGCTGGATATGGCCGACCTTGTTGACCGGGACATCCGCCGCGGTGAGAATGCCGGTGACGCCGGGATGTTTTTTTGCTTCGGAAAGATCGATGTCCAAGATTCTTGCGCGCGGATGGGCGCTTCGGACAGCGGAGGCATGCAGCATGCCGTCCATATAATAATCATCCGGGTAAATTCCCGTTCCGGTCACCTTTGCGCGGACATCGTCACGGAAGGCGCGTTCGCCCACCCCGAAGACGTCGCTTCGCTCGTATCCTAAGTCAATCACGGCGCGTCCGTGCAGGATGTCGCCCGCAAGGAGAATGCCCTCGATGATCTTTTTATACCCCGTGCAGCGGCAGAGGTTCGGGCGGATCGCCTTTTTCACCTCCTCCTCCGTGGGATCGGGATTCGCATCGAGCAGCAGCTTTCCGGATAGCACCATCCCCGGCGTGCAGAAGCCGCATTGCACGGCGCCGCTCCTGCCGAAGGCATAGACAAAGGCCTCGCGCTCCTGTTCCGAAAGCCCCTCCACCGTGAGGAAGGAATGGCCGTCCGCTTTTTCCGTGGTCAGGATGCAGGCGCGCGCAGGCTTCCCGTCCATGATCAGCGTGCAGGTCCCGCAGGCGCCCTCGGAACAGCCGTCCTTGACGCTGGTCAGACGCAGGTCATCCCGGAGGAAGCGGATCAGTTTTTTGTTTTCCGCCGTCTCGTACTGCTTGCCGTTGACGGTGATATGAAAGCTCTGCATGAGACCATTATAACATGATTGGAAGGGAAGGTTGTAGTGTGTTATACTGTTCCGGGAATGTGATGTCAATCGATGGGAGGTTTCGTATGAGCGCATTGAAGAGTGAATTGCATACCGTACAGGATCTTCAGGATCTGCCGGACGGTGTCCGGATGGAGCTGATCGACGGCATTTTGTATGATATGGCGACGCCGTCGCTGATTCATCAGAACGATGCCGGGAATGTGTACCGTCAAATGTCAGATTTCTTCGAGAAAAACGGCGGTAGGTGCAGGGCGGTGATTGCGCCCTTTGCCGTCTATCTGAACAATGACGACCTGACCTGGGTGGAGCCGGACGTGATGGTGGTCTGCGATGAGGAGAAGCTGAAGGAGGACGGCTGTCACGGTGCGCCGGATCTGTGCGTGGAGGTGGTGTCGGAATCCAGCCGCAAGCGCGACTATCTGATCAAGCTGATGAAATACGGCAACGCGGGCGTCAGGGAGTACTGGCTGATCGACCGGGACCATAACCGCATCACGGTATATCATCTGGAAAAAGAGGACTTTGAGGAATACACCTTTGCCGATGAGATTGTCTCCGGCGTATTTGAGGGCCTCAGCGTCAGGCTCTGAAGAGAAGGAGGGAAGGATGGAAAAGAAAACCCCGTTGTATGAGGAACATGTCGCGCTGGGCGGCAAGATCGTCCCCTTTGCGGGATACCTGTTGCCGGTGCAGTACGGCACGGGCGTGATCAAGGAGCATATGGCGGTGCGCACGGCCTGCGGGATGTTTGACGTCTCGCACATGGGCGAGGTGCTCTTTACGGGAGAGGATGCGCTGAAGAACCTGAACCGGATGCTGACGAACCGCTTTGACAACATGGAAAGAGGGCAGGCCCGCTACAGCGTCATGTGCAACGAAAAGGGCGGCTGCGTGGATGATCTCATCGTCTATAAGGAGAACGATACGCGTTACCTTGTGGTCGTGAACGCGGCCAACAAGAACAAGGACGTGCAGTGGATGCAGGCGCATGTGACGGGGAACTGTGAGGTAAAGGACGTCTCCGACGCCTACGTGCAGATCGCACTGCAGGGGCCGAAGGCGGAGGAAATTGTACGGAAGCTGGACGGCAACGGACCGCTGCCGGAGAAATACTATACCGCGGAGATGGACAGCGCCGTCGGCGGGGTGAAGGCCATCGTCTCCAAAACCGGCTATACCGGCGAGGACGGCTATGAGTTTTATGTGGCGGCAGAGGACGGCGTGAAGCTTTGGCGGATGCTGCTGGAGGCGGGAAAGGACTTCGGGCTCATCCCCTGCGGCTTAGGCGCCAGGGATACGCTGCGCCTTGAGGCCGCGATGCCGCTTTACGGGCATGAGATGGACGATGAGATCTCTCCCCTGGAGACGGGGCTGAAGTTTGTCGTCAAGATGGATAAGGAGGACTTTATCGGCAAGGAGGCGCTGGAGCGGCGCGGGACACCGAAGATCAAGCGCGTGGGCCTGCAGGTCACCGGACGCGGCATCATCCGCGAGCATGAGACGGTGACAAAGGACGGGAAGGAGATCGGGCATACGACGAGCGGAACGCATTGTCCGTATCTGAACAAGCCCGTCGCCATGGCGCTGATCGATGCGGAGAGCGCAGGCACCGGGGATCGGGTGATCGTGAACGTGAGGGGGCGCGATGTGGAGGCGGAGATTGTGCCGCTGCCGTTTTATAAAAAGGGATGAGCAGTAGCATCCCGTCACTAAGCTCGAGAGGACCTCGCTAAGTGACAGGATGTACATTCGCACGTAAGCGGACAAAAAACATCCGCTAAGTGCTCATAGCAACGGAGGAGAAAACATGAATGTACCGGGAGAACTGAAGTACAGCAGGACACATGAATGGGTGAAACTGGAAGGAGAGACGGCCGAGATCGGCATCACCGATTACGCGCAGGATGCGCTGGGCGATCTGGTCTTCGTCAACCTGCCGGAAGCGGGAGACACGCTGAGCGCCGGCGAAGCCTTCGGCGACGTGGAGAGCGTCAAGGCGGTCTCCGACATCATCAGTCCCGTCAGCGGGGAGGTTGCGGAGATCAACGAGCAGCTGTTGGATGCGCCGGAGACGATCAACAACGACCCCTACGGCGCCTGGTTTGTGCGGGCAAAGGGCGTCAGCGCAACGGAAGAACTGATGGATGCCGCGGCCTATGAGGCCTTCTGTGAGGAAGAGGCGGCAAAGGAATAAGGGAATCACAAGCGGAGGGCTTATGGGGAGCTATATTGTCAATACGGAGCGGGAGCAGAGGGAAATGCTGGCCGCGACCGGAAGAGAGCGCTTTGAAGAGCTGTTTGACACGGTGCCGGAAAGCGTGAAGATCGGTCATCTGGATGTACCGGAGGGCATGAGCGAGATGGAGGCGGCCCGCCGGATGCAGGGGATGGCCGCGGAAAACACCGTTTTCCGTCAGATCTTCCGCGGCGCCGGCGCCTATCATCATTACATTCCCGCCATCGTGAAGCGCGTGACGGGGAAGGAAGAGTTTCTGACGGCCTATACGCCGTATCAGGCGGAGATCAGCCAGGGCGTGCTGCAATCCATCTTTGAATACCAGACCATGATCTGCGAGCTGACGGGTCTCGACTGCTCCAATGCCTCCGTCTATGACGGGGCGACCGCGGCGGCCGAGGCCGTGAAGATGTGCGTGGAGCGGAAGCGCACGAAGATCCTTGTGGCAGAGACTTCGAATCCGCAGACCGTCAGCGTCATCCGCACCTATGCCTTCGGCAAGAACGATCCGACGGAGCCGGTTCCGGAAAAGGACGGACGGCTGGATCTTGACGCGCTGAAGGCCGCGCTTTCCGAAGAAACGGCCTGCCTCTATGTGCAGCAGCCGAATTTCTACGGAAACTTAGAGGACATGGACGCGATCGCGGCGGCGGTGAAGGAGGCGGGCGCAAAGCTCGTCATGGGCTGCAATCCGGTTTCCCTGGGACTGCTGAAGACCCCCGCGGAATACGGCGCGGATGTCGCTGTCGGCGAGGGACAGCCCCTGGGTCTGCCGCTGGCCTTCGGCGGCCCCTACCTCGGCTTTATGGCCTGCACGGAGAAAATGATGCGTAAGCTTCCGGGCCGTATTATCGGTGAGACTTTAGACCATGAGGGCAGGAAGGCCTATGTGCTGACCTTACAGGCAAGGGAGCAGCACATCCGCAGGGAGAAGGCCGGCTCCAATATCTGCTCGAACGAGGCGCTCTGTGCGCTGACGGCTTCGGTCTATCTCTCCGCCATGGGACCGGAGGGCTTAAAGGAGGTGGCAAGGCAGTGCAGCTCCAAGGCGCATTACTTCAAGAAGGTGCTGGAGGAGGCAGGCTTAAAGGGAAGGGACACGCATCCCTTCTTCCATGAATTCGTCACCCTTTCCGATACGCCCGCTGCGAAGATACTGCAGGCGCTTGCGGACAAGGGGATTCTCGGCGGACTGGCCTTAAACGAAAAGGAAATCCTCTGGTGTGCAACGGAGATGAACACAAAGGAAGCCATGGATGAGGCAGCAGGAATCGTAAAGGAGGTGCTCGCATGAAGACGGTATTCGAATGGGGTGCCCCCGGAAGAAGATGTACGATTTTACCTGCCCTGGATGTGGAGGAGGTGCTGCCTAAGGCGCCCTTCCGCGAAACGGCGCCGCGTCTGCCGGAGCTTTCGGAGACGGAGGTCAGCAGGCATTACACGGAGTTGGCGGAGCAGGTCTTCGGCGTCAATGACGGCTTTTATCCCCTGGGGAGCTGCACGATGAAATACAACCCCTCCGTCAATGAGGAGATGTGTTCGCTTCCGGGCTTCACCGGCGTGCATCCCTTACAGGAGGACGCAACGGTGCAGGGATGTCTTCGCGTGTTAAAGACCGCGGAGGAATATCTCTGCGCGGTCACCGGGATGGATGCCGTGACCTTCCAGCCGGCAGCAGGAGCCCACGGCGAGTTCACGGGGCTGTTGCTGATCAAGGCCTATCACACGGAGCGGAAGGACACGAAGCGCACGAAGGTGATCGTGCCGGATTCCGCGCACGGGACGAATCCCGCGACGGCGACGATGTGCGGCTATGAGGTCATCAACCTCCCCTCCGGCGCGGACGGGCTGGTGGATCTTGCCGCGTTGAAGGCCGCGGTCGGGGAGGACACGGCGGGGCTCATGCTGACGAACCCCAATACCTGCGGCCTGTTTGAGAAGGACATTTTGGAGATCACAAAGATCGTCCATGAGGCGGGCGGCCTGGTCTATTACGACGGCGCCAACTTAAACGGCATTATCGGCGTGGCAAGACCCGGCGACATGGGCTTTGACTGCGTGCACATGAACCTGCACAAGACCTTTTCCACGCCGCACGGCGGCGGTGGTCCGGGGAGCGGCCCGGTCGGCTGCAAGGCCTTTCTGGCGAAGTACCTGCCGGGACATGCGGTTTCCGGGGACGGGGAGCTGCGCAGGACGCGTGCGGAGATGAGCCTCGGGGACATGCGCGCCTTTGACGGCAACTTCCTCGTGGTGGTCCGGGCGCTCACCTACCTGCTGATGCTGGGCAGGGAAGGGCTGCCGGAGATTTCCAAAAACGCGGTGCTGAACGCGAATTACATGATGGAGCAGCTGAAGGATGTCTATCCGATGGCCTTTGACAAAAACGTCTATCACGAATTCGTCATCACGATGGAGAAATCCGCAAAGAACGGCGGCGTCAGCGCCATGGACATCGCAAAGACCTTGCTCGATCACGGCATGCATCCGCCGACGATGTATTTTCCGCTCATCGTCCATGAGGCGCTGATGGTGGAGCCGACGGAGACGGAGAGCAGGGAAACGCTGGACGCGGTGATCCGTGTGATGAAGGAGATTCACGAGGAGGCCGTGCGCGATCCGGAGAGCATCAAGGCCTCGCCGAAGCGCGCCCCGATCGGGCGGCCGGATGAGGTGGAGGCGGCAAGAAATCCCGTTATCCGCTACCGGTTCTGAAGGAAGATGATATGAGTGAAGCATTTGATCTGATTGTGATCGGCGGAGGCCCCGGCGGATATGAAGCCGCGGCCTTCGCTGCGGAAAACGGGATGAAAACGGCGCTGGTGGAGAAGGATGCCCTCGGCGGCACCTGCTTAAACCGCGGCTGCATCCCGACCAAAACCCTCCTGCATTCCGCGGAGCTGTACGCGGAGCTGCAGGGAGAAAGGCCCCGTGCCGGCATCCGGACGGAGGGCCTTTCCTTTGACCTGAACGCGCTGCAGGACCGGAAGGAAGCGGTGGTGGCACAGCTTCGGGACGGCGTGGCGCAGACGCTGAAGCGCGGGAAGGTCACGCTGTTTCACGGAAGCGCCTCCGTGCAGGGCGAAGGACGTGTACTGGTACGGGGGGAGACGGAGGAGGAACTGCATGCGCGTTTTCTCCTGCTTGCGACGGGCTCCGTTCCCGTGCATCTGCCGCTGCCCGGGGCGGAGGGCGAAAATGTCTTTGATTCCGACGGGATGCTTTCGCTGCGCAAGCCCCTGTCCTCGTTGACGGTGATCGGCGGGGGCGTGATCGGCCTGGAATTCGCATCCCTTTATCTTGCGCTCGGTGCGAAGGTCACCGTGATCGAGGCGCTGGATCGCCTGATTGCGAACATGGAGAAGGAGCTGTCCGTAAGCATCCGGCAGCTTTTGAAAAAACGCGGCGCGGAGATCGTGACGGGAGCCGTGCTGCAGCGGATTGAGGATGTGAATGGCGCAAAGCGTGCCGTGTATCTTTGCGGGGAAGAGGAGCATGCCGCGGACGCGGAGGCGGTGCTGATCGCGGTGGGCAGACGTCCGTACATGGAGGAACTCTTTGCGGAGGGCGTGCAGGTGCAGACGGAGCGCGGCCGTATCGTCACGGACGAGTGTCACAGAACGAGCCTGGACGGCGTGTACGCGATCGGCGATGTCACGGGCGGCATCCAGCTGGCCCATGCGGCAACGGCGGAGGGCATCAATGCCGTCTGCCATATGCTGAGGAGAGAACCGCTCCGCCGGGAGGACGTGATTCCCGCCTGTGTCTATACGGAGCCGGAGATTGCCTCCGTCGGACTGACGAAGGAGGAGGCGGCCGCGCAGGGGCTGCGTGTGCTCAGCAAAAAATACCCGATGAGCGCCAACGGAAAAACCGTCATCACGGACGGCGAGCGCGGCTTTATCAAGATCATTTCGGAGGAGGAGAGCGGAAGAATCCTCGGCGCACAGATGATGTGCGAAAGGGCGACGGACATGATATCGCAGTTTGCGACGGCGATCACGGCAGGACTGACGACGGATCAAATGAAGCAGACCGTCTTTCCGCACCCGACCTTCAGCGAGGGGATTTCAGGCGCACTGTCCTAAAGCCCCCGCGCGTTCTTTGCTCAGTAACGGTATTTCTGAATGTCTCCGGTGAGTCTGCCGGTCTGTTCCACATTGTCCACGGAGGACTGCTCCAGGGTCTTGATCTCTTCGGAGATCTCCCCGGAGGAGGCGCTCAGCTGTTCCACCATCTTCGCGCTTTCGGCAACAGCCGCGGCGATCCCGCCGATGTTCTGGTTGATGCCGGAGATCGTGTCGGAGATCGAGTTGCTGCGGTCACGCATATCGGACATGTATTGCTGCACCGTCTGCATCGTGCCGCCGTAATCCTCGCCGACCGACACAAAGCGGTCGTAATCGCCGACGACGCTCTGCTCGATGAAATCCGTCATCTGCACGCTGGAGGCGGAGAGCTTCTCCACGGCCTCAATGACGTTGTTGTTGATCGTGTTGATCTCCTCCACGGCGGAGGTGATGGCGGCGGACATCTTTTCGACCTCCGTTGCGACCACCGCAAAGCCCTTGCCCTGATCACCGGCCCTGGCCGCCTCCACCTGCGCGTTGAGGGAGAGAATCTTGGTCTGTGAGGCGATCTCGTTGATGCGACTCGCGATCTCGCGCACCTCCTCGATCGATTTGGCATCCTCGTTGGCGGCCTTGATGGCGGCGTCGAGTCGCGTGATTTCCGCCATGGCCTTTTCGCGGTGCTCGACCGCCATCTTTGCGGCGTCATCGGCACGGAGGGAAGCCTGCACCGTTTGCTGCTCGACCTCGCCGATCTGGGAGGCGAATTCGGCAACGGCGGAAGAGGCATCCGCCAGATCCGTGGAGATGGATTCGCTCGAGGCGGAGCATTCCTCCATGTTGGCGCTGATGGAGAGGATGTGATCGCCCATTTCGCGGATCGTGCGGACATTCTGGCCGATGGAGCCCTGCACGGATTCCTGCGACTGTAAGATGCTTTCCGAGGTGCCGGCAATGCGGCTGACAAGATTCCTTATCTGTCCGGTGAAGGTGTTGATGTGTCCCGCGATCAGTTCGAATTCATCGCCGGAGCGCTGTTCGATTTCCTTTGTCAGATCGCCGGAGCCGTCCGTTAAGTCGATCAGCTTGGCGTTCAGCTTGCGGAAGCTGCGGCGCAGGTGCGCACAGATCAGCATGATGATGAGCAGGCTCACCGCGGAGACGACGAGACAGACGATGACGATCGTCATGATCAGCCCCTTCGTCTGGCCCTCCACCCAGTCAAAGCTTAAGTCCACGGCGGCGGCACCCACGACGGTGTTGCCGGCGTATATGGGGGCATAGGCGCTTAAGTGCGTGCCCCATTCATCCGTATAGGGCACCTCGTCCGCGAGGACCTCGCCGTTGAAGGCCGCGACGGTGGATTCGCTCCAGTCAAATTCCTCACCGATGCCGGCCGGCTCTTCCGGATCAGAGTCCACCACAAAGACGGCCGTCAGCTGCGGGTCCGGCCGCAGGGTATAGATGTATTCGATGCCGGCGTTGTCACGGAAGAGGATGAGGCTCTCCAGCACCGACTGGAAGGCTTCGCTTTCCTCATCGCCTTCTTCGATACTGGCGAGCGCTTCACCGTCCACGGCTGCCGCAGCGCAGGCCGCGAGGTTGGACGCGTTTTCGCGGATCTGCGACATCATGATGGAGGCGGCGCGCCGGTAGAGGAAAATTCCGAGCACCACGTTGGAAATGATGACGAGTGCGGTCATGATCAGAAAGAGCTGGGTGGAAACGGCAATGCGACGTACTTTCATAACAACCTCCGATCCGTAAAAACCGGTGCGCCGTTTTGGGCGGCGCATCTTGGTGAATGAAGCAGAGTCGTGAACCTGTATAGATACTACAATTATACCACACGCGCCTCCTGTTCCGCCATCCATGGCGGAACGCAAAGCAGTCAGATGCCGACATATGCGGGCAACCTCCATTTGCTCCAGCGCAGGGGTGATCACATGTTCGAAAATTGATTGACATCTCCTGGTTCAAACGTTATCATATTCTTTACAGGAAACCATAAAGCGGAGATGTAACATGCCAAAACAACAAACAACTCCTGATATTGTACGATCCTCTGCCGCGGAATACCTGACCTTTGTTGCTGCGACCGGTGACGGCGGTTTCGAAGCGGTATATGCAGATGAGAATGTCTGGCTCACGCAAAAAATGATGGGGGTACTCTATCACGTTGAAACGCATACGATCAATTACCACTTAAAAAAAATCTTTGCGGACAGTGAGTTAGACGAGAAGGCAGTTATTCGAAAATTTCGAATAACTGCCTCTGACGGAAAAACATATGACACAATGCACTACAATCTGAAGGCCATCTCCAAAGCGATTTTGACCGCTATCTTCTCGAAACAAAAGATCAAAAGACATCAGACCGTCGAATAGACTCCCTGCATAAGTCCTGAGCAGACACTGTCTGTCATACATGCCGCGAAACGTGTTACAATATGCCGTATCGTAATGAACTACCGCATATGAGGGGAAAGGGATGAACCAGAAAGAGAGAATGCTTGCGAATCTTCCGTACAAGGCCTGGATGGATGGGCTTTATGAGGAACGGATGGAGAACAAAAAGAGGATCTTCCGGTATAATCATCTGCCGCCGGAAAACGAGGCGGAGCAGACGGCACTGATCAAAGAAATCCTCGGGAAAAGCGGGGAGAAGGTGAAAGTCGAGGCACCCTTTCACTGCGACTACGGCTACAATATCGAAGTCGGCGAGAATTTCTATGCCAATTACAATCTGATCATTCTGGATGTCGGAAAGGTACGCATCGGGGACAATGCACAGATCGCCCCGAACGTGGCCATCTATACCGCGGGGCATCCGCTGCATCCCGTCAGCCGCAATTCGGGATATGAATACGGCATCGACATCACCATCGGGGACAATGTCTGGATCGGCGGAAACAGCTGCATCCTGCCGGGCGTTACGATCGGAAACAATGTCGTCATCGGCGCGGGAAGCATCGTCCTGTCGGACATTCCGGACAACATGCTTGCCGCGGGAAATCCCTGCAGGGTGATTCGGGAAATCACGGAATCCGACCGCGACTTCTATTTCAGGGACAGAAGATTTGATGTAGAGGACTATTAGCGTCGCGCGCAGCCTGCATCAGACGAATCAGGTCTTGCGGGATGTCCGTGGCATCGGACAGGCTGCATTCGCGCGTGTTGCCGTTCAGGCGCAGGGTAATCCTGTCGTCCTCCAAGGGCAGGAAGCCTTCGTTTTCGCTGTTCTCAAAATCTTCCCTGGACCAGAAGAGCGTGAACTTATCCTTATAAGGGTGCGATTCATACGGGCAGAAGACCGCGCAGTTGCCGCATTCGTTACACATGCCGTCGATATGCACGATCTGCGTGCGTGCCATTCCGGGCACGCGGACGGCGATGTTCGCGCGGTTCGGGCAGACTTCCGCGCAGGCTTCGCAGACGGTGGCGCAGCCGAGGCAGGCGGTGCCGGAGGTTGTGTTCCGGCTGCCTCGGTGATTCATGCATCCGCTTCGCTCCGGTTTCGCCGGGCACTCCGCCGAGCCTGTAGTCTCGGCTCCGTGGCGAATACGTCGCTCATCGGAAGGCATGAAATCACCGGGCGCGCCGGGAGAAAGTTCGCCGGTACGCAGCAGGCCGTGGCGTGCGCGTAGCGTGTCTTCTTCCGCTGCGATGTTAGTTGATTCGTAATGATCGAAGGTGATGCCGGAGATGGCGCGGGCGACGGTCTGCGCGTCCGCGATGGCCTTGACCACCGTGGCGGGACCGGCCTTGCAGTCGCCGGCGGCGTAGATGTGCGGGACGGATGTCTGCAGGTTCTCGTCCAGCACGGGGCGGTTTCTGTCGTCCAGCGCACAGCCTGCGGTCCTGTACAGCGCCGGGTCAATCTGCTCGCCGGTTGCCGCGATCACGAGATCGGCTTTCACTGTCGTGCGCTCGCCGGTATCCTCCGGGGCGCGTCTGCCGCTCTCATCCGGCGCTCCGAGCTTCATCACCTTACATTCGAGCATGCCGTCCTTGACGCCGACAGGAGCCAGAAGCGCGCGGAAGGTCACGCCGTCCGCCAGTGCCATCTGCAGTTCTTCCTCATCCGCGGGCATGTTGTGCGCATCACGCCGGTAGACGATGGAGACTTCCTCGACGCCTTCGAGGCGCTTCGCGGCTCTCGCACAATCCATGGCAGTGTTTCCGCCGCCGATGACAGCGATGTTTGTGAGCCGCCTGCCTTGGCGGTCGATGTTTCCACTTCGCTCTATTTGTGCCGGACATTCCGCCGAGCCGGAACGCGCATCGTTTCGCGCAGAGGCGCTCACGATGTGCACGTCTCGGCTCCATGGCACAACAAGCCGCTCAGTGGAAATCATGCGTCCGCCTGGCGCGGCGGCTTCAAGGTTTTCACCCTCGTGGCGAACAAGCCGCTCTCCGGAATCCATACGTCCACCGGGCGCGCCGGTCTCAGAGTGCTTCATTTCCCGGAGGAAGTCGAGCGAATTTACAGCGTCGCCGTACTCGAGCGGGGAGGTGCCGTGGGCCCAGGCGCCGGCGGCGATGATGACATCTGTGTAGCCGTCGGAGAGAAGGGATAACGGGTCTGTGATTTCTGTGTTGAGTTTTAATTGTACGTTTGCAGAACCATCGGATGCTTCCTCGGAAGCCGATATGATTTCCGGAAGGCTGAGTGCGATATCATTGTCGATGGCTTCCGCAGCAATGCGGAAGTCCGGGATCACGTGACGCACCACGCCGCCGAGCGCATCCGTCTTTTCGAAGATCGTGACGGGAACGCCCGCGCGTGTCAGAAACGCCGCGGCCGCGATCCCTGCGGGTCCTCCGCCGATAATCGCGACGCGCTGTTTTTCAGGAAGCGTTGCTTCCGACGCGCCCGGCGGACGCATGGATTCCGCTGAGCGGCTAGTTCGGTACGACGAGGGTTCTTCATCCGCCGCGCCGCGTGATGTCATGGATTCCGGCGAGCGGCTTGTTCGCCACGGAGCCGAGACTACAGGCTCGGCGGAGTGCTCGGCGAAACCAGAGCGAGACGGAATCATGCAGCACGCAGGCAGGCGACTCTCCTCAGAGCGAAGCGGAACCATCGTCTGCCGAGGCAGTCGGGACACGGCATCAAAAGCACACTCCGCCGCGGTAAGCTTCGCGCCGCGGATATCCACTGCGGATTCGTAGTGATTGCGCATGCACTTGTTGCCGCAGGTGTGCGGACAGATCGTGCCCGTGATGAAGGGCAGCGGATTGCGCTCCAGGATGATCTGCAGCGCCTTCGTGTAGTCCTTCGCATCGACCGCTGCCAGATAGGCCGGGATGTCCTGATGAATCGGGCAGCCATCCGAACAGGGCGCGGTAAAGCAGTCCAGGAGCGGTACTTTTTCCTTGATCTTGCGCGAGGGCAGGGGCTTTAAGGGCTTTTTGTAGTACGGGTCCGTCTCCGCGGCGGCGCTTAAGGCGGCGACGGCGGGGACATCGATCTGCGCGGGCAGGGACGAAGCGCCCTCCTCCGCAAAGCATGCCGCGATCTGCGAAAGACGCGCATAGCCGCCGGGCTTCAGTAGCGTCGTCGCCATCGTCACCGGGCGGATGCCTGCGTCCAGGAGCGGCAGGATGTTCGTCACGTCCGCACCGCCGGACCAGGAGACCGGAAGCGTTCCTTCAAAGGCTTCGGAAAGACGCTTCGCCAGTTCCACGGTCAGCACATAAAGGGAGCGGCCGGACATGTACATTTCTTCGGAGGGCAGCTCTCCGCGCGTCACGTCGACGGGGAAGGTGTTCGTCAGCTTCACGCCGAAGGCGAGCTGCTTTTCCTTCCCGAGCGCAAGGAGTCTTTGCAGCATGGGAACGGCATCCTCCCACTGCAGGTCCTCTTTGAAATGATGGTCGTCGAAGACGATGTAATCATAGCCGAGCGCATTGAGGCGCTTTCTTGCAAAGTCATAGCCCAGAAGCGTCGGATTGCATTTGACGTAAGTATGCAGGCCCTTTTCCGTCAGGAGATAGGTGGCGATGCGCTCGATCTCATCCGGCGGGCAGCCGTGCAGCGTGGACTCCGTGATGGAGGAGGAAACGCGGGGAGAAATCGCCCTGACATAAGCTTCATCGATGTTTGCGAAGGAGGAGAGATGCGCGAGCGTCCAGTCCGTGCATTCCTTCCACACGGCGGAGGCGGAGGCGTCCTTCATCCCTTCGATGAAGCGGTCGATCTTTTCAGATTGTATGCCTTTTAAGTCATAGCCGACGGACATGTTGAAGACAAAGCCGTCCGGATGGCCGAGGTCATATTCCACGGCCAGGAGCTTGCAGGCAAACCAGGCCTTCACATATTCGTCGTAGGCCTGCGGGACGGTCAGCTCCGTGGACCATTCGCAGTTATAGCCCTCGTCATAGGCAATGATGCAAGGCTTATTGACGCAGGCGGAAAGCTCCTCGCCGTCCATGATCTGCACGGTCTTGAGTTCAAAGAAGCGGGCGCCGGCAGCGTAGGCCGCGATGATGTTCTGGGCAAGCTGTGTATGCGGACCCGCGGCGGGACCGAAGGGCGTTTCCAGGAGTTCTCCCCCATGCTTTGCATGGGGAAGTGCCTCCGGGGGATGCACACCGTGCGGTTGGGAAGATGTGCTGTCGCACCCGCACGGGCGCACGGAACCCGTGTCCGGGTTCCGATCCGCATGCGTATCGAATACGCGTATCATATTGTAGCCGGAACAGGAATATGGGCGTACGCCGAAGACGGTGCCCTCGCGTTTGTATTCGGAGAGAATCCAGGTCATCAGGTTTGCGAAGGGTATGGGTCGCATGATGTCGCTCATAGAATTACACCTCATCCGTCAGCACCGTCGGTGCTGCCACCTTCTCTTAGAGAAAGCAATGCTTTTCGTTGGCAGTATCTGAACGCAATATCAGTAAACCCTGTGGTTTAGTTCGCCCCACAGCTGTTTGCTCTGCTCCAGGGTCCAGGCGTTGATTTTGTCTTCGTCGATGTCGACGAATGCGCGGTCGCGGTAGAGGACGCGTCCGTTGATCACCGTCGTGCGGCAGTTTTTGCCCATCATGCCGAAGATCATGTGGCCGTCGATGTTCTCCTCCGAGAAGGGCGTGAAGGGCTTGTAATCCATCACGATCACGTCCGCGGCGGCGCCTTCCCGCAGGATGCCGACGGGGACGCCGAAGTACTGCTCCGCGATGCGGCGGTTGTTTTCAAAGAGCATGGTGACGCCCTCGCTCCAGGCGACATTCGGCATGCAGGCGTTGTGGCGCTGGATGCAGAGGAAGGCCTTTAAGGATTCCAGCATGTCATGCGTGTAGGCATCCGTTCCCATGCAGACGGGGATGCCCTTTTCCATCATCTTCAGCACCGGCGCACAGCCGACCGCGTTGCCCATATTGGATTCCGGATTGTTGACCACCCATGTGCCCGTCTCTTTGATGATGTCCATCTCCGCGGGATTGATATGGATGCAGTGGCCGAGCATCGTCTTCTTGCCGAGGATGCCGTTTGCAAGCAGGCGGTGCACGGAGCGCGTGCCGTATTTGTTCATGGAATCATAGACATCATCCAGACCTTCCGAGACATGGATGTGAAAGCCGGTGAGGCCGTTGTTTTCCTCTACCATCTTTTCAAAGGTGGCGTCGGAGATCGTGAAGAGCGCGTGGCCGCCGAACATGGCGGCGATCATGTCATCGCCCTCCTTTGCCGCCCAGCGGGAGAAGGCGCCGTTTTCTTTGATTCCCGCAAGACATTTTTCCTCGCCGTCGCGCTCCGAGACCTCATAGCAGAGGCAGGCGCGGATGCCGAGCTCCTTCGCGATGTCCTTGATCGCAAAGAGAGAACCCTCGATCTCCTTGAAGGAGGCGTGGTGGTCAAAGAGGGTCGTAACGCCGTTGCGGATGGAATCAAGGATGGTGGCATAGGCGCAGGCCCTGGTGCCGTCGAGTGTCAGGTGGCGGTCGATGTTCCACCAGGTACCGTCCAATATTTCGTAAAAGTTGGTGGGGTTGTTGCCCTCGATGGAAAGCCCCCTGGCGAGGCCGGAGTAAATGTGCGTATGCGCGTTGATGAGGCCGGGCATGATGACGCCGCCGTGCGCGTCCACAAAGTATGCCTCCGGATACTTCGCCTCCATGGCGGCCCTTTCGCCGACCTCCTTGATGCGTGTTCCGTCAATGACGACGGCACCGTCCTCGAAATACGGGTTTGCGGAATCTCTTGTGATGACACGGCCGTTTGCGATGAGTTGCATAGAATATCCTCCTCCGGGGACGCGGCTCGCGGAACGATTTCCGCCGGGCTCCATGAGCTGCTTCGCAGCTAATCGCCTGCCGGGAAGCTGTGCCCGCTCGCCGCTGTTATCGTGTTTGAAGATGTGTATTGCCTGTATGTATCTATGATATAATGATTCGGGTGCGAAAAGCAATTTCTTTCTGTCAGAAGGAATCGGCGATGTTATACAGCCAACTGGGAATCCAAAAGGGGATCACCGCCGTGATCGGCTCCGGGGGGAAGACGACACTGCTGTCCGTGCTGGCGCAGGAGCTGCCGGGGACGGTGCTTCTTTGTACCTCCACGCATATCCGCCCGTTTGCGGAGGCGGCACAGGTGCTGTTTGAGGGGGATGCGGAAGCGGACGCTGTCGCGCGGATCCTGGAGGCGCTGGCGGGAAACCGCATCGTCTGCACGGGCACGAAAACGACGGACGGCAAGCTCACCGCACCGCCCGTTTCTTTTGAGGAACTGGAGCGTATGGCGGCGTATGTGCTGGTGGAGGCGGACGGCGCAAGGGGTCTGCCGCTGAAGGCCCACGCATCGTATGAGCCGGTGATTCCGGAAAACGCGGCGCGTGTGATCTGCGTGGCCGGCGCCGCAGGCTTCGGCCGTCCCGTAAAGGAAGTCGTGCACCGGCCGGAGATTTTTTGCGGGCTGCTGAATATCACCCCGGACACGATCGTCACGCCGCAGCTTGCGGGCGCATTGCTCCGCGCGGAGCATCCGGGGGACACGCTTCTGATCAACCAGGCGGAGACGGAGGCGCTGCGGAGACAGGCTCTGGAATGCGCGGACGCTTCAGGTTATACAAACTGTTTTACGGGTTCGCTCAAAAACATGCAATTTGAAAGGAGAGAACATGGAAAAAACAATTGACTGCAGGGGGATGGCCTGCCCGCTGCCCGTGGTAAACGCAAAGAACGCCGCCATGAGCTTTACGGAGGATGGGACGCTCACCGTGCTCGTGGACAATGAGATCGCGGTGCAGAACCTCGGGAAATTCGCAAAGAAAAAGGGCTTTGCCTCCGAAAGCGAAACGAAGGGGGAAAACGACTTTGCCGTGACGATGCAGGTGAAGGCGGAAGCGAATGCCGCGGAGTTGACACAGGTGCAGCCCTCACAGCAGGCTGCGGCAGCGCCTTCGGGCGGAAAGACCGTTCTTGTGGGCGCGAACACGATGGGAACGGGAGACGAAAAGCTCGGAAAGAACCTGATGAAGGCCTTTCTCTTTGCCCTGGCCTCGCAGGACGAGGTTCCCGCAAACATCATCTTCTTCAATACGGGGGCATACCTCACCTGTGAGGGTTCGGATTCCGTGCAGGACTTAAAGGGGCTGGAAGGCGCCGGTGCGCAGATCACGACCTGCGGCACCTGCCTGGATTATTACGGATTAAAAGAAAAACTGCAGGTCGGGAGCGTATCCAACATGTATGACATCGTGGAGACGCTGATGGCCTCCGCCGTCGTGATCCGGCCGTAGAAGTAAAGGGAAGGCGCAGAGTGCCGTGAGACGGAAAGAGACGAAACTCATCATCACCTTTTCTTCCACCACGCAGGCGATGGCCTTTGAGGACGCCTGCAGGGAACGCGGGGCGCCGGGACGCCTGATTCCCGTGCCGCGTTCGATCACCGCGGGCTGCGGGCTGGCCTGGTGCGCGGACCCTTCGGAGAGGGAAGCGCTGGTGAAACTCCTCAGGGAAAGCGGCACGGAGGAAGAGGCGCTGCATCTGTGCGAGATCTGAGAGAGGCGCAAAGGAGCGGGAGCATATGATTTATCTGGATAACGCGGCCACCACCATGCAGAAGCCGGAGACCGTCGTACATGCCGTGACGGAGGCGCTGACCTCCCTCGGCAATGCGGGCAGGGGCGCGCATGCGGGGGCAACGGGCGCAGCGCGTATCATCTTTGAGACGAGGAAACGCGCCGCCGCATTTTTCTGCGCAAAGGATCCGGCGCGCGTGGCCTTCACCGCCAATGTGACGGAGGCCTTAAACATCGCGATCAAAGGCTTGCTTTCTCCGGGCGACCGGGTGATCACGACGGCGCTCGATCACAATTCCGTCCTGCGTCCGTTATATGAAATGGAGGAGCGGGGCGTAAGCCTTACGGTGCTGCCCGCGGACGAAAAGGGAAATATCTCCTGCGAGGAACTGGAGAGGGAGCTTGGGCGCGGCGCGAAAGCCGTGATCTGCACCGGCGCTTCCAATGTGACGGGGAATCTGCAGGACATCCGCAGGATCGGTGCGCTTGCGCATGCGCAGGATGCGCTCTTTGTGCTGGATGCCGCACAGGCGGCGGGCTGCCATCCGCTTTCCATGGAGGAGGACGGGATCGACATCCTCTGCTTTACGGGACACAAGGGGCTGTACGGACCGCAGGGCACGGGCGGCCTGATCGTCAGGGAGGGGCTGACGCTTCGCCCGCTCAAAACGGGCGGCAGCGGCGTGCAGACCTTTTCCCGAACGCATCCCGCGGACATGCCGACGGCGCTGGAGGCGGGAACCCTCAACGCGCACGGGCTTGCGGGCTTAAGCGCGGCCTTTGCTTTTCTGGAAGAGACGGGCGTTACGCGCATCCGGGAAAAGGAGCTTTCTTTGGCAAAACGTTTTTATGAAGGGGTCCGCAGCCTGCCCGGCGTGCGCCTGTACGGTGACTTTTCCGACTGGCGGAAGCGCTGTCCGATCGTGGCCCTCAATCTCGGGGAGGAGGATGCCGCTTATGTATCGGATGTGCTTGCGACGAAATACGGCATCGCCACGCGCCCCGGCGCCCACTGCGCCCCGCTGATGCATGAGCATTTCGGTACAAGGGAGCAGGGGATCGTGCGCTTTTCCTTCTCGTATTTCAACACGGAGGAGGAGACGGATACGGCGGCAAAAGCCCTTCGTGAAATCGCTAGCGTAAAGTTTTATTCGGAAATGGAAAAATAGAAAGAGAACACCACTTTGTGATAAAGTATTCAGGCGCCAACCAAAATACCTAAACAAAGGAGGTGTTCTCTATGACAAAAAGTATACAGCATTTTGCGGAGATC
>JAFSPF010000130.1 GCA_017443065.1 Lachnospiraceae bacterium
TGATCTCCGCAAAATGCTGTATACTTTTTGTCATAGAGAACACCTCCTTTGTTTAGGTATTTTGGTTGGCGCCTGAATACTTTATCACAAAGTGGTGTTCTCTTTCTATTTTTCCATTTCCGAATAAAACTTTACGCTAGCCGGGCGATTTTCTTCGCGTCCGCAGGATCTGACTTGACCTTGCGGATGGAGTTGTTGCCAAAGTTTTTGATCAGATGTGGATTTACGGCGGTAACAAAGATTCCCGCATCTGACAAGCTTTGCAGGACGGGCTCATGATACCGTCCGGTGCATTCCAAAACGGCTTTGGTATCGCCCTCCAGGGTTAGGATATAATTCCTTAATTCCCTGAGGCCGCTTGAGGAATGCTCCACATCGAAGGGCTTCCGGACAATGACACCTCCTGGCTGCAGGACCGCCACGGTGCTCTTGCCCTTTGAAACATCAATACCGACTGCGTTGTACATACTCGTACCTCCTAAGGATGAATTAGCACTGGTACCAGCGGTTATCCATTGCTTATTCAATCTCCCGGGGTATTACGCGGACATGCACTACGACAGTCCAACCTGCATAAATCGAACGGCTGCAAATGGAAGGCTGGCTGACCGGCTTTCTGACGGACGCAAAAGGTCCAAGGAGTGTACCGTCACACCAGTGCCTGTCCATTGTACAGCTTTAGCAATGAAAACGGTTAGTCCTAACTGGCTGTTAGGTATCTAACCACCACAACCTTATTGTAGGAGGAGTATTAGGCTCAACATTAAAATTTATTCTTGCAACAAAGACAGTTGTGTTTATAGGGTTTTCCTTTGGGGATGAAGACTTATCACAGATTGTAAAATATCTGAGGAGAGAAATGAATGAAGTATATCCTCAAATATACTTAGTGACACTCGATGAGACATTAAGTCAACGGCTAGGATACAAGAGATCAACAGAAATAATAACTGCGGGAACATTTTTCTTACACAAGTTAAAGCACGAACTCAAAAACCGAGGAGAAATAGTTAATGATGAGGCAGAAGATATAGTATCGATAGCGTTAAACATTAACAGAGAAATACATGAAAAGATATCTGAAATGGATTTGGTAAAGACACCTAACATAATATATACTCTTGCATATCAAGATGGCATAGCACATGCGTTTGAAAGATACCTTCAAAATAAAAAAACCGGAGAATACAATCAGCCAGGAAGGATTGCAACAACAATTTGCTCTTATGAAAGAATAATTAGAACAAAACATAGCGATGGTAATTACTGGGATGAAGCATACTACGCGGGATATTTAAACGGTCTTAAATTGATAAATGTGTGCGGAAATGAACCGAGCATTATTAATGAATTTCCGTTTTTATATTTGCCGAATGTTAAAAAAGAGATCATGAATATAAATGACTATGAGAGAGCGCTCAAAAAAGTATCGCCCAAAAGCAAATATTATAGATATGCAAAAAAGATTGTTAATGAACATACAGCACCGGGAGTAATTGTTCACCATCCGCCATATTAAACATGTTTAATAGTTGGGCAATGTACCAATACACAATGAAAAAGAACTGACAAACTCGAGACGATAGTTCAAGGCTGCCGCGGGATAAGATGGGTGACAAAAGAATGTGACACAGGAGGAAAAAGCGAGAGGACAAAGAGTCTCTCTTTTTTTTGTGTCCGGAAAGATGAGCGGAACAAAAACTGACCAATGGGTTCGGTCTCCGCTGCACGCAACGCATTAACGTTTATCAAAAAAACCAGCACGAATTATGGAGCAGTACAGCGATACTTGAATGTTGAGCAGAGACGCGCTCATTCCGTCCAATTATCTTTTGGAGACGGTAAAGCGTCATATAGAGAGAGAGTTATCCATTGATCAGGTCAAAGCTTTAATCTCCTCCTATTATGAAGAGAATCCGAAGCACGATAAGGACGGCTCAAAGGAAGCCGACATGGTTTCGGCGCGCATCGAAGTGGTTTTGAATGAAAAAAACGAACTCCACAACAGGGAGATGCATATTAGCGGAGCGTTCCAAAAACAGGACATTGAAGATGAAAAACAGGACATTGAGGGCAAAAAACAGGACATTGAACAAGAATTTCCGTATAATGACGCATTATATGCTGCCGGATTTAAAGCGAAGAGCCTAAGTCATACGGCGAAATTGTATTGGGAATTTGGCAGGGAAAGGATCTTTGGCAGAGGAGATGTCGTTGAAATAGTGGGCATTACGCCGTCCCCGGCATCTGCCTTATTAAAGAAACTGCTGGAAGCGGGCGTTATTGTTTCTGTGTCCGGTGCAGGAAAAGGGAAGTATCGGTTTAAGCCATAAGATTGGTTGGCGCTAAGCGGACGGTCGGCGCAAAGCCGGCATCCCCCGGATGCCGTGCGCCCCGCCGGGAACGTCATAAGAAAGGCGGCAGAAGCCTCTGGCGTCTTTCTTGTTTTTTTCGTAGAATACCTGTAACGAATCGGCCGTTCCCTGCATTAACAGACAGGGACGAAACAAAGGAGGAGTGATCGTGCAGTCCATGGACGGGATATACAGGCAGTATGCGGACATCGTGTACCGCTACCTGTATTCTTTGACGAGGAAGGAAGATCTTGCGGAAGAACTGACGCAGGAGACCTTCTTTCAGGCTGTCCGCTCCATCCACAGATTTGACGGAAGCGCAAAGCTTTCCACCTGGCTGTGCGCGATCGCCAAAAACGTTTACCGCAGCTGGCAGCGGAAAAATCCCCCGATGCAGGAGCTGCCAGCGGAGGGGCAAAAGCAGCCGCAGTCTGCGCCGAGCGCGGAATCGGATGTGCTGGGGCGCCTGGAGCAGATGGAACTCGTCAAAAAGCTGCACCGTCTGCCGGAACCGTACAAAGAGGTACTGTATCTGAGGATTTACGGCGCGCTGTCGTTCCGGGACATCGGAGCGGTGATGGGGAAAAGCGAAAACTGGGCGCGCATCACGTTTTATCGCGGAAAAGAACGGTTGAGAAAGGATGTACAACATGACGCAGAACATTCCCTGTGAGGTCGCGAAGGATCTGATGCCGTCTTATATTGACGGCCTGACAAGCGAAGTGACAAACGAGCTGCTGGAAGCGCATGTGGCCTCCTGCGAAGACTGCAAAGCCTCCCTGGACGCCATGCGTGAGGTAACAGAACTGCCGGAGCAGCCGGCGCAGGCGGAAACAAAGGAAATCGATTTTCTGAAGAAAAACCGCAGGCGAAACCGCATCATCCTTTGGGCGGCGGCCGCCGTTGTCTGTTCCTTACTGCTCGCGTTCTATGTCCGGTATTATGTGATCGGAGAGGTGATGATCGACGCCTTCCGCATCCATGACATACAGGTAGACGGGACGCTTCTTTCCATCAAGGGCGAGGCAAAATCCAACGCTTACTACAGGGTGAAAGGTTTTTCCGAAGAGGAAAAGGACGGTGTGGTGACCTTTACCGCAAGGGGGGCGCGCAGGGTCTTTGCGCCGCAAACGGACGACAGCCTGTTCTTCAACGCCGAATACGAGTATGATACGGAGATCACGATGGTCCGTATGGACGAACGGATCCTCTGGCATGACGGCGCGCGCGTCTCGGCGCTCGCCTCGGATGTATATGAAACAAGACATGAGCATATGGGGGATATGCCGGCAAACGCAAAAACGGCGAATGCGCTGGATCTTTCCGCTCATCTTGGCGCGTACCGGAACGAACTGCTTTCGGAGGAAGCGCCTTACACCTGGAAGCTGCATCTGGAAGAGGAGCTGCAGCCGGGCGAAGTCCCCGTGAAAGAAGAAAGGATGCGCTCCTTCGCCTGCGTGATGCTCGGCGTCATCGGCAATCTGGATGCCGTATCCTTTGAATACGTGTGCAGGGGGGGAACGCATACGGTAAGGGTGACGGCGGAGGAAGCGACAGCCTTCTTCGGACAGGAGATCAAAAGCTGCATGCAGAGCGCGAGGCTCCTGGATGAGCTGCTATACAAAACAGGGCTTCATGTCTATGCCCGCTTTGACAGCACCATGCCGGAGGATCGGGGAAAGATCGTGTTTCAGATACGCAATGACAGTGACATCCCGTTTTCCCTCATCCGGTATGTGCTGTATCACGGGCAGGGGATTCTTGCGGTCGGCGGGGAAACGAAGGTAAACGTGATCCCGTATGAAAAGGGAGAAATGTATTTATGCATACTGGATGCAATGGGTGAGGTGCCCGGGGAATGCCATATCGAATTCGTCGTTCAGCTGACAGACGGAACAGAATATCCGGTGGAGGAGCGCATTCTGCTCCCGGAGCCGGCAGGGACACTGCAGATGCTCACGCTGACGGGAAATCCGGAGGAGGGATTTCATATCTCGCAATGAGACAAAAGAACCGCTCCCTGTCTTACAGATCACGTGCAAGAACCTCGCTGACCTGAACGCCCTCCTCCTCACCGCAGACGGCAAGGTAATAAGCATCATCAAAGAGGGTGCTGTAAAAGAAGAGCGGCGGGGATGCGGCGGCTTCTTCGTCCGTCAGGCGGATGGCGCCCCCGAGCGAGAAGTCAAAGGAGCGCAGATCGCGGCTTAAGCCTGCGCCCGTGTATTTGAGATAGCTTTCCTTCAGGGTCCAGACCCTGGTAAAGCGCTGTTCCGCCTCCTTTTCGTCCTTTGCCGCGCGGATGTATGCTTTTTCCTGTTCCCCGAAAAAGCGCTCGCTGATCTTTCTGCGGTCTCCCCGGATGCGCTCGATGTCGACGCCCACCTCAAAGGGCGAAACCGCGATCACCACAAAATCCCCCGCGTGGGAAAGATTGAAGCAGAAGCCGTCCGTAGCGGGAAGGTATGGCTTTCCGTGGGCGTTGTATGAAAGATTCCCCGCAAGCGCGGGGTCCCGGCCGCTTTCCGCAAGCGCATGGGGGAGGAGCGCATGGGAGAAGAGCGCGCGCAAACGGTCTTTTTGATGCACAAAGCGCAGCACCTTCTCCCTTCGCGCCGCATCACAGCGCGCCAGAAAGCGTTCGTATTCCTCTTCGCCGATCTTTCTCAGATCCAGGTATCTGACAAGAATCATAAATCTGTTTCGATCCCGTATGCGGCAAACAGCGCGTCAAAATCGAATGTTTCCGTCATGTGCCGCACGCGCTCCAGCGCAGCTTCCATATCCGCCGCATCATGGATTTCACCCGTTCCTTCCGCAAAGCGTGCAACCATCTCCCGGTTCATATCGGGATGATAATGCGTATAATCCGCGTAATGATCCAGGTCTGTCACATAGGCCGCATCATCCTGGAAATAGAATAAACGAACGTTTTCGTATGACAGAAGGCGTTCGCTGATATACGCGATTTCCGCAAGTGTTGCTTCAAACCGTCCCTCGCGCACCAGATTATACCAGTACAATATGCTGTATGGCGGATAAAAGAGATAAAATGTCGTATCCGGATGCGCTTCTATATAAGGAAGCAGGTTCGCCTCAAGGTTTTGCGACGCAGGCCCAATCAGCGCTTCAGGCGGGATTTGCGTATCCGTACGCGGTACCGGAATAAAACCCTCAAGCACTTTTTCGGTGCCGTACCATTCGTCCGTACGCCAGCTGTCTTCATAGACATGCGCCAGATCGGTCGGTTCATGCTGTATGATCGGTCTCAGAATGTATTGCAGGAGTACGTCCTTATTCAGAAGATAGGGAGCGTCATTCAGCGGATTGTGGTCATACAGGTACAGCGGAACCGGATACTTCGTTTCATCCGTGCGTCCGGTCATGGTCGGAATATCCACCGGCAGAAACACGGCGCTCACGTCTTCGCGCTCAAACACGACATCCAGGATGATGGCAATGTTATGCGGATAGGCACCGGCATAACTGAGCTTCAGTGCATTCAGGCCAAGCTCGGAGCGGAAATCATTCATATCAAAATTAAATGTCATCGAAGATCCGGTTACGATGCTGTCGTAATCCATATGCCTGGCCATGCCGGGGTTTTGTGTCAGCTGATTATCGATCACATACGGAAACCCTTCCAACGGCGCGTGATAGACAAAGAACGGATCGACATACACAATGCTGCCAACCATAAGAACAAGCATCAGAAGGACGGATACTAAAAACAGGATAAGCAGTTTGCGGAACGGGTGCCTCGCCATGTTTTCCCTCCCCTTCAAAAATTCACGTACAAATAGGTGCCGACATCGCTTGTCGAAATCAGCGCCCATACAAACAGTATGGCGCAGCAGAACGTGAAGCAGGCACATTTCGTAAGCACAAATCGTCCGCTGCCTTTTTCGGCCAGGCATGATACACGTTCCGTCAGGTCACGCGCACAGGGCACAAAGAACAACAGTAAAAACAATACCGCAAGAAACACCGCCATACAGATATAGACAGTGTACTTTCCCTCCGCAAAGGGTGTCAGCTTCACAAGATACCAGATCTCATCCATATGAAAGGTTTTCGCGACGGTATCGGATACATAGTTCACCAACGCACCGTATGCGCGTCCGAACAGATTCAGAGCATCGGACACGCGCGGGGCACGGAAAAAGACATAGATGACACTCACCAGCAGGTATGTGGATGCAACGGATGCCGCTGTTTTCAGACCCTGCAGTGCTTTTTTTCCACGCCGTGCGCCGGCCGGCAGCCCGTCTGCAGGTGTTTTCGCCGTCCGGGCGGATAAGACGGCTTCCCGTTTCCTGCTCCATGCGACCGTCAGGCAATAGCAGATGCCGTGCAGCGTCCCCCAGATAAGATAGGTGAGTCCGGTACCGTGCCAGAATCCCGACACCAGAAAGACGATCATGATGTTCCGGTAGGTATTTGCCCGTCCCCTGCGGTTGCCGCCGAGAGGAAGATAGAGATAGCGCGTAAAAAAAGAAGTCAGGGTCATATGCCACTGTTTCCAGTAAGAAACGATATTGGTCGCACGCAGGGGTACCCGGAAATTTACGGGCAGATCCAGTCCCATCATGCGCGCGACACCCATCCCCATGTCACAATAGCCGCTGAAATCAAAATAGAGCTGTGCCGGAAACAAGAGGATCGTCAGCACGGCATCCGGCCTTGTCAGATCCGGGATCACGCTGTAGGCGGTATCGAGCATCCCGCCGAGGGTATCGGCAATCAGCACCTTTTTTGCCAGTCCAAGCGAAAACAGTGTCGCGCCTCCCCACACCGCCTGTGCGGTCGCCTTTGCCCGTATTCTGTTGCCCGTGATGATGTCTTTTGTTTCCGAAAACCGCATGATCGGTCCCTGCAGAAACCGCGGGAAAAACATGGTATGTATCAGGTATTCCGCAAGCGTAAAGGATTTGATATCGCCACGATATACATCCGTGATGAACGCGATCTGTGTAAAGGTGTAAAAGCTCATGCCCACCGGTATCGCACGGAGCCATATCTTACAGATCACCAGCAGGCCGATATCAAGGAACAGCAGCAGTATGTACTGTGCTCTTTGTGAACAGAGAGAGCGCGCGTCGGGGTTGTCCCGGTCTGCCGTCTGCCGCCAGTTCCATGCGAAGGCCAGATTCAGGCAAAGATGCAGTGCCAGATATGCGATACATTCGATGCCGAACGTGCAAATATAAAGCATGCTGGCGCAGCCGATCAGGAGCTTCCGGACACGCGCACGGGTTTCCGGCAGGGGAAACAAAAGCCCTGTCGCATGATACAGCATCAGCAGAACCGGGAGGAATACCAGGATAAATTTATAAGAATGAAACGACATAGGATAAGTATACCACACATGACGGAACGGGAGGGGAGTGTGGTACAATAATAAGCGAAGAAGCAAAACGATAACAAAACAGCGGGAGGACGGAATGGAGCAGGAAGGGCATCAGCCGGATGAGGCGACGGTAAAACAGGTCCAAAAGTCCATCGCGGGCTACGGCCTCTTCAACCCGGGGGACCCGCGCTACAATTACACGCCGAAGATGCACTTCCTGAGCCGGAAGTAGGAGCGCACCTCGCCGGACGCGGGGGAAAAGGGTATCACTATAAAGAAACTGCAGGTACGGATCGAAACGACGGAGAAAGGTTATCGGTGAGCATATGGGCTACTGTACCTGGGCGGACATGAATGAGAGGAACCGCGTCTATCATGATACGGAGTGGGGGATTCCCGTGCATGAGGACCGGCATATGTTTGAGCATCTGTCGATGGAGTGCCTGCAGTGCGGCCTCAGCTGGGATCTGATGCTGAAGAAACGCGCCGTCTTCCGGAAATGCTTTGCGAATTTCAATTATGACAGGATCGCGCGCTTCGGGGAAGCGGATATCGCGCGGATTCTTACCACCAAAGACATGATCCGCTCGGAGCGCAAGGTGCGCGCCATCATTAACAACGCGCAGCGCTTCCGGGAGATCCGCCGGGAATACGGCTCCTTCTGCGAGTATCTCTGGGCATATTCGGACGGAAAGACGATTCTCTACAGGGGACATGATACGGGCAAAGTGCCCGTCAGCAACGGTCTGTCAAAAACGATCAGCAAAGACTTAAAAAAGCGCGGCTTCAAATACGTCGGGGAGATCACGATCTACTCGCATTTACAGGCCTGTGGCATCATCAATGACCACGGCAGCGACTGCCCCTGCTTCAGAAAGATCGTGAGCAAACACCCGACGGTCAAAAAGAACCGGGATCAGGAGGTGTTTTGAGCGGGGCGCATCTCGTCAAAAAGGAGAGATCACCGCGCGTTTTTCCCGCTGATTGCCGTGGAGGTGAATCTTTAGAGAGACTTTCTTTCATTTCTCATATTTACAGAAATCCGCTTATCATATAAAATAGGTAGGTAAATTACGGGTAGCAGGATCGCTTTTGAAAAAGGGGAAGCGGTCTTGTTCTGTTGTGCGTTTCCGGACGGAGGAGTTTCTATGGCGCTGGAATATATGGACGAAGCAATCGCGGAGGCGTATCGGGGCGTCCGCGAGCATGACGGCGGCCCCTTCGGCTGCGTCATTGTGAAAGACGGGAAAATCGTGGGGCGCGGCCACAACCGCGTGCTCTTAAAAAAAGATCCGACCTGTCACGGGGAGATGGAGGCGATCCGTGATGCCTGCCAAACCCTCGGGACCCATGACCTTTCGGGCTGCGTCCTGTACACGACGGCGGAGCCCTGCCCGATGTGTCTCGGCGGGATTTTATGGTCCAACATCACGGAGGCGTACTACGGCTGCAGCAAAAAAGACACGGCCGACATCGGCTTCCGCGATGACCTGTTTTATGATTACCTGAACGGCAAGAAGGAACTGCTCTCCCTGCGCCAGGAAGGTGTGGAGGGCTGCAAAAAGCTCTTTGAAGATTTTGCAAAAGACCAGTCACAGCAACGTTATTAGAGAGGAAACGCATTATGGAGCGCACAGCAGGAATTCTGTTACCGGTTTTCTCCCTCCCGACCCCGTACGGGATCGGCGGCTTGTCCAAGGAAGCCTATCAGTTTGTGGACTTTTTGCACGGCGCGGGACAGGGCGCCTGGCAGGTGCTGCCCTTAGGCCCCACGGCCTACGGCGACAGCCCCTATCAGCCGGTCTCCGCCTTTGCGGGGAATCCGTACCTTATTTCCCTGGAGGATATGATCGAGGAAGGGTATCTGACAAGGGACGAGGTGGAGACCCAGTTTTTCGGGAACAATGCGGAGCGCATTGATTACGGTGCGCTGCATCAGGTGCGGCCGGCGCTTCTGCGGATCGCCTGCGGCAGATTCCTGGAACAGGGGATGCAGCGGGAGAGCGAATACACGGTCTTTGTGAAAAAGGCCTCCGCCTGGCTTCCGGATTATGCCATGTATATGGCGCTGAAGGAATACCATGACGGGAAAAGCTGGGATCGGTGGGAGGATGCCTACCGCGTGCGCAATGAGGACGCGATCGCGAAGGCCGAGCTGACACTGGAAAAGGCCATCGTTTATTATTACTTTGAGCAGTTCATGTTCCACAAGCAGTGGAGCGCCTTAAAGGCATACGCCAACAAGAAGAAGATTAAGATCATCGGCGATCTTCCCTTTTATGTGGCCTATGATTCCGCGGATGTCTGGGCGCATCCGGAAAGCTTCAAGCTGGATGCGGACTTCAAGCCGATCACGGTGGCGGGCACACCGCCTGATGCCTTTTCTCCGAAGGGGCAGCGCTGGGGCAATCCGATCTATGACTGGAAATACCTGCAAAGACAGGATTACGACTGGTGGATGCAGCGCATGAAGCGCAATTTCGAGCTTTTTGACATCATCCGGATTGATCATTTCCACGGTTTTGCGGAGTACTATGAGATTCCGGCCGCAGACGAGACGGCGGAGAACGGCATTATGATCAAGGGCCCCGGCATGGACCTGATCGAAAAGTTTGTCCGGCTCTACGGGACGGATACAATCATCGCGGAGAATCTGGGGAATCAGACGAAGGTGAACGAAAAGCTTCTTGCCGACAGCGGCTTTGCCGGGATGAGCGTTTTGCAGTATGCCTTCACGAGCTGGGACTCCGTCTATGTCACCCACCGCCACGAACGCAACAGCGTCGTCTATACCGGCACCCATGACAATACGCCGGTGCGCGCCTGGGTGGAGGAGATCGGCAACGACGACAGAGATTTTGCTCGCGCCTATATCGGTTCCATCCATACGGATTACGGACAGTTCACCTGGGACTTTATCCGGGAGGCCTACCGTTCGGTTGCGAACATGACCATCGTTCCCCTGCAGGATTATCTGGTCCTTGGGGTGGACACAAGACTGAACATCCCCGGAAAGAGCGACGGCAACTGGAGCTGGCGGATGCGTCCGGGCGGACTTTCGGATGCGCTTTGCGGCAGCATCCGCAGGCTTGCGGAGGTCTATGGCCGCGTGCCGCGGGGAGCAGAGCCGGAAGAGGAGGAAAAATAAATGGATTTCATGAATAATCAAATGACACAGCCGGCAGAGCCTGCCGCCATCCCGCAGGAGGAATTCGAATACGCGCAGAGCGTGATCCGAAAGCTTTCGGATTATTATGACGCCCGCATGGTGGGACAGCAGAACCTGAAGTTCGTGCTGACCGCCTCGATCCTTGCGGACGGGCATATTCTTCTGGAATCCGTGCCGGGTCTGGCGAAGACGACGGCGGCCAAGACCATCGCCGACGCCGTGGACGGGAGATTCTCCCGCATCCAGTGCACGCCGGACCTTCTGCCGGGCGATATCATCGGCACGCAGATTTACAATCAGGGAACGGGACGTTTTGAGACCAAGCTCGGTCCCGTTTTTGCGAACTTCGTGCTGCTGGACGAGGTGAACCGCTCTTCCGCGAAGACCCAGTCCGCGATGCTCGAAGCCATGCAGGAGAGACAGGTGACGATCGGCGGCGAGACCCACCGGATGCCGGAGGACATCTTCATCGTCATCGCCACACAGAACCCGATCGAGCAGGAAGGCACGTACCCGCTCTCCGAAGCGCAGACGGACCGCTTTATGTTAAAGGAAAAGATCACCTACCCTTCCGCGGAGGAAGAGGTGGAGATCCTGAACCGGACGGAATCCGGCGCGCTGACCAGAAAAGCCCCGCCCGTCATGACGATCGCGGATGTGGACAGGCTGCAGAAGACCGCCGAAAAGGTCTATGTGGACGAGGCGATCAAGCGCTATATTGCACAGATCGTGGATGCCACGAGAAAAGCGGATAAGGTGCTGCCGAAGGAGATGGCGGCCTATGTGCGCATGGGCGCTTCGCCCCGTGCCTCCATCGCATTTTTGCAGATCGCAAAGTCCGTGGCGCTGCTCTACGGACGCCCCTATGTGACACCGGATGACGTGAAGATGCTACGGCAGCAGGTGCTGCGGCATCGGATTTCTTTGAGCTATGCCGCGGTGGCGGACCGCGTGAGCGTGGAGGAAGTGATCGACAAACTGGTGGGTGCCATCCCGACCCCGTAAGAATCGTTACGGAAAGGTTGTCATATTATACAGATGAACATTGATTTTGAATATCTCGCCAAAATCAGAAACGCGTTTTCCTTGAAGACCGCGCGGAAGAGCTCCAACATCCTGGAGGGGGACTTCCGTTCGATTTACCGCGGCCGCAGCATGGAATTCGACGAACTCTCGGAATATCACGAGGGCGACGAGGTGCATGACATTGACTGGAATGCCTCCTCCCGCACGGGACAGATTCTGGTCAGGCGTTACGTTGCGGAGCGCAAACACTTCATTCTGTTTGTGGGTGACACGGGGGAAAAAATGTCCGGTCATACCTCCGCGGGGGAGGATAAGGAGGACCTTGCGGTGATGACCTTCGCCTCCGCGGCCTATCTCTGCGACCGGAACGGCGCGGACTATACGCTGATGACGGCGGAAAAGGGCGCGGCCTCCCATGATCTTTTCCGCGCCGGCATGGATCATCTGGAAAAGCTGACGCAGATTTACCACGATCGTATTGCGCGGGAAGGGAGCGTCAGTGTGGAAACACTGTTGGATGCCGCCGTCGAAAGCATCCGGAAACGGATGATTATTTTTTTGATTACGGATTTTATGGGACTGAAGGCGCTGGACGAAAAACTGCTGCAGAAGGTGACGGAAAAGAATGATCTTTTAGTGGTGCACCTGGAGGATGCGTATCTCACGGATGACCATGCCTTTGACTTAAGCAGAAAGCGCTATGCGGATTCCTTTCTGACGAGATCCGCGGCACTGAAAAGGGAAGAACACAGGATGCGCGGAAGGATCCTTGCGAAGGCGGAAAAGCTGCTGGCAAGGAACGGTGTCTCCCTTGTCACGATCAGAAAAGAGGAGGAGGTGATCGATCAGGTGATCACGCTCTTCCGGCGGGAGGCGCAATGGACGTAAGCTTTTCCGTCGGATTAAAGGATCCGGTATCCTACAGCCTCGTTTACTTTCTGATTGCCCTTGCGCTGATGGCCGTGGGCTTCGTTGTGTTTTCTTTGTTTTACTGGCGCTACCGCAAGGAGCAGGCGCGTCTTGCGGAGGGGGTGCGGGTGGTGAAGCCGCCCAAGGTGGTGATGCCCTTCTTAAAGAGCAAGTACGGCAGACAGGTGGCACGCCTGGACGCGGCACTGAACAACGGACAGGTGGAGGAACGCATCGCGTACCAGGAGCTGTCCCGCATCATCCGCGCCTTTGCAAAAGAAGTGACCTTTATTGACGTGGACAAATATACGCTGTCGGAGATTGAAATGCTGAATATCCCGCAGCTGCACAGACTGATGAGAGCATATGCGGCGCCGGAGTTTTCCCTCGGTGCGGAAGCGAATGTCACGCGTGCCCTCATCCAAACCGGTGAGACGATACAGGCCTGGCGATGACAGAGTATTTTTCCGCAATCTGGACAAATCCGGTGATACCGGTATATATCATGGGCGCGGTGCTGGGGGTTTGCTTCCTTCTGATCCTCCTGATGATGATCTGGAGAAGGCAGACGGTCAAAACCGTGATCTTTACGGGACTGCGTGTCTTTCTGATTTTTGCGCTGGCCTTTATCATCAATCTCCGCCCCATGCATGCGGGAGAGGAGGCGAACTTAGAGACCAGAAACGTGGACGTGCTCTTTGTCGTGGACACGACAATCTCCATGTGGGCGCAGGATTACAACGGGAGTGAGGAACGTATGGACGGTGTGCTGAAGGACTGCCAGTACATCATGGAGAAGCTGGCCGGCGCAAACTTCGGCCTCATCCGTTTTGACAACCGCGGACAGATCCTGGCCCCCTTCACGCAGGATGTGCGCAATGTTTCGGATGCCTTTGATACCATCCGCTCCCCCGACAGGGATTACGCGAGCGGCTCCGATATGTCCGCCGCCTATCCGCAGATGGAGGATCTTCTGGTTTCCTCTGACAGTAAGGAAGACCGCCGCACGGTCGTGTTTTTCCTAAGCGACGGCGAGGTGACGAATAACGCCTTTCAGCTTGACTACTCGCCCCTGGCGCATCTGATTGATACCGGCGCGGTTTTGGGGTACGGCACCGCGGAGGGCGGACGGATGCAGGAGGGCAATTACAGCACCTTCATAGAGGATCCGGAAACGGGTCAGGCAGCGGTCTCCAAAATCGATGAAGAGAATTTGCAGCGCCTCGCCGGGGAGCTGGGCATCGATTACATTTATATGGACAAATCCGAAAACGTGGATGCGACGCTTTCCTACATCCGCCAGATCGCGAAGGCCACGGTGAGCGAGGCAAAGATCGAGACCTTTGAGGACACGTATTTTTACTATGCCATTCCGTTGCTGTTGCTGCTTCTTCTGGAGCTGGTGCGGATGATGTACCTGAGGAGACTGTAGTTTTCAAGTGAGGACTGTGTATGCAATACCATAATCCGTATATCTTACCGATCGGCGGTGCCATCTTTATCGTGGCCTATATTCTGTTCCGGGTTCTGATGCGCCGGCGCGCCTTCCGGAAGGGACGAAAGGTTGCCAATACCGCCCTGCTTGAGGAAAACGAGGTCTTCCGGCGCGCCCGAAGGACCCACCGCATCACCAGCATCATCATCGAGCTGTGCCTGATTGCGGGGATCTTCGCGTCGATGGGCATGATCGCAAGGCCTTACCGTACGGAAAACCTCAACCAGGGCGTGCGGAAGCGCGATATTTTCCTTTGCATGGACAACGGCATTTACCTGGACACGCTCAATGAGGAGCTGCTGGACGAGCTGATCCAGGTGGTGGACGGCCTTGAGGGTGACCGCTTCGGCGTGTCGATCTACTGCGCCCACTCCCTCCTCTATGTGCCGATGACGGATGACTACAGTTACATCAAGAAAAAGCTGGAGGAGTTACAGGAATACTTCCGTCTGGTCATCAAGCTGGACCAGGTTTACGGCGCCTACGGCTGGAACCTGTCGGACGCACTGCCGGAAAGCATGAAGGAGGATTTTGAAACGGACCTTGCCCGTCATGAGGACCTGCGCGCGGAGATTGTCACCCCCACCTACATCAATGCGCACCGGAAGGGGTACTTCCTGATCGGGGACGGGCTGGCAAGCTGCATGTATTCTTTCCCGAAATTCGGCGCGGAGGACCGCTCGCGCATCGTCCTGCTCTCAACGGAAAACACCAATGACGTCAACGCCAATCCCGTTGTCAAGCTGGACGAGGCCTGTGATCTCTGCGCCAAAAACAAGGTGACGGTCTTTGGCCTCTTCCGCGGGGAAAAGGCCTTTAACAATACCCTGAAGCCCAATAATGTTTTTATTTCCTCCCTGGAAACGGACAATGACTATGCAACGGCAAGGGCGGATCTCGAAAAGAATGTTAAAAAAACCGGCGGTGATATTTATGAATACGGCGTGATGAGCGTTTCGGAAATCATCGAGGATGTGCAGAAGCAAAAGGCAATGCTCGTGGATGAGGTGATCGTCAATAAGGATGTCGACCAGCCCCGTATACCGGTGCTCGTGCTGACCGTGGCGCTGGTCGGATTTGCGATCGCTTCGGCCGTGAAAGGAGGCTGATCCATGCGGGAAGAACGTGAAAAAGAAGAAAAGCGGATCCGTCGAAAGGAAAACGCCATCATCATTACGGTCGGCATCCTCTGTGCAGTCGTGTTTGCCGCGGGTCTGTTCTATGCCTCCCGTCATATTGTCAACGAGGGGTATAACCTGGCCTATGACTTCGGCTATTACTTCGACCGGACACCGACAACCTATATGATTCCGAACCGGCCGGAAGGGTATATCCCGTATTACAATACGGGCAACAACGACTTTCAGAACGGCAGATACAAGGAGGCGCGGGATAACTACCTGCGCGCCCTGGAGGAAAAGCCGCCGCATCATACGGATGAGGAGCATGTCGAGGGAGAAGAGGATATCGAATGCAAGATCCGTATCAACCTTGCCTTGTCTATTCTCAACATGATTGATTTTGAAAACCTCTATCTCACGGATCGCGATGCCGTGGATAAGGCGGCGGAGCAGCTTTTGATCGCAAGAAGCGTTTTAACGGCGGAGGACTGTGCGCACTTTAATGACCCCGAAGGCCATGATGCGGACGCGGAGCAGCTGAAAAAGGAAATAGACGAGATTCTGGAACGCTTAAACCGCAAGCCGCCGGAGGAAGAGGAGGAACAGCAGCAGGGCGGCGACGAGGACGATAAGCCGAAGCAGCCGGGCGGCGAAGGCGAAGAAGATGAGCAGTCGCAGCGCGAAAAGGAGATTGAGGACAGGCTCCAGAGGGAGATGAGCGAGTCAAAGGAACAGCAGATGCAGGCGGAGCGCGACAGGGAGAGAATGCGCCGGGCCGACGAAGGCGATGAATACGGTTTTTACGGTGACTCGAAAGGACAGGCCTGGTGAAAAAAAAGGGTTTGCGGCGGATGTTTGAGATTGTTGAGATCGGCGCATCGGATGATTTCGGAAGCCGGTTCTATGACTTCTTCGGTGTGTTTTGCGTGCTTGTCAACCTTGCGGCCATCATCCTGTCCACCTTTGAGGGGATCCGGGCACAGTACGGCCAGGCGCTGACCTTCATCGAAACCGCGACCGTCATCTTTTTTGCAATCGACTATGTCCTGCGAATCATCAGCGCGGGGTATCTTTACCCGGAAAAAACCGCAGGCGGGGCATCGCTTCGTTACATGACATCCTTTACCGGCATCGTGGATTTATTGTCCTTCCTGCCCTTTTTCCTGCCCTTCTTTTTCCCGGAGGGTGCGATCGCCTTCCGCCTTTTCCGTCTGGCCAGGGTCTTCCGGCTCTTCCGGATCGGCGTGTATTATGATTCCTTAAACGTCATCACGGAGGTTTTGAAGAGCAAGCGGCAGCAGTTGCTCTCCTCCGTCTATATCATTCTGGTACTGATGCTGGCGGCAAGCCTTTGCATGTATTCCATCGAAAACCGTGCGCAGCCGGAGGTTTTCCGGAATGCCTTTTCCGGAATCTGGTGGGCGGTTTCGACCCTGCTGACCGTGGGCTACGGCGACATTTATCCGATCACCGCCGCGGGCAAGGCCTTCAGCATCATCCTGACCTTCCTCGGTGTCGGCCTCGTGGCCATCCCCACCGGTATCATTTCCGCGGGCTTTGTGGAGCAGTACGGTCTGGCCAAGCGCAGGGCGGATTACCTGAAGGAAACGGACGTCAACTTCATCAAGTTCCGCCTGGGAAAATCGGATGCCTGGGTCGGAAAGACGGCAGGGGAGATTGATCTGCCGGAAAGCGCGATGCTGGCCGTGGTGCGCAGGGGGAATGACATGATCCTGCCGACGCCGGAGCTGAAGCTGCAGGAGGGAGACGGCATCGTCATGGGCGCGGCACCCTATAATGATTACCAGGATGTGGAGCTGCGGGAAATCATTTTGTCCGAACGGAATCAGTGGGTGGGACAGCGTCTGGAAGACCTGGATATCTCCCGCAAAACCATGGTCGTCCTGGTGCGCAGGGGAGAGCGGATCATCACACCGCAGAATGCGCTGACCCTGCAGGCGGGAGACAAGGTGATTTTATTTGACCGCAGGGACGTACCAAAGGAAGAGGTTTTGACACAAGTCTGACACGCGACGGGTGTAGGCTATATTGAGCTAGCGTAAAGTTTTATTCGGAAATGGAAAAATAGAAAGAGAACACCACTTTGTGATAAAGTATTCAGGCGCCAACCAAAATACCTAAACAAAGGAGGTGTTCTCTATGACAAAAAGTATACAGCATTTTGCGGAGATCA
>JAFSPF010000131.1 GCA_017443065.1 Lachnospiraceae bacterium
ATGATAACCGCAGACGGGTACTCCCGGTACTGGAGAAGTATTCTGAGTACCGGAAAGTGATCGTTGTAACACATGGGACATTGATGCAGCTTTTTCTGGGCGTGGATCACCCGGACAACGGAGAGATAATATCCTGCAACGTTGAAGGAGACAATGTTGTACCGCTCGACGGAGAGATGGTATAATGTAGAAGGCTGGTACAGGAACAAATCTCCACAAAAAGGAAAGGACATTGGAATGATTAACAGATAAGTCTGACAATCAGGCACGAATGCTGAAGACGGCGCTTCTGATGAAACGGCGTCATGGAAAACGCGCCGCATAGCGCTTTTGAGATGTGGTCTCTTCGTTCGTGTACCGGACTTATCTGTTATGCTTTTTGATAAACGCAGCTTTTGCACACGGCAAGGATCGCTCTTTCGACAACAGGGGCGATGCCGTCAGACGCCTCCGGTATGCGAACCGTATATCGGAGGTTATTTATATGGCGGAAAGAAACTATATTACAGCGGAAAACATCGTTGTCAGCTTCGGGGAGCAGGAGGTACTCCGTTTTGATACCCTGCGGGTCCATGAGGGTGAAAAGATCGGTCTTGTCGGCGCAAACGGAGCGGGGAAAACGACGCTGCTCAAACTGATCGCGGGAGAGCTCCGTCCTGACAAAGGAAAACTGATTTGTAACTGCGAGGTCCTGTTTTTCCGGCAGTTCGGAGACGGTGCGGATTCGCGGACAGCACGCGATCATTCCGGTTCTGTTGACGGAAGGGAGCTGAGCCTTCTTGGGGTGAAGGATCGTCTGGGGCAGGAGGGCGTGAGCGGCGGAGAAGAAACCAGGCTTCGTCTGGCGAGGGTGTTCAGTGCGGAACGCCCGCTTCTGCTGCTTGATGAACCGACATCGCATCTTGACCTTGAAGGAATAGACCTCCTTCGCGCAAAGCTTCTGCAGATCCCCACACTCATCCTCATCAGTCATAACCGGGCGTTGATGAACGCGGTCTGTACGCGCATCATCGCGATTGAAAACGCTGCCTTAAAAAGCGTGGACGGCAACTATGACGATTATCTGCGCCTGAAAGAGGAGGCATACATGCGCGCCCTGACGGAATATGAGCAGTACACAGGGGAAATTCGGCGCCTGAAAAACGCATACAGGGAAAAGAAAGCGCAGGCACGCCGCGTGGAGAAGAAGCCCCGGAATCTTTCCGCGAGCGGGGCAAAGGCCATCGCCTTTTCCGGAAAGCGCAAACCCGAGGATAAGGCGCGAAGCAAAGAAAGAGCCGCCCGCAACATCCTGATGCGGATAGAGCACATGGAAGTGAAGGAAAAGCCGAAGGAGGAAGCAAAGATACGGCCTGATTTCCGGCTGACAGATCCGCCGGAGAACAGAATCATTATCAGTGGTGAGCATATTTCTTTTTCCTATCCGGACGGGACGAGGATTTTCCGCGATGCCGCATTCCGGATCGGACGCGGGGAGCGCGTTGCGATCACCGGGAAAAACGGTGCAGGCAAAACCACGCTTCTGCACCTGATTCGTGACCGCTCGGGAATCTATGTTGTTCCGAAGGCGAAGATCGGTTTTATGGAGCAGAATCTTTCGCAGCTGGATCCGGAAAAAACCGTGTTGGAAAACAGCATGGCCGTCAGCATCCAGCGGGAGGATATTACGCGAATGATCCTGTCAAGGATGCTGCTGACATCACGGGATATTCAAAAAAAGGTCAGCGTACTGTCCGGCGGCGAACGTATCAAGCTTTCCTTTGCCATGCTCTTTGTCAGTGACATCAATGTGATTGCGCTGGATGAACCGACCAATTTTCTTGACCTGCCCTCCATTGAGGCGCTTGAAAACCTGTTTCGCGAATACGAGGGCACGATGTTGTTTGTTTCTCATGACGAGACGTTCATACAAAGAGTCGCGACACGCATCCTTCTCGTGAAGGACGGGCAAATCCATGAGCAGGTTGTGTGATTCTTCCTGCGTCCGGGTGCTGTTCCCGCCTCGCTGTCCCCCGGATGTTGCATGAGGGAATATATGGTATAATCATGCCATGGATTTTTCGTTCTACAGTGATGACATGCGGCAGGAAAACGAGAATGTGCACCGGCTGATGCAGCAGGAGGGCCGGGCGGTCTTCCGGGCGCTGAAGCGGCTGGAGAAAAAGGCCACGCCGTATCAAGACCACACGCTGGACGGCGTGATCTGTTTTCACTACGCACACGCGTATTTTCTCAGGGACGAGCATGAAAAGATGTACCAACGTCTGGAGGCGGCCATCCGGCACCTGCTCCGGGGGAACGACCCGGAGATGCTTTCCCGTGCCTATAATCTGTTTGCCGCGACCGCCCAGCGGGCCGGCTGCTTTGACGTCGCAAGACACTATTTCCGTACCGCCTATTCCATCGTCAGGGACAGACGCAAATGCCTCGTGCGGGGACTCGTGCAGGCCAACTTCGGCGATCTGATGATGGAAACGGGAGACTTCAGGAATGCCCTGCAGTACAACCGCAGGGGCATTTCCGCAGTGAAGCGTCATAAAAACGATCCCCTGTATGATCACAACATCATCACCGCATATATCAATTACGGCCTCAACTGTATCTTCCTTGGGGACATCGGAGGCGCAAAGGAAACACACACCCTGATCGAAAAGCATTATCGGAAAGAAGGCGTGAGGATCGGCGAAAAGACAAGGCTGTGGTACCGTCTGTTCTGCGCACACCTGTCCCTTGCGGAGGGAGAGCACAAGGAAACGGCAAAAGCCGTGCGGGAGCTGGCCGTCAAACTCACCGAAAAAAATGTCTATACGGAGTTTATCAATGATACGCACCGTTTCTGCCGTGCACTTATGGAAGCAAAGCAGACGCGGGCGGCCGGAACACTGATTCGCGCACTCGAACAGGGCGATCAGTCCTCCTGTTCCGTATACCGGAGGCTCCTCGTTTCCCAGCTGCGAATTGATTACTACGGAAGGGTGAAGAATTCCGGGAAACAGAAGGCCGCCTATGAGGAACGGCATGCGCTTTTGACCATGCAGCAGCAGGTGCAGCGTGAAATGTACCGCCGCTCCGTTGCCCTGATGGTCCTCGCGAGCGAGCTGCGCAGTGAACAGAACCGGGTGCGGGAGGAAAACGAACGCCTGCAGATCCTTGCGGAAACGGACACCCTGACCGGACTGCCCAACCGCTACGCTTTAAACCGCGTGCTGGAGCAGTCGTTTGACAAGGCACTGGGAAAGGGGCAAAGACTCGGCGTCGGGATCGCGGACATCGATGACTTCAAGCGCTACAATGACACCTATGGTCACCGGAGGGGAGACGAGTGCCTCAGGGAAGTCGGGAAGGCATTGCAGCAGCTGACAAGGGAGCAGAACATTTTCGTGGCGCGCTACGGCGGTGACGAATTTGTCCTGATCTATGAAAACCGCTCCGATGAACAGATCCGCTCGACCGTTTATGAACTGCTGCAGACGATCACGATCCGGATGACACATGGCTTTTACAACGCGGTTCCGGAAGCGGAAAGCAGGCCCTGGGAATATCTTGCCAAAGCGGATGCGCGCATGTACGGCATCCGGAAAAAACGCGGGTGAGTATGGACATCACAACATACAATAAAAAAATACAGGAACTGTACAAGTCATACGGTGCATATCTGCAAACCTCCGATCCAAAGTGCGTGCGCGTCCTGCATGCATTGTTGCGGGAGGCGAAAAAGACCGGGGACGACGCGCTGCTCGGGAACGTATACTACTCGCTGGCCTTTACGGAATATTTTGTCCTCGGAAAATATGACGCATATCTGAAGTATCTGCGCATGGCCGCAAAGCATCTCGTCCGCGGGGACAGGGCGGAGCTCGGACGGGTCTATTACCTGATGGCGCTGGATACACTCAATAAAGGCATGTATGACATTGCGGCCAACTACTTCCTGATCGCGCGGAACCTCTTTGCGCAGGAAGGGCAGGAGACCTCCGCGGGCATTATGGATGACAATGTCGGTCATATGATGATGCTGATCGGGGACCATGCGATGTCCCGCCGTTATTTCAGACGCGCCCTTTCCGCCGTCCGCAAGGACAGGAACCATCCGCATTATTACAGCAATGTCACGGGTCTCCTGATCAATGACGGCATGGCGCTTTTGGAATTGCGTCAGGTCGCGCGGGCGGAAAAAGCGCAGGAGAGGGCAGCGTGTTTTGTCGAAAAAGCCGGGGATAAGATCGCGCCGGGCACGATGTTTGCGCTTGCACTGTTTGAGGCGCGGATTGCCGCCGTAAAGAACGACAGAAAGCGTGTGAAGCGGAAGCTTGCCGAAATGACCGCGATCGCAGGGAACATCATCCAACTGACCGATTACGCGGAGGATGTCTCCCGGCTCAGCAAGGATTTGTTTGCCCATGACAATATGGAAGCGGTCGGCATGCTGATCGAACTCATGAGGACCCACCCGGCCGCAAAGGATGCGACGGTCGCACACCGTGTACAGGCGGAAATCCTCGTCGGGTATCATCAACGAAAAGGAAACGCAAAGGAACTTGCGGATGCTTACCGCAGACAAGATGCGGTTTATGCACGGTACGTGCAGGAACAGAACGAGTCCTTCCGCTTTTCCGGGGAACTGATCCGGATGGCCGGAGATCTCAGAAGGGAACAGGAAGAGGTGCAGGCCAGACACACGGCGCTTTTGCACCGCGTGGAAAGCGATGCGCTGACGGGGATTCCCAACCGTTATGCCATGAACATCCGGCTGGAAGAAGCCTTTGAGCAGGCGCTTCAAAACAGAACGAAACTCGGTGTCGGTGTGATCGACGTCAACGGGCTCAAGTCTTACAACGATGCCTGCGGACATCCGGCGGGAGACGAACGGCTGAAAGAAACCGGCGAGATCTTGTCGAAACTGTCCGGGCAAAGAAATTTTTTTGCCGCCCGCTACGGCGGTGACGAATTTGTGCTGATCTTTGAGGATCGTACGGACCGCGAGATCCGCGGCATCTGCGGCATCCTGCAAAAGCAGTTTCCGCTGGCGGCTTCGATCGGCATCTGCAACATGGTTCCCGGAGAAAAAAACAAGAGCTGGGATTTTCTTTCCGGTGCGGACAGGGCCATGTACAAAGCCAAGCGGTCGGAGAAGGGAAAAAACTTTTATCTGACGGGAAAAGTGTAAGGAATCGCGTTTCCGGGGCCTAAGAAACAGCGGATGGCATAATGCATCTTTTTGTGTTAGAATCGTGTGTATGGAAAACTACGTGATCGCAACCG
>JAFSPF010000132.1 GCA_017443065.1 Lachnospiraceae bacterium
TGCCGTTATATTGTGCGGCGATATGGAGGTGTTTATGAAGGAGCAATTTGCACTGACAGAGACCACATATTATATCCTTCTTTCTCTCTGCAAGCCTCGTCACGGCTACGGCATTATGCAGAAGACGGATCAGCTGTCGAACGGCAGAATCCGGCTCGCGGCAGGCACACTGTATGGGGCGCTGACTTCGATGAGCGATAAGGGTTGGATCCGCCAGCTTCCGGTGGAGGAAGGAAGCCGCAAAAAGGAGTACCGGCTGACGGATGCCGGGGAAGCGGTTCTGAAAAATGAGATTGAGCGCTTGCGGGAACTGGTACACAACGGTGATGTGGAATACGGAGGGAATCACAATGGCTGAGCGGAAAACAATCTGGAGGCTTTTCTTTGTCTGGAATTATGAAAAGGAAGAACGCTGGCTGAACGAAATGGCCATGAGCGGCTGGGTGTTGGTGCGTGTCACATGGCCGGGGCGTTTTACGTTTGAAGCGTGCGAACCGGGCGAATACATTATTCGTACGGAAATGAACAATAACGAATCCTATGTAAGCTTTCTGGAGGAAACAGGAGCGGAATATATCGGCAGATGCTTACAGTGGGTGTATTTTCGCAAAAAGAGTGCGCTTGGGCCCTTTGACCTGTTTTCGGATATGGATTCCAGGATCGCTCACCTGAAACGCATCGAAACCCTGTTACGCATCATGAGCATTATGCTTTTGGTGAGCGGGCTTATGAATATGTTTATTGCCGGAACCAATAATAGTAGTTATGACATCTTTAACGCTTTCGTGTCCGCATCGAATCTGCTGGTATGTGCACTGATGATGTACGGACTGGGCCGGATACAAGGAAAGAAAGAGGATCTGGAAAGAGACCGGTTGCTGCATGAATGAGTATCACAATGAGCAAAAACGCATTGACGATATGGGAGCAGGCACCTGCCGGTACGGGCAGATTGTTTTTCTTGCAATCCCCATGAAAGTGTGATAAGGTAGGGAAAATCATTTTAGGAGATGATTAGAAATGTACAGCAACCATATCTTTACTGACAATCAGAATATGATGAACCAGGTTTCAGGCGATACGATGTTATATGACGACAGCGGCAAGCGGAGGTATATAGCAAAGTTTTGATATACCCATTTGTACGGGAAACGTGCAAGCCCCTGTCGGACAAGAAACGACAGGGGCTTTTTTATATACAGGAATCCGTCAACGATCACAAACGAAAGGAGCCACAGATATGAAGATCACACTCGAACCATGGACAGAGGACTTAAAGCAGGATTTGATCCACATCTGCAATACGGTGGACAGAACTTATCTGACGAACCGTCTGCCTGATCCGTACACGGAGGAGAGCGCAGACTGGTGGCTGAATATGGTGCGTGAAAAAGACGGAACGGAAGGCTTGTTTCGTGCGATCGTGGCGGACGGCAGGGTTGTCGGGAACATCACGGTGGAATGCTTCACGGATGTTTACGGTCAGGACGCGGAGATCGGGTATCTGCTGACACCGGCCTGTGAATCCAAGGGGATCATGACGGAGGCGACAAGACAGTTTTGCGAGCTTGTATTTGACACACTGAACCTTCGCCGCATCACGAGTAAGGTCTGTGTGCCGAACATCGCCTCCTGGCGCGTGCTGGAAAAGAACGGCTTTCAGCAGGAAGGCTTGATTCGGCAGGGATTTGTGAAGAACGGACAGGTTTATGATTACAAGATCATGGGCAAGCTGAAGGAATAACGGAGGAAACCGCAATGAGTGAATCGGAAATTGTAAAAGCATATTATGACGCGGATCCCGCACTTGAATGGAATCGCCTGGAACGGCATTATTTTGAATTTGAAATAACAAAGCATTATCTGAAAAAATACCTGAGCGGAAAGAAGATTCTCGACATCGGCGGGGGACCGGGGCAGTATTCCATCTGGCTCGCAAAGGAAGGGTTTGACGTGACACTTGTGGATCTGAGTGACGGTAACATCGCTTTTGCCAAAGAAAAAGCGGAGGAGACCGGCGTCAATATCCGCGCCGTACAGGCGGATGCAAGGGATCTGTCCGTGCTGGGGGATGAAATCTATGACCATGTGCTTCTGATGGGGCCACTTTATCACCTGTTTGAAGAAGCCGACCGCATCCGCTGTGTAGAGGAAGCGTCCGCGCATTTGAGCAAGGGCGGTTTACTGTTCGCATCCTTTATCGCGCTGCATGCGGGATTAAACTATTACCTGTCAGAGTGTCCCGCAGACATTATACAGGAGCTGACACTCGCGCCCGAATACCTGGATCACCTCGCGGAGAATAAATCCTGGTATGGTTCCGCATTCACGGAGGCCGGTTTTATCCATCCGGACGAAATCGTTCCGTTCTTTGAAGCATGCGGCTATGAAAAGCAGGTCCTGTTCGCACAGGAGGGTGTGACCGGCGTTGCGGAGCCGGAGATTCTGGATGCAAGCGAGGACGTCAGGGCGCTTTACCTGAAGCTGTCGCTGTCGCTTTGCGAAAAGCCCGAATACTTCGCCTATACGCAGCATTTGATGTTCATCGGGAAAAGGTCCGCTCTTGACCCAGAATAGCATCGGATGTATTGTAATGGCATGAAATATCCGGTGTCAAAACATTTGCTTTCCGGCATGATCGGTGCCCTGTGCGCCCTGATTTCCTACTGGCTGTTTATCCGATAAATGCCGCCGTGAACTTTTTTGATACCTTCCGCTCCGAAAATGTCGTATAATGATAGGAACCTGAAAAAAAGGCAAACGGGAAGGGCGGTGACACGATATGAAATTCAAAATGGTTCATGAAAACTACAACGTGCAGGATCTTGAGCGCTCGCTGGCATTCTACGAAAAGGCCGTCGACTTAAAGGAGAAGCGGCGCAAGGTGGCGGAAGACGGTTCGTTTATCATCGTGTTCATCGGCAACGAACACGCGGATTTTGAACTGGAGCTGACATGGCTGAAGGATCATCCGCAAAAGTATGACATCGGCGAAGAGGAGTTCCATCTGGCTTTTCATGTGGATGATTTCGATGCGGCGCACAAACTGCATGAGGAAATGGGCTGCATCTGTTTTGAAAACCCCAAGATGGGGATTTACTTCATTCAGGATCCGGATGACTACTGGCTCGAGATCATCCCGGAGAAACGATAGAAACAATCACTCACAGATACTCCCTGCATTTCTGCAGGAGGCGCTGATAGCGCTTGTTGACAGTTTTCTCGTTCTGGGAAAGGAGGGTCGCGATCTCCTTGTCCTTCAGCTCAAGAACGTAACGAAGGTTCAGAAATTCTCTCTCCTCCGGGGTGAGCTGCGCATACAGACGTAAGACCTCGTCCGTGCGCTCGACCTGCCCGGGGATGTCTTCATCCGTGCCTGCCTCAAAATCCTCCGGCAGCTCCGCGCGCTTTGCGTATTCGGCGGAGCGCATCAGATTGACGGCCTTGTTGTGCGCGATCCGGACAAGCCAGGTGGCCGGCGATGACTTTTTCTCATCATAGGCGTCAAAGTGCTGATAGGCCGCGATGAAGGTATCCTCGGTCACATCCTCCGCATCCTCTTTGCTCAACAGAAGCGTGCGGGCGTACTTGTAGATGCGGTCATAGTAGTCCTCGCCGTACTCCGCATGATGATTGCGGTTGACGGCATTGCCGATATCGTGCATGATGCCCGCGATTTTGGCAAGCTCCACATCCTTCCCGCCGTAGCCGAAGGCCGTAAGGATTTCCGCAGATCGTTCCGCATTTCTATTTCTTTACACCATTTTACTAAAAACTCTTTTCCTTGCAAACATCATCCCCGCAACGGATGGCGGAGCGGGCGACAGGTGTGGTACAATGAGACAATCCATTCAAAAAGAAGCTTGTCAGGAGTCCATACCATGAGCGAATTCCAATCATTAGAAGAAGCACAGGCATATTTTGAAAACGACCGCTTTGCGACGGAGGCCGGGATGCGGCTGGATGCCCTGACCGAAGACGGCGCCGTCTGCAGTATGGAGATCAGCAGGCATCATCAGAACGCCAACGGCGGCGTGATGGGCGGCGCGATCTTTACACTCGGGGATCTGGCTTTTGCGGCGGCCTGCAACAACCGCCACCGCCCGACGGTCGCACAGCAGGTGAGCATCAATTACCTCGGACAGCCGAAGGGAACCAGACTGATTGCAACCGCGCGCTGTAAAAAAGACGGCAAAACCACCTGCGTCTATAATGTGGATATCACGGACGAAACGGGCCGCGCCGTCGCACAGTTTACGGGAACGGGATACAAACTCTGAGGCCGTAAAGGTATCCCCGCCATTCTTGACAGGTGATCTGATCAATTCCATACTGTAAAAAATGTTGATGAATCAACATATTTATACAGAAAAATGTTGATCCGTCAACATTTTTCGCATTTTTCACAACCGATCTTTCCCTTCCGATGGCCGTAAATGATTCTTTTGTTGCGTCGTCTGTGTGCGAGAAGAAAGAACATATGACTGACTGCCCCAAGTAAAATCAGTGCAAGAACATAGGTGATTCTTGCCGTAAGACGTCCGAAGGATGCTTCGATGTCAGAGGCTACAGGCTGTGCCGTCATGTGGTATGGCGTCAGATAAAACATATCCGGGTATGTACCGATCAATCCCTTCCCTTCCAACAGGACATTGATCACAGTGGCGATCAGACAGGCGCACAGCAGAATCACGGTTGCGCCCATGAAGGAACGCATGTTGAAAAGCGGATGGAAGGCATCCCCAAAAAAGACCAGGAGAGCAATAAAAACCAGAATCGCATGCCAGATAAAACCGTGCAGTATCATTGGCAGATACGGACGCAGCATTCCTTCCGGATACACAAGCGCAAGAACTGCCGCGTAACATACATAGTCAAAGAGAAAAACGATGGCGGCGTTTCTGACGCGCCCCCAGTATAAGGGCAGCAGGAGACAAAGGTACATCGGCAGGGAGCATTGCTGAAAAGGAAAGACAGAGCAGTCATAAATCCCGTCATGGATGACCGTGAAGAAATACCACTGCTTATACAGTTCCAACAGAAGAAGGACGCATCCGCAACCAAAGAGAATGCGTAGGCGCACGCCCGCACCCGTTTTCCGCAGCAGGTAAGCCGCGACAAGCGGGAGCACGAAGCACAGCAGGGAGGCAACGAGATGGAAGGTGCCAAATAAGGGCGGCGCGGTGGTCACGCTTCCCTACGCCTCATTCACCAGCTTGCCGCTGATGTGCTCCGGGCGGAGGGAAAAGACGAGAACCCGATGGCCGTCGTGCTGTATCTCGTATTCGATATACGTTTCATCCGAGGTGAATTTGTAGCTGAGCTGTCTGCTGATGTAGAGCGCCTTTTCGTGATCGGTCACTTCTTCGAGGCGCCCGAAGACGATGACGCTTTTGACGTTGAGCGCCCAAGGGTGTTTCGGATTGCCGTCCGGCGTTCCTGCGTCATAGATGCAGAAGGAAGCCTTGTTGTGCCTTCGCATGGCGTCGATATGATGTCCGACGTTTCCGCCGTGGAAATAAATGCGGCCATCTTCCTCGCAATACCACTGGTTGATAGGGAAAGCATAAGGATAGGCGTCATCGCCCAGAACGGCGAGGACGCCGCGTTTTTCCTCTTTCAGGATGCGAATGCATTCTTCTTCCGGAAGCGCCTGTTTTTTGCGTACAAGTTCACGGAATGCCATGGTCTTCCCTCCTTTATGGACACAATTGTACCACACCCGCAGGCTGTTCCGCCATCCGTGCCATCCATGCCGCAACAGACGGTCTTCCGTCGTCGAAATGGTTTGACGATATCATTTGCATTGCTTATAATTTTAAATAAAAAGAGCGAGAAGACGGAGCGGATCCATGAAACTTCTTTCCATCTATAATCCAAACCATAAAAATGATCCTTTTACCGTCTCTTTTAACGCTTCCGCGGATCTGCAGAGTATCCCGCCTGACAGTATCGACCCGAAATCCATGTTTACCGGCGTGACAAATGATGCCGGCGAGGTGATCGGCGGCGTGCGCACGGAGCGCCTGATCTATCTGGTCAGACATCTCAGCGAGCTCAAATTGCTGCAGGTCTTCGAGCATCTGACGGTCGGAATCATTGTGGTGGACGCCGACAGCCGCATCTACTATGTAAATCCGTCTTATCGTAATATCATCGGTGTGGATACGGCAAAGATTATCGGAAGATATTTAAGCCAGATCGAATCAAATGCCTCACTGCTCAAGGTATTGGAAAGCAGAAAACCGCTGACGATCAAAAAACAGCTGATCCAGAGCATGGGCAAATATGTTTCCACCCGTATGTTTCCGCTTTATGAACAGGAAAGCTTTATCGGCGCATATTCCATCTTTACGGACATCACGGAGATCAACCACCTGACCAGTGAGGTCGCACGCATTTCTAACGTTGCGGAGGAGTACCACCGTCAGATCCGCCTGATCGATGAAAAGGAGGCGCGCACCGCCATCGGTGAAAGCCGTGTTTTCCGGCGTTGTATCAGCCAGGCGCATCTGGTGGCGTCCACGGATGCGAGCGTCCTGATCCGCGGCGACAACGGGACGGGCAAGGAAGTATTCAGTAAGATCATACAGCGAAACAGTGCCCGCAGAAAAGCGCCCTTCATCAAAGTCAACTGTGCTGCCATTCCGGAAACACTGGTGGAAAGCGAACTGTTCGGGTATGAAGAGGGCTCCTTTACCGGTGCCAGGAAGGGCGGCAAGGCCGGAAAGTTTCAGCTGGCGGACGGCGGCACGATCTTTCTGGACGAGATTGGCGATCTTCCTCTTCCCATGCAGGCAAAGCTTCTGCGCACCTTGCAGGAAGGCGAAATTGAGCGGGTGGGCGCATCCAGCCCCATCCCGGTGGATGTCCGCGTGATTGCCGCAACAAATAAATCCCTTGAGGACATGATCGAGGAGGGCACCTTCCGCATCGACCTGTATTACCGTCTGAATACCGTTACGATCAATCTTCCCTCATTAAAAGAACGCGGAAATGACGTTATACTTCTGGCGGATCATTTCCTGCGTTCTTTTAACGAAAAAAACGGCACCCGAAAGCGGATCAGTGAAGAGGTCTATCTGCTGCTTTTGAAATACGACTGGCCCGGCAATGTGCGCGAACTGTATAATACAATTGAAAGCGCCGCGATTCTGGGTATGGGGGACGTCATCATGCCGGATGATCTCACCGGTCGCATCCGTGAAAAAATGCTGCACGGAACATCCGCGCCCGCCCCGCATGAAGCAGCCGCCCCCGCATCACCTTCGGACGGGTCATTCACGGAAGAACCCGCGCAGACGGGCAGCAATGCATCGTATCCGCTCCCGGTATCCGGCGGACTGAAAAATGCCATCCGGGTTTACGAAGCCGATCTTTTGCTGAAAACATTGCGCCGTTACCACGGCAATCACACCGATGCAATGGCATATCTTCAGCTTCCGAGGCGCACCTACTTCCGCAAGCTTTCGGAATATGGTATTACAAAAAGATCACTTCTCTAAGATCCTTTCCACGATCGCGTCACATCCGATCCCGTAATGCTCTGTTAAGACATCATCTGCGGCGGTTTCGCAGAAATGATCCTGAATGCCGATACGCACGATACGGGTCGGGTGATGATATGACAAAACCTCCGCAACAAGTCCGCCCAGACCGCCGATCACACTGTGATTTTCCACGGTGAAAACCTGTCCGGTTTCTTTTGCGGCTTTGATCAGCAATTCCTCATCAAAGGGCTTGATACTGGGCATATGAAGAACACGTGCGGATACGCCGTAGGAAGACAGTTTATTTGCGGCCTCCAGCGCCCATTGCGACGTGATACCGGTTGAGACGATTGTAATATCATCTCCCTCCCTGAGCACATGACCCTTTCCCCAGGAAAAGGTATGACCGTCGGATATACTGCTGTCCGGTGCGCCGCGGTTGACCCGGTAGTAAACAGGGCCTTCGTGTTCCATCGCCGCCTTCATGACCTGCTGAAGTTCCCTGTTATCACCCGGTGCCGCCACATACATGCCGGGCATCGCGCGCATGATGGCCAGATCCTCCAACGACTGATGTGTCGCGCCGCACATACTGGCATAAATGCCGCTGTAAGCGGCCGCCAGCTTTACGTTGATATGGGGATAGGCAAGGGAGGTGTTGACCTGGTCAAGCACCCGCTGGCTTAAGAACGCCGCAAATGTGCATATCACCGGTATTTTGCCTTCCAGCGCCAGTCCCGCGGATATTCCCACCATATTCTGTTCGGCGATGCCGCACTGAACAAATCTCTTCGGATATACATCCTCAAACAGAACCGTCCGCGTTGATGTTTTCAGATCTGCGTCCAGCACATACATATTATCGTATTCGCTTCCCAGCGTGGCCAGATACTTTCCAAAGGTTTCTCTCATTTCTTCCATTTGTGGCTCACCTCCCCTGAAAGCTCATCAAGCGCAGCCGCGAGTTGTTCACGATTCGGCGCATGCGTGTGCCATGCGCTCGTATTCTCCATAAACGAAACGCCCTTCCCCTTGATCGTGTGCGCGATGATCACCACCGGCCTTCCGAAATAGTGTAAATTTTCCGCTTCATAAAACGCATCCAGTATCGACCGCATACTGTGTCCGTCCGCTTCAATCACGTCAAAGCCGAAGCTTTCCCACTTTTTCGACAGCGGTTCGATGTTCATGATCTCATGAACGGGACCCTTTGCCTGTATTTTGTTATAATCCACAATACAGCACAGATTATCCAGTTTATAATGCGCCGCAAACATTGCGGCCTCCCAGATCTGTCCTTCCTGACACTCGCCGTCCCCCAGCATACAATAAATGCGGTGCGTTTTTCCGTCATCCTTTGCCGCCTTTGCCATCCCCACGGCAACCGACAAGCCCTGCCCCAGAGAACCTGTGGTCATGTCGATTCCGGGCGTTTTTTTCATGTCGGGATGCGCCTGAAAGCGGCTGTGAAGCTTACCGTATGTGCCGACCAGCTCTTCCCATGCATAATACCCCTTCATGGACAAAACAACATAAAGCGGCGGACAGCCATGTCCCTTGGACATGATAAAACGGTCCCGGTCCTCCCAGGCCGGTTCATCGGGCCTGATCTTCAGGACCGCGTAATACAGGGCGGCCAGCATATCCGCCTCGGATAAAGAAGCCCCCGGGTGACCGACATGGCCCTCCGTAATAAGCATCAGGCTTTTTTTTCGTATTTCCAGCGCCTTCTCTTCCAGAAAGCCGATGAGTTCTTCCTGCTTCTCTCTCATAATCCTTTTCTCCCGGATGTTGTTAACACAGGGCGAAGAATTGTTTTCTCCGCCCTGTGCCGTGTTGCCGTGATTGTCTGTTAAATAACACCTTCGTTGATATACCTGTCAAGCTCCTCCGGTGACAGACCCAGCCATTCCACATATATCTTCCGGTTGTCCCTTCCGATCTCGGGCGCAAGCCCCGATGTATCCGCCGGCGTATTGCTCATCTTAATGGGCTGGCCAAGCATCCCCACCCTGCCCTGCGGAAATTCATGCTCAATGATCATTTCTCGCTCAAGGATCTGCGGGTCTTTTACCACCTGGGAAACATCCTGTATCGGAGCCATGGGGATCTTGTCTCCCAGCCCCTCCATCAGCTCCTCCACGGTATAGTTTGAAATCCACTCTTCCAGTTTTGGCTTTACGTACTTTTCATAGGTCTCATGGACGTGCCGCTTCACCATGGTATCCACTTCCGGCTTTTCGGCATACTCCGGCTCTCCAAAAAATTCACATTGCAGCTTCCAGAATTTGTCCGTATACCCGCCGTTGAATATATAACCGTCCTTTGCCTTAAACGCACTGTACGGCATGACAAAGGGATGGTCATTTCCGGTCGGTCGCGTAATCTTTCCTTCCACCATGTAGTTTGTGACGATGGTTTCCGTGAGCGACAGTGTGGAATCCAGCTGCGCGATGTCTACATGCTGCCCTTCTCCGGTGTTTTTTGCATGATGAAGCGCGGCAAGCGTGCCGATGGCACCGTACAAAGACGCAGAGAGATCGCCGATGATGGTCCCCACCCGCACCGGCTCCCTGTCGGGATATCCGTTGATCGACCAGATCCCCGATAAGGCCTGCGCGCAATTATCGAATGCGGGACGCGTGATATACGGCCCGTATTGCCCGTATCCGCTGATGGACACATATACCAGTTTGGGATACAGGGCATGCAGTGTTTCATAATCCAGACCCATTTGCTTCATCACGCCGGGTCTGTAATTCTCGACAAGGACATCCGCCTTCTCCAGCATTTTCTTCAGTATTTCTTTTCCCTCCTCACTGCGAAGGTTGAGAGAAACACCTTTTTTATTCCTGTTATACTGGGCGTAATATCCGCTCAGTCTGTCTTCTTCACCGCCGAGGAAAGGCGTAAAATCCCTGGACGGATCACCTTCGCGTCCTTCCACCTTGATCACATTCGCACCCAGATCAGCCAGCTGCATCGTGCAGAAAGGACCGGCGGCAAATCGCGTCAGGTCTATGATTGTAATATCATGTAACGCATTCATAAGTCCCTCTCCTTTGTTCGCCTCTTACTCCTCATCATCCGACATGGCCGCCGCTTTGTCATGCAGCACTTCCACCAGTTCATTCGGCTGGTCGGGAAGAATCAGGGTAAGCACAATGTAGGTAATGGTACTTGCCAGCGTGCCGATGACCGCTGCATTCACGGGAAGTGTCAGACTCGTGACGCTGGTCAGAACCACCAGGCCAAAGCTTCCGGCGATGCCGACAACACCCGCGATGATCGCCGCGTATTTATTACCGCGTTTCCAGCGCGCACCAAGTACCAGCACGGGAATCAGAACGGATGCGCAGATGCCCCAGGCGCCGTTCCCCATCCACATCAGGAACTGCGGGGGATTGAACACCAGCAAATAAGCCACAAGGATAATAATGCCCATGACGATACGCGTAATCAGCATTTCCTTTTTGTCATCCATTTTCTTCTTGTAGAAGTAACGGAAAATAAGGTCCTTGCAAAACGCACCGGTCACGGTAACGACCTGCGAGTCACAGGTACTCATCATGGCCGCAACGATCGCCGCCATCATAATGCCGGCAAAGATCGGCGGGAAATTCTCAAATGTAAAGAGCGAAGAAAAGTTATTCACGTTATCAAGGGTATCCTGGAATGTTCCCATGATGGTCTGCGCCCTGCCGCCAAGACCGGCAATGTGTGACGCGCCGACAAGGAAGTAGGACAGGGTGGCAATAAACATACTCCTCTTCCACTTACTTTTCTTATTGATCTGATAGAACTTATTGACCACGTGCGGCTGGCCGCCGACACCAAGACCGTACATCAGGGCCGTACCCACGAAATAGATCAGGCCGTAATTCGTTCCGGGTCTGATGAACTCCGTCAGGTTTCCTTCCACACTGCCCAATACCGTGTTCATCTGTGTGACACCGCCGGCATTCTGGAGCGCAACAATCGCGAACGATACGCCGAGAATCATCATCAGTACACTCTGGAACGCGTCGGTGATGGCAGCCGCAAGCATGCCGCCCATCATGACATAAATGGCTACAACAATAACACCGACGGTAAGAGACGTGAAATAGCTCCATCCGGTCACAAGCGCAACCACCGTACCGAGCGACGCAAGGTTTGTCATGATATAACCTGTCACACCGATAATGGTGGCAATCGTGACCACAAGTCTTGCGCCTTCACTTTGGAATCTGTTATATGCAAAATCCGACAGGGTTACATAGCCGTATTTTCCCGATACACGACGCAGCGGTTCGGCGAGCAACAGATAGGAGACCATGGTTCCCATCGTTGCAAAGATCATGATGGTCATGGGCGCGTAACCGTCTCTGTAGATCGACCCGACACTTCCGACAAAACCCATGCCGCTCATAATCGTCGACGAAATGGCAAGACCCAGTATTACGGGCCCCAGTCTCTTTCCCGCAACATAAAACTCACTTGCATTTGTCTGAAACTTCGATGACCAGATACCGATTCCTGCACAAATGATTATATAAACCACTAATACGATTTGTATGGTTGTCATTGCTTCCCCCTTTCTTTCTTACTCTCACTGCTTGTTCTGATCTTTTGAATCATCCTTCTTATCCGGCTTAAAGGCAATAATCGCAGAGATTATCACCGGCAACGGCCAGATAATACATACCGTGATAAACGTAAAAACAGGCATGCCAAGAATCATGATGGACTCCTCCTTTCCCCTTCTCTTTTCACATCAGTTACAGAAAAAGACCGGTTCTTCCTTGTTGATAAAAGCGTCTATGCCGATATCGCTGTCATGAGACGCATAGCAGCCCTTCGCTTCTTCCAGCTCCGCCCTGAGATTTTCCTCAACGCTTCGTCCCCTGCCGTCATTGATCAGACGTTTCACCGCGCGCACGGAGAGCGGCGCATTTTTTGCAATCTCTTCCGCCATTTCGCGCGCACGCTTCATCAGCATTTCGGGTTCGGTGACCTCCTCGGCAAGACCGATTCTGAGCGCTTCCTCCGCCGTAATATGCGCGGCGGTAAATATCATTTTCTTTGCCATTCCCAAAGAAACGCATTTCGGCAGTCTGACGGTTCCCCCGTAGCCGGGTATGATGCCAAGCTTCGCCTCGGGAAGCCCGACCTTTGCACGGGATGACAGGATCCGTATATCGCAGCCCATGGCGATTTCAAGACCGCCTCCCAGGGCGTATCCGTTCACCGCGGCGATCACGGGGCAGGGAAAGAGTTCAATGATATTCACCAGTTGCTGCCCTTTTCCGTTGAGGTAAAGGGACGTCTCCGGTGTCCACTTTTTCAGCTCCTTTATATCCGCGCCCGCGATAAAGGATTTTCCCTCTCCGGTCAGAATGACGGCACGGATATCCTCCTCCAGAAGGAGTGAATCAAACGCATCCTTCAGTCCTCCCATCACATCCATGTCAAGCGGATTCATGGGCGGGTTATTCACCGTGATGGTCGCAATATGTCCCGATACGTCTAACACAACTTTGGATGTCATCTTCTCACCCCCGTCCTTATTTCTTTAAGGCCGGCATGGTAACGCTTGTGCCGTCCATGACCAGTTTTCCGTCCTGATTGACGAGGTTGATATCCAGCGTGAGCCGGTTGCGCTCCACATCCATGGCCGTCACCGTCAGGGTGCAGGTGATCGTGTCATCCACAAAAACCGGGGCACGGAAATGAATGTCCTGGCTCACGTATACCGAACCGCCGCCGGGAAGCTGCTGTCCCAAAACGCTGCCGATCAAAGTGGCAACATACGGCCCGTGCACAATGCGCCGGCCGAACTTTGTGGTTTTGGCAAATTCCTCATTCACGTGAACCGGGTTCATGTCCCCGGTGAATCCTGCAAATACCAGAACATCCCCGGCCGTAAAGGTTTTTGTGACCGAGGCACTCTGACCGATCTTGAGTTCCGACATGGTATAGGATTCCATCTGTTCGCCTCCTCTCTTTACTTGGTAATGTAACGTTTTTCGTTACGTTTTTAGTTCAAAACCTTGATTTTATCGGGAATTCACCACTCTGAAATATAAAAAGAGCAATGACCCCCTTTTTCCTGTACAATGGAGTTACCACATCGCCATTCACAGAGAAA
>JAFSPF010000133.1 GCA_017443065.1 Lachnospiraceae bacterium
CCGCCGCGCCCGGTGGCCGCATGGATTCCGGCGAGCGGCTTTTTCGCCACGGAGCCGAGACTACAGGCTCGGCGGAGTGTTTGGCGAAACCAGAGCGAGACGGAACCATCGGCCACCGAGGCAGGCGGTTCATATCCTATATCAGAGATACGCCCGCATTTCCCCCAGCGATTCGTAGATGCAGCTCGGCACAACGTCCGATGCGCGCACGGTGTCCATGTCCGCCTCCCCGGTCAGGACGAGAAAACCCTTCGCGCCGTTGTTCACGCCGATGGCAACATCCGTGTAGATGCGGTCGCCGACAAAGGCCATGTCCTCCTTCGCGTAACCGGTGAGGGCCGTGATCATCTCCACCGTCTCCCCGAAGGGTTTTCCGAAAAAGCGCGGCTTCACGCCGGTGGATTCCGTGATCAGCGCGCACATCGCGCCGCAGTCCGGCATAAAGCCGTCTTCCGTCGGACAGTTCGTGTCCATGTGCGTGGCGATGAAGGGAACGCCGTTGCGCACATAGCGGCAGATGCGGTCGAGCTTTTCGTAGGTCAGCGTGGTGTCGAAGCTCTGCACGCAGACGTCCGGTGCGTCCTCCACGAGTGTGATCCCCTTCGCCTTCCAGTTCTCCTCCAGCAGCGGCGTACCGTTCAACAGGACGCGCTTCCCGGCATATTCCTTCTGCAAAAAGGCCGCCGTGACATCGCCCGCCGTGATGACCTTCGATTCCGGAACGTCAATGCCCAGCCGCTGCAGCTTCTCCACATAGACCCGCGGCACGCGCGAGGCGTTATTTGTGAAGAAGACAAAGTCCCTGTCCGGATCCTCCTCCACCGCGCGGACAAAGTCAAGCGCCCCCGGAATCAACTGATCGCCGAGGTACACCGTGCCGTCCATGTCAAGGACGAACAATCTCACCCCGCGCATAGCGTCTTTCTTGTTCATCATAACCTCCTCTCGCCTGCCTGCGTGATGCATGATTCCGTCTCGCTCTGGTTTCGCCGGACACTTCGCCGAGCCGAAACGCACATCGCTTCGCGCAGAGGCGCTCACGATGCGCACGTCTCGGCTCCGTGGCGAAAAAGCCGCTCGCCGGAATCCATGACATCACGCGGCGCGGCGAGTGCTTACGCTATGTACCGCTCAATGATTTCCGCCACGGCGCCGGCGTTGTTGTCGGCCTGCGTGACATAATCCGCCGCGGCCTTCACCTCCGCGGTGGCGTTTGCCACGGCGCATCCCGTGTGCGCGGCCCGAAGCATCGGAATATCGTTACCTTCGTCGCCGGCGGAGACCGTGTCCTCCGGGGGCACGTTCAGGATGCGGCAGAGCTCCCGAACCGCGTAGCCCTTGTTGACCCCCTTGCAGACCACCTCACAGAAGGCCGGGTTGGAGTAAAAGGTATCGATCACATCCCCGCAGCGCTCCGTCATCTGCAGGCGGAAGCGCTCGAGCTTCTCGTGGTCCTCGTAATCAATCATCAACAGCTTTGAAGATTCTTTTCCCGCCTCCCGCAGATAGGCCGCCGCGTCCGGAACGACCACGGAATCCATGCCGATCACGCTGCAGTAGCGCTGCAGAGCGGGGGTGTCGCGCTCCGCCACCACCTGCACGTCATCATAGGCCTGCGGATGGATTCCGGCCGCATGCGCAGCCGCAAAAAGCTCCGCAGTCAGATCAAAGGGCAGGCCCTTACGGACCAGACGTTCCCCTGTCACGGCATCCGCGATCTGCGCCCCGTTAAAGCCGATGATGTAAGAACCGCCGACGTTCAGGGACAGACGCTCAATCAAGGCCATGACGCTGTCGATGCTGCGCCCGGAGGTGAACACGATCTTGTGCCCGGCCTCCGTCATCCGCGCCATCGCCTTACGGTTTTCCTGACAAACCTGCTTATCATCGGTTAAAAAGGTGCCGTCCAGGTCCGTAAACAGCAATTTCATGGCATTTTTCCTCCGCAACGGCCTCCCGCAAAAAAAGCCGTATTTTTTTCAACTTTTTTCTTATTTATACTAACATATTTCGGCCTTTCTGCCGATATAGATAGCGAGAAAGTATATGTTACAGGGTTATTGTACCTCATAGGTATCATAAAACGAATCTGTTAATAAAATATTTATCAGTCGTATGATAGATTCGCTTGTAAAATGACCCGTTTTATGGTAACATAGACTAACCAAATAATCTTTGAAGCCCTGCGGGTGCCAGGGAGAGGCTGGAAAGAACCCCGCAATTTCAAGGAAGAAAGGAGGGCATCGGGGATGGCAGGTATACTGTTAAGCAGTGTCTACAATCATTATCTGACGACCTACAGGCCGAAAGAGGCTACGCAGAGCGAAACCCACAAGAAGGACGATCTGCGTAACATCTATCGTTCTATCGTCAAATCCAGCCAGAAGAATCCGGTCTATCTGATGAACCGCGACGATCACGCGGAAACGGATGCGATCGATCTGAAAGAACAGGCGCGCGCGCTGCAGCACCAGTTGGCTTCCCTCGGCGAAATCGGCCGTGAGAAAGCCATGTCTTCGCGTTCGGCCTACTCTTCCAACCCCGACATCGTGGAAGCCGAATACATCGGCGACAGCGACGAAGAGCCGCCTTCCTTCTCCGTCACGGTGGAGCACCTGGCCACCAACCAGAAGAACAAGGGCAAAGGGCTTCCCGATTCCATCGTCAGACTTGCGCCCGGCAATTACGCCTTCAACATCCGCATGGGCGAGCAGGCATATGAATTACAGTACGCGATCAAACCGGGCGACAGCAACAAGGACGTGCAGGACCGTCTGGCAAGGCTGATCAACAAGGCTGGCATCGGTCTGGACGCGTCCGTCGAAAAGGACGAAAGAGGCAACGGCGCTCTGACGCTCACCTCCCGCAAGACGGGTCTTCCGCCCGGCAAGTTCGAGCAGTTCTCCATCACGGAGGAATCGGAATCCGGCGCGAAGGGAACGGTGAACTACTTCGGTCTGGATCAGATCGAACAGAACGCATCGGATGCGCACTTCAAGATCAATGGCACGCTGCACACCTCCGGCTCCAACCACTTCACGGTGTCGCGTACCTATGAGCTGAACCTAAAGCGCGTCAGCGGCGAATACGGCGAGGCGCTGATCGGCGTCAAGAACAAGCAGGATTCCCTGATCGAGCATGTGCACGATCTGGTCGGCGGATACAATGATTTCCTGGACAGCGTCAAGGGCATCGGCAGCGGCCACTTCATGACCGGCAAGATCCTGAACGAGACGGTGCGCGCCGCGAGAACCGCGCTGGACGGCGACGAGCTTCCCGCCGGTATCATGATCGACGACGAAGGACATCTTTCGGTGGACGAGGAAAAGCTGCATGAGGCGGCGGAGATTCCGGATGACAAGCTGGCGGAGCAGATGAAGCCGGTGCGTGAGTTGGCACAGTCCCTTTACAGCATGGCGAAGGGCGTCTCGCTCGATCCGATGTCCTACATCACAAGACCGATCGTCGCCTACAAGAATCCGGAGAAGGCGGCACCGCCCAATCCGTACATCACGAGTGAATACAGCGGCATGTTATTCAACAATTATTGTTAAAAAAAGACCCGCCCGCGGCAGGTCTTTTTTTATGTCCGAAACTCTTCCGTTCAGGTCTGATACTTATCCAGCAACACCAGATCCTGCATGTACTCCAGCGTCTTTTTTCTTCCGATCTTGTTGAGCTTCACGTACTCCTGCATGACGCGGTTCTCCACGATCTTGCCGCCGAGGTTTGCGCCCTCTTCGAGCGGCGTGAAGTCCACCGGATTTAAGTTGAGGCGGTCGCACATCATGATGACCGTGCCGTAGGCCATGCCTTCGATGCCGCGGTCCAAAGCCGTCACAAGCGTGGAGTAAGGAATCTTCATTTCCATCGCAAACTGACGGATGCTTTTGTACTGTCTGAGGATTTCTGTTTTCAGGATTTCTGCTTTATTCATGTATGATACTTCTCCCGTGAAGCGGAAGCTTTTTGCCCCCGTCATTGTCCGTGTATGGTATTCCGTTCGCATTTACAATTGCTTTAGACAATGAAAAGTATAATACATGTACGATTTTTCGTCAATAACTTTTTTTAATACAGTATATTCCGTCTCAGCGTTTTTCCCCCACAACATCTAGTATTTCACGCAATCTTACGTCGAATGTGTGCGCCGCGGCGATTTTTTCGCGCGCGTTTTCCGCAATCTCTTTGCGTTCACTTTCATGCGTGAGATAATAATCGATTTTTTGTAACAGGTCCTCTTTGCTTTCGTAATACACGTAATCCTCTCCCGCGGTGAAAAAGAATTCCATGTCCGGCTGGTAAGAGGTCAGCAGAAATCCGCCCGCACCCATGATGTCAAAGGCGCGCAGGGGAATGCCGCTCACGATGGAACGCAGTGCGATGTTTAAGTTGATGTCGGAGCACTTGAAGACATACGGCATCGTGTCGTAGTAATCAATCGCCGCGCGTGTCTGCACGCCCTTTGCCGTAAAGCTTTTGTCATGCGTGTACAGCACGACGGGAAAGCGTTCACCGATGGCCGTCAGATACTCCGCGCGTTCCGTCTGCGTGATCTTGCGGTTGAGAAAATACTGCGCGTAGGTCCAGGCCGGTGTCTCCACGCCGTCCGCATTGGCGGAGACGGGCAGCGCCTTCTGTAAAAACGCTTCGATCTGCGGCGTGACCAGCTCCTCCACAAAGTTCATGCCGTTCACCTGCATCTGTGCACGCATCAGTCCCTCGAGATAGCCCTTCGCGTACGGATCCAGATCCTTTTCCATGCGGTCGTAGAAGGTGCCCTTCTCCGTGTACATCGCGCCGACAAAGGAAATCCGCGCCTGGTATTTCTGCCAGAGCTCCCCCGTCACCTTCATGGCATCGAGGCGTCTGACGTTTGCCGCAAGCGGCAGATAATGCACCGTGGGAATCCCCTGCTCCGCGAAGGTTTTATACATGGCGGAATCAAAGAGAAACACATCGTTGCAGGGGAAGATCAGCGTGTAGGAATACAGCACGATGTGTGGACAGTCATAGATCCAGGACACATAACGCGTGCCGCATTCTTCAAAGACCGCGTTGACCGCCTCCGCGATCACGGAAAAATAATTGAAGGAAAAAACGATGTCCGCGCGTTCCTCGCGCAGCACCTCCGCGAATTTTTTTTCGAAGACCTCGTCCTGGCGTTTGTCCGTTTTTTCAAAGGGATATTTGATGAGCGAGATGTCCTCTCCCGCTTCCCGCATACGTTCGATGGTCTCGAACATGTCCTCCGAGCAAAAGCTCTTCCAGTTCATGTAGATGATTTTCATAGGATGATTCCCGTCAGGAAAACCTCAGCGTCTGGCGCGGACCAGGTCCCCTTCGGTTTCCCGCTTCGTCAGGCCCACGCCGTCGAGGAGCTGCTCCACATGGGCGGCCCAGCCCTTATCGCGCGGGATTTCGTAGAGAATGGCACCGTCCGGCGCAAGAAAGCGTGCGAGCTTTCCGATGAAGCGTTCCGCGTCCTTCACGTTTTTGAGTGCGTCCGCCGCGATGATGTAATCAAAGAATCCCTCGGACCAGGGGAAGGCGATCGTCTCCGCATCTCCCGCGTAGAGATCCCCCATGAAGCTGCCGTAGCCGGTGATCATCGCGTCCGGATCAATCCCCGCGGTATAGGCATAGGGGAAGAGATAACGGATGCGCGAAAGGTCCGCGCCCATGCCGCAGAAAAGCTGCAGCACGCGGATCGGCGCGTTTTCTTCGGCATCGATCATGTCAATCATTTCATACCACACGCCCTCATAGGCCCAGACATCAAAGCCCCACTTGTCGATGAACTTCTGACGGCTTTCGGTCATGGCGTCGCTGTTGCTCGCAAAGCCGGAGCCGCCGCGGTGATAAATGAAGGCGTTGTGACAGACGAGCTGCCGGAAGCCGGCCGCCGCAAGACGCATGCCGAGATCATCATCTTCAAAATATCCCGGCGAAAAGCGCGTGTCAAACAGATCCTTTCCCATGGCGATCGCGCGCACGGCCTCCCGCTTCAAGAGGAAGGCAAAGCCGGTCAGACGGCAGCGGTCCTCATAGGTTTTCCTGCGCGGCACGTTCCGCTTTGCGCCGAGCTCCATGCAGGCCTGCAGGTCATCCGGCGCACCGTCCACAAACTGCATGGAGGCCTTGTTGGAGATCGCGCCTGCCGCGCCCACGTTATGATCCTCATATAAACCCATGCGCAGCCAGAACACGGCGTTCACCGCCGGCACCGCGTCATTGTTAATCATCAGCAGATCGTTTTCGTCCTCCGCCGCACGGAAGCCGATGTTGCAGCCGACGGGGAAGCCGACGTTTTCGCCGTTTTCGATGAGGCGGATGTCTGTCTGCTCCCTGAGCCAGTGCTCCACGCCGTCATCGGAGTGATTCTCCACGACGACGAATTCGTAGGCGCCCTTCGGGCAGTCCCGGCGGATCGCCTCCACGCAGTGCTGCATCAGCTCTTTATCATTATAAGAGAGAATGATGACGGAGAAATTTCTCACGGAAAAGCCCGGGCGCAGGCGAAGGGCGTTCATCGCCTCTTCGATCACGACGCGGTCCTCTTCATGGTCACAGAAGGCGCATGCCTGCTGCATGCAAAGATACGCCTGGTTCACATTGCGGTAGGCATAAAGGATGCCGAGCATATAGAAGAATTCGTAATGGCGCGGCTCCAATGCCATGCCCCTTGCGATCGCGTCACGCTCCGCGTCCAGATTTCCCTGCGCCTCCGCAAGCGTCGCCGCCAGCAGCCAGGTATCCGTTTCCTCCGGTGCCTGTTCCTTCAGCCGTTCGATTTCCTGTTCCGCCTCTTCCGTATTGCCGGAAGAAATCAGGGCAGCGATCTCCTCTTTCGTCACTTTGTGATCTCCACGACCGGCGAGGGCAGGCGGCGGTCCGCCACCATCAGCCGGAAATCATTCCCGTGATACGGATTCTCTTCCATCTCAATGCCGAGGCGCACCGTTTCATAGGCCAGCTCCGGCAGGTTGTTACATTCGCTCAAATGTCCCAGCATGATCGTCTGCAGCTTATCATGCAGGACACGGTTCAGCAGCGCCGAGGACGCGTCATTCGACAGATGCCCGCGGTCGGACAGGATCCGCTGCTTCAGCATATACGGGTACGGTCCCGCCTGCAGCATGCGGATGTCATGATTGGCTTCGAGCATCAGCACGTCCGCCCGTTCCAGATGCGATGCCGTGTACTCGTCAAAGGTTCCCATGTCCGTCGCCAGCACGAAGGTCTCTTCGCCGCGCGTCACGCGGAAGCAGACGGGCTCCGCGGCGTCGTGGGAGATCGCGAAGGGCGTGACGGTGAGGTCGCCGATGCGGAAGGGGGTGTCGGCGGTGATGCGCGTGAGCCGCCTGCCGGAGGCTGTGGGCCGCCTGCCTTGGCGGTCGATGGTTCCGCTTTGCTCTGCTGTGAGCCGCCTGCCTGCGTGCTGCATGATTCCGTCTCGCTCTGGTTTCGCCAAGCACTCCGCCGAGCCTGTAGTCTCGGCTCCGTGGCGAAAAAGCCGCTCGCCGGAATCCATGACATCACGCGGCGCGGCGGCGCCAAGTTCTGCGTCAAGCTTTGCGGCCCGCAAGGTTCCCGCCGTCGCGTACAATGGCGCGGCGCAGTGCTTCATCAACACCTTCAATCCGCCAATGTGATCGGAGTGTTCATGGGTGATGAGGATCGCGTTCACGTCCTCGAGCGTGAGGCCGATACCGTTTAAGCCCTCGACGATTTTCTTCTTCGAGCATCCCGCGTCAATTAACACGTGGGTCTGCTCACTTCCTACATATACACAGTTCCCGGAGGAACCGGAGGCGATACTACAAATTCTCACTTCTGCCAATATACCTCGATTTTATCGTTTGCATTCAGTTTCTGCATGTAATCCGGGACGTTGCCGTTTAAGAGCGTCACGATCGCGCCCTGCGGTTTGGAGAGGTCGAAATCAATGTAATCAAAGACGTCCACGAAGACGTATTCCGCCTTGCCGTTTAAGATGATCGGCTGGTTGTTGACCGTGACGTGCATGGGTCTTGCGATCTCCTGCTTCGCAAAGCCGGCGCCCGGCGGTCTTACGCCGCCTGCCGTGCGCTTCGGCGGCACGTACTCTTCTTCCTCTTCTTCTTCCTCATCCGCGTAAAGGTCTTTGTAAGAGCCCGCGGTTCCTGCTGCCGTGGCGGCAGGGGATGCTGCGGGCGCGGGGGCTTCTTCGGCGGCGGACGCTTCCGTCTCCTCTTCGTAGGTGCCCTCCTCGATCTGCTCCGCGACCTCCTCCGCATCCGGAAGATCCGCGTAGGCATCCATGATCACCTCGTCCGCGCTCTTGAACTCCACCTTGAAGTTCTCATAGACCGGCGTATCCGGCGTGGCCTTTTCGTTATTCACATAGATCACGGAATCCTCCGTGAGCTCGATATCCAGAAGCTGCGCGATCTGCTGCGCGGTGTCGTAATCCAGCACCTTGACCTCATCGCCCTGGCGGATGTCATAGAAGGAGGTCTGCGGCTTGCCGTCCACGGTTGCGAAGCGGGACACCGCCACGTTCTTGCCGTTGACATTGACGTTGAACTTCGAAACATATTCCGCAAGCGAAGCGATCTGCGCCTTGCCGGGATCCCCGGTCGTACTGGGATCCACCTCGATGATGTCCCCCTTGCGGATGCGGGAGTGAATGTCCGCGGGCTTGCCGTTTAAGCGGATGACCGCCGCCTCGCCGGGCGTGCCGCGCACCGTGCGCTTCTCGCCGTTGACGGTGAACGACAGCTCCTTGCCGCGCTTCGGGAAGAGATCCTCGTTCGGGAACTCCGCCTGCATGGCGGCATCCACGATGGCCAGCCTGCCGTTATCATAGATCTTCGTCTGCTGCCCGTTGAAGGACACGAAGACGAAGTTGTTGGATTCCGCGTAATAGCTTAAGCAGATGCCGATCGGCGTGACGATCAGGGAATCATGCTCAATCCCGTCGTCCTGCGGGAAGACGATGTTCTTCATCACCTCTTCGCCGCGCAGCGCCACGCGCTCGTCCGCAATCTCCATGCGCTTCGCGATGGCATCCGTGTAGCCCGGGATGCGGCCGCCGCCGCCCACGACAAAGACCGCCTGCACCGGCGAATCCCCGTTGAGCTGCTTGATCATCTCCGTGACGTGATCCGCCATGGCCTCGACCTGCGGACGCAGCATCTCCTGCACTTCTTTGTTCGTGATCTTCTTTTCGAGACCCATGATGTCGAAATAGGTCACGGTATCCATGTGGGAGGCGTCGATCTTGATCTGATCCGCGGTATTGAAATCCACGAGACATTTCTGCGCGATCGTTTCCGTCAGGTGATCTCCGGCTTCGGGAATCATGCCGTAGGCGATGATCGTGCCCTCGTCCGTCACGCAGATATCGGAAGTCCCCGCGCCGACATCGATCAGCGCGAGGTTTAACATGCGGTAGCTTTCGGGAATGGCCACGCGGATGGCGGCAATCGGCTCCAGGGTGAGGTTCGCGACCGTGAGCCCCGCGCGTTCGCAGGCGCGGTACAGGCCGTCCACGACGTCCTGCGGCAGGAAGGTCGCGATCAGATCCAGCGCCACCTTTTCGACCGTGTGCCCCTCGAGGTTCACGATCTTGTAGCCGTTCATGTAATAATGCTTCACGGTGTAGCCGACGAGGAAGAATTTCTCCTCGCGCTTCTCGTCGTTTAAGAATTCGGCGTAGGCCTTTTCGACGGCCTTTGATTCGATGTTGTAAATATCCTCTTCCGTGATGTTCTTTTCTTCTTCGTATTCCTCTTCGTAAGAGGCCTGCACGGTGCGGAGCACACGTCCCGCGGCCGCGATACAGACTTCCGTGAGCTCGATCCCCGTCTCCGTTTCCAGCTCCTGTTTGATCGTGCGGATCGTGGAGGAGACCTTGCCGATGTCATGGATCTGGCCGTCCAGCATGGCGCGCGTCTCATGCGCCTTGACGCGCTGGGCCACGACATAGAACTTGTCGTCCATCATGTAGCCGACGGTGCCGACAACGGAGCGTGTCCCGATATCCAGACCGAATACGACGTTTTCTTCTCTTTGTGAGCGTTTCATATGTGACACCTCATCCGTCGGCTTCTCCCTGCGCGGAAGCCATTTGTTTTACCATGACAAGATCACGCAATCCCGTATCTTTTCAGCAGCTCTCCTGTCTGCCGGACGGCATCCTCCAGGGCACCGCCGTTATGGATCACCTGATCCGCGTGTGCAAGAAATCCTTCTTCCGTCTGCTGTTGCGCCATGATCGCGTCGATCTTTGCATCCGTGTATCCGCGTGATTCCTTCAGGCGTTTTCTGCGTACGCTTTCCGGTGCATGCACCACCCAGAGCTCGTCCAGGATATCTTCTTTATAATTCTCTTCAATCAGCAGGGCCGCCTCGATGAAGACGACGCGGGGCACCGTTTCCCCTGCGCCTTCCGTCACGCCCGGCACATCGTCTCCCTCGTCCGGCGAAGACGCATTCGGTAACGCTGCTTCCTTCTCCCGCAGTTCGCGGATGGTGTTTTTCACAACCTCACGAACCGCCGGGTGCAGGATGGCATTTACCTCCTGTAACAGAGCATCATCCGTGAAAATCCGCTCTGCCATCCTGCGGCGATCGATCGCGCCGTCCGACCGTACGACGCCCTCACCAAGGACAGACACGATCTTATTATAACATAATCCTCCCGGTTCTTTCACTTCGTTGGCGATGGTGTCCGCGCGAAGAACAAGAACCTGATTGTCGTACCGTTTTTCCAGTTCCGAAAGGAGCACGCTCTTGCCGCAGCCGACCCCTCCCGTGATGCCGATTACTTGCATTCGAACCACGTTTCTCCGGAATGCGCCTCCGCGGTGAGCGGGACGGAGAGCTTTGCCGCGCCCTCCATCTCCTCCGCAAGGAGTGCCGTCACCTGTTCCCGTTCCGCCTCCGGTGCCTCGATCAGGAGCTCATCATGAATCTGCAAAATCATCTGCGACTTTAATCCGTCGCGCTTCAGCCTTCGCCACACGCGGATCATCGCGATCTTCATGATGTCCGCGGCCGTGCCCTGGATCGGGGCATTCATCGCCACGCGCTCGCCGAAGGAGCGCTGCATGAAGTTGCCGCTCGTCAGTTCCGGCACCGGACGCCTGCGCCCGTAAAGCGTGACGGAGTATCCCTTCTCTTTGGCCTCCGCGACGGCCCTGGTCTGATAAGCCTTCACGCCCGGATAGGTCTCAAAGTACTGTTCCATATACTGCGCCGCCTCATACCTGGAGATGGAAAGATCCTGCCCCAGGCCGAAGGCGGAAATGCCGTAAACGATGCCGAAGTTGACGGCCTTGGCGTTGCGCCGCATGAGCGGTGTCACCTCCTCGAAGGGCACGTGAAAGACCTTCGATGCGGTGATCGCGTGGATGTCCTTTTCGGTGTGATACGCCTCGATCAGCTCCCTGTCCTCGGACATGTGCGCGAGGATGCGCAGTTCAATCTGCGAATAATCGGCGTCCACGAAGACGTATCCCTCCGCGGGCACAAAGACCTTGCGGATGGCGCGTCCCAGCTCCGTCCGCATCGGGATGTTCTGCAGATTGGGGTCCGAGGAGGACAGGCGGCCGGTCGCCGTGACGGTCTGATGAAAGCGTGTATGAATCCTGCCGTCTCCGGCGATGTAAGACGCCAGCGCGTCGGCGTAGGTGGATTTCAGTTTCGTCAGACCGCGGTATTCCAGGACGTCCCGCACCATCGGCTGGTCTTCGGCCAGCTTTTCCAGCACGTCCGCCGCCGTGGAATAACCGGTCTTCGTCTTTTTGCCGCCGGGCAGCCCCATCTTCCCGAAGAGGATTTCCCCGAGCTGCTTCGGCGAGTTGATGTTGAATTCCTCTCCCGCTGCCTGATGAATCTGCGCTTCGAGTTCCTGTATGCGCCCGGTGAGGTTTTCGCCGTATTCCTGTAAAGCCTCGCGCTTCGCGGTGATGCCGAGGCGCTCCATGTCAAACAAAATGTAAGTCAGCGGCATCTCGACGGTTTCGAAGAGCGTCAGCATGCCGCTTTCGGACAGCGCTTCCTTCAGCGCCGGATAGCGCATATAGGAATCATGCGCGACGTATTCGGGCGAATCGGTTTCCTGCAGCGGGTTCAGAAGATAGGCCGCAAGCTTCGTGTCAAAGACCTGTGTCACCGCCGCGTCCTCTTCCGTCTGCTTCAGCGCCGGCGGCACAAAATGGCGGCAGCTGTCCTTGACATCATATGTCACCAAAACGGTCTGTCCGGCTAGCGTTTCCATGCGACGCTGCAGTTCCTGCGTATCCGCAGCCTCCAGCACGTAAACCAGTTCCGCGTCACCGCAGAGCGAAACGGAATCCGCGGACAGGAAGCGGTAGCCCACGCGGTCGCTTTTCGCAAGCTGCGCAAAGAGCTCCTCCGTCTCCTGCGCGGTGCCGACACGCTTTGTCTCAACGGACCGCGCCGGTTCCCCGGTGTCCGTAAAGCGCTTCAGCAGCTGCTTAAAGCCGAGCTGTGTGAAGAGGTCACGCGCCTCCTGCGTGAAGATGCGCTCGTAGCCCGTGCCGCCCGCTTCGTGCAACGCGGCCTTTTCGAAATCAAAGGTGACCTCGCTCTGCGTGCGGATCGTTGCGAGGTCTTTGGAAAGATCGCAGAGGGCGCGGTTTTCCGCAAGCGAGGTGCGGATGGCTTTTTTGCTGATGTCTTCGAGATGTTCGTAGATGGCTTCGACGGAGCCGTAGGTTTCCATGAGCTCCCTGGCGGTCTTTTCGCCGACCTTCGGCACGCCCGGGATGTTGTCGGAGGAATCCCCCTGCAGGGCCTTGAGCTCCACAAACTGTTCCGGCGTCACGCCGTAGGTTTCTTTGACATGCGCAGGCGTGAAGCGTTCGACGGTGGTCTGCCCGCCCTTCGTGTGCGGCAGAAGCACCGTGACCTTTTCCCGCACGACCTGCAACAGATCCCGGTCACCGGAGACGATGAGGGCTTCGCCGCCCGCATCCTGTGCGCGGTGCGCGATCGTGCCGAGGATGTCATCCGCCTCCAGTCCCGCCTGCTCCACGCGCGCGATGCCCATCGCGTCCAGCACTTCCTTGATCAGCGGCACCTGCTCCCGGAGCGCATCCGGCATGGGTTTGCGCGTGCCCTTGTAGGCCTCATAGATTTCATGGCGGAAGGTGGGTGCGTGGACATCAAAGGCCACAGCCAGTGCGTCCGGCTGTTCCTCCTCCAGCAGTCGCAGAAGAATATTGATAAAACCGTAAACGGCACCCGTATGCTGCCCCTGCGCGTTCGTCAGGTCCGGCAGACCGTAAAACGCGCGGTTCAGCATGCTGTGCCCGTCAATGAGCAGTATGCGCCCCCTCACATCATCTTGTTTCATAACCTTATTATTATAACAACATCTTGTGCCTGATGCAAGGGGGCGTGAGGGCGGCGTGTTGCAAACGGGCGCCGCGCTTTATCCGTCCGCAGGCTGTATCTTTGCAACGGTTTCAAGCATGTCCGTGACCAGCATATTCAGCTGTGTCGCATTTTTCTCTGTAATGACGGATTCACCCGTCTCCGCTTCCAATGCCTGTCTGGCGACACCTGCAACTCTGCCGCCTCGTTTTGCGACATCACGGCTCTCCTCGAATCCCTCCGGCTGCTCCTTTTTTGAAATATCCCTTGTCGATGCCTCAGACAGCATCGTCAGGACAAGTTCCGTATCGCTCATATTATCGCGAAGGTTTTCCTTTCTGAGCCCCTTCAGTTTTTTGTATTGTCTTGTCGTCATGCCTGACCAGGCCTGTGTGATCTCATCTGTGAGAATCGCAAATTCTTTGCCTTTTTTCACTCCACGATTTTGCCACTCCTCCGTGAGTTCGTTTCGTATACGGATTGCAAGCAGCCGTTGGTGTACCCACTCCTCGGAATAGCCTTTTTTCAGATAGGTTTCGAGTGCCCTGTCGATCGACTGCTCCGGGTCGATGGTCTCTTCGATGCGTTCCCGTCCTACCTGCGCAAGCCATAGTTTAAACGGCTCCGCTTTCCTGGACGGAATGGACTGGATCAGACGCAGAAGTTGTTCTATGGTGGCGACATCGGTTTTGTATTTTTTGCCGTCAGCAGAGCGCATTTTGAGTTGACTACAATTTGTAGTCAACTCACTCCCTTCTTTTTTTAACCGCGTCTTTAATACACTCCAGTATTTGGCCGAATGACGTTGATCCGGCTGCTCCGTCAGCACCCCGACAACATCCACGATGGAAAAGTACCACTCCTCCGTTTCCTCGTCCCAGGCCGTGCGGATAATACGATCCTCAAACAATTCAATGTGGTTGCTCAATTCATTTTTTTGTTCCATAAAACCTCCCCCATAAAGAATCCGAATGTATGTTTGTATTATTCTACAATACGTGCTTTGCTTATACAATCGAACAAATCAAAAAAAATCTATAAAAGACAAGGGCGACCAAGGGCACCGATCCCTGCTTTCTCTTGATATATAATAATACATATATTAGAATCTAAATCTAACAGGCGGGTGGTGCCATAACTGCGCAGCGACCCGACGTATATCCATTCTTCATGGAGGGCTACCAGGATGATCGTCTCACAAAAGGCTGATAAAAAGAAAACGCTCATTGCGATCGCCATATTGGTCACGATCGTCACCGTAGGGATTATCCTTTTCATCGCGCTGCCGGGTGCCTCGTCAGACAGTATATTCAAAGATGCAAAGAAGGGTGATATTATCACATTCGGAAGCTACGAACAGGACGGGAATACGGCAAACGGCGCAGAGCCGATTGAGTGGGAGGTTCTGGACGCAGACGGGGATAGTGTGCTCGTTGTGAGTTGTTATGTGCTGGATTGTGTGCCTTACAACGAGGGGCTTTCGGATGTCACCTGGGAAAACTGCACACTCCGCACCTGGCTGAACCGGGATTTCTACGACAGAGCCTTCTCCCCTGAGGAGCAGGGACTGATTCTCGAATCCACGGTCCTCAACATGGATAATGAATACTACGGAAAGAGCGGCGGAAATAACACGAAGGACAAACTCTTTTGTCTGAGTGTGGATGAAATTTACCGGTACTATGAATTCAATGCCGTACATGATGAAGACGGCTTCCGTGCAAGCGAAGCACTGATTACGGGTGCAACACCCGCTGCCTCATCCACGAAACTGTATACACACGAGATCACCATACACGATTTTCAGAATATACTGGCAGCAGAAAACTATTCCGAGAACTGCATTGGAAAAACAGGATGTATTTGGTGGACGAGATCGCCCGCCGGAGGAGATGTCGGCGCGTGCCGTGTGTACGACATCGGGGATGTGGGATGGGACGACGACGGCGGTAACGCTGAACCAGACGTAACCGGCGTGCGTCCCGCCATGCGTCTGCAACGGTAAAGCCAAAGCTGACAGTCCTGTGTTCCACCATGGATGGTGGAGCAAAAGGCGAGTGTGGTACAATCCATGATATGCAAATGAACCTCCGCAATTACATCCGTCCCGTCCTGCGCGAGCTGCCCTGCGCGCTGCTCTTTTCCTTTTTTGTGTGCGCGGGGATACGCTACCGCGCGGACGGCACCCTCTTCACCGTCGCACCCCTCGCCTTCCTCGGCCTGTGGCTGCTGTTCGCACTCCTCCTCGCCGCGGGGATTACCTGCGTGCGGTTGTTTCGTCGGGGCGAGGCCGCCGCGCCGCGTGATGTCATGGATTCCGGCGAGCGGCTTGTTCGCCACGGAGCCGAGACTACAGGCTCGGCGGAGTGCTTGGCGAAACCAGAGCGAGACGGAATCATGCAGCACGCAGGCAGGCGGCTCACAACCACCACCCGCCACGCCCTGCTGATCCTCGCGGCGTGGCTGCCGTATCTGATCCTGCGCTACCCCGCGGCGATCGACTGGGACGCCTACCACCAGACCGCGCAGGGGCTGGGCCTGGAGGCGATGACCGCGCACTGGCCGCCCTTTGTGGCCTTCCTGCTCGGGCGCTTCGCGCAGTTCGGCATCACGGTACTCGGCTCCGTCGACGCCGGCATCTTTCTCTTCGCGCTCGCACAGACCCTGCTCGCGGTCTTTGTGCTCACAAAATCCCTGCGCCTGATCGGCACGCTCGCAGGACGGCGCGCACAGCGCTTCTTCCTGCTGCTCTACATGTTCTCGCCGATCTACGCCGGCTTCCTAACGACCGTCGTCAAGGACGCGCTCTTCTCGATCCTGGTGTTATGGCTCATTGTGGAATTCGCACCGCTACTCACGGGGCTGTCCGAATGCCTTGAAGCCGCCGCGCCGCGTGATGTCATGCATTCCGTCGAGCGGCTTGTTCGCCACGGAGCCGAAACTACAGGCTCGGCGGAGTGCTTGGCGAAACCAGAGCGAGACGGAATCATGCAGCACGCAGGCAGGCGGCCCACAACCCCCGGCAGGCGGCTCATAACACTCGCGCTGCTCTCGGCGCTTGTGTGCATCACCCGCAACAACGGCATCTTCATCGTGTTCGTGCTCTGGGCCGGCGTCGCGTGGCGGTGGCTTAAGCGCCGGGAGAAACGCTACCGCGCGCTGACCCTCGCGCTGCTCGGCGTCATGGCGCTGTATGTGGTGTATGTGCGCCTGTGGATTCCCTCGCTCGGCATCCGGCCGGGATCGGTCAAGGAGGCGCTGAGCATTCCCTTCCAGCAGAGTGCAAGATACATGAGAGACTTCCCGGAGGACATCACGGCGGAGGAGGCCGCGCTCGTCGATACGGTGCTGGATGTGCGGCAGATCGGGGAGCTGTATAATCCGCTCTTAAGCGACCGCGTGAAGGATACCTACCGCGAAAGCGCACGCTTCCTGCCGGGGTATTTCAGAGCCTGGCTCTCCATGGGGCTGCGACATCCGGCGGTCTATATCGACGCGACGCTGCATAACATGTACGGTTTCTTCGATCCTTTCTCGAAGAGCCGCGACTTCCCGGACGGCGTGGGCAGGGGCGCGCTCAACACGAATCCGGAATTGCAGTTCACCTATCCCGCGGCGCTCGAAAAGCCGACGGACGCGCTGCAGGCCTTTGCCTCCTTCCTCGAGGGCGTACCGCCTTTTGCGCTTGCCTGCAATGTCCCGCTGGCGCTCTGGGTATCCTTTTATCTCATCTGTGAGTGTTTCCGGAAAAAACGCGCAAGGATCCTTGCGCTGCCTTCGCTGATCAGTCTGCTGATTCTCGTCGCGTCGCCCACCTGGTACGCGGGGGGGATCCGCTACGCGCTGCCGGTGGTGCTGATGCTGCCGGTGGTGTGGGCGGGGTGTACGCGCGTTACGCCATGAATTGGGCGGTCCGAAATGCAAACGGTGGCTCATGCAAGCATGGCCACCGTCTGCACTTCGTCCCTTGGACGTTCACACACACTGTAGAAGATTATTCGATCACAGGGTGAAATCCCCGCTCTCTTCTCCTTCATTGATGACGTAGTAGACTTTGTCTTCTTCCGGTTTGACATAAAGCTCCATGGACTTGATCTCGCCGATCTTTCTGCCGTAATCATAGGTCCATTTGTTCTTCATGTTCTGAACGATCTCGTCATACGTGATGCTCTTTTCGCCATACTGAAGAATGACCTTCGTCTCCGACTTTTTTGCTGCTGCCATCTTTCCATCCTCCCGAATTAATCTGTTTTTTGCATCCGTGCAAAAGATTACTTCCTTATTCTACGCCTTTTTCCGGAAATGTCAACGGTTTTGCACAATGAATGTGCTTATTTTCGCATGGTTTCGCGATTTTTCCGGATTGCTCTCAGTCATACTGCAGTTTCAGCAGGTTCTTTCCTTTCTGGAACGTCCTGCACAGGTCAATCTTTTTTTCGTACAGCTCCGTAATGAGACGGATTTCGCCCTCACTCATCTGCGTGTCTTTCTCATACATCTCCTGCAGGTATGAGGCCGGAGGAAGCTTTGTCAGGTCAACGGCCTTCCTGTTTTTCACATAACCCAGCATTTTCATTTCCGTCGCCGCCAGACCGTTTGTCTCCAGACGCAGCAGCTCCCTGCTGTTTTTCGGCTTCGCCTTATTGGCAAAGAGAGAACCGCCGCTGTCAAAAATCGGCGCCATTCTGCGCAGCTTAAGCGTATCCGCGTCACGCAAAAACCCGAAGTTATTCAGGTGTCTGTCATATCCCGACAGCACAAAATCCGTCAGAATCAGATAATCCAAATCATGCTGCAGCTGCTCCATATCCATCCCCGCCTTTTTGCAAACCTCCATCAGGTGGCGGTACGGAGACATATCATTCCTTCTCTTTTGCGTGGTAAACAGCGCGTATGCCGACACGAGTTCCCTGCTCTGCGATGTAAATGCGCGGGACGTGCAGCCGTAATCGTAATCCCGTCCCTTGATCCGGATCAGCCGGTATTCCGTGTAATTATCGTAGCCCTGTAAGCGGTGCAGTTCACTTGCAATGACCTCGTTGATGCTCTCATTGGAAAGATTGGTCCGATTGCCTTTGACAAGGCAACGCTCTCCGTCCGCAATGACCCAGGTCTTCTCGATTTGTCCCTGCAGGGAGCTGTTCGGCGAAAAATGCGGGATCCGCTCTTTCCTTTGTGTCTTTTTGTTTTCCTGCACGATCAGGTTTTCGCGAAAATCATTGTCGAAGAGATTTACCTTTTCCCAGGTCAGATCGCTGTCTACAGGCTTGATCCAGTAGTAATCCGTCAGGCTCAGGCCAAGATTCTTCACAAGGTATTCCGACGGCAGGGAATAACCGCGTTCCGCCAGGAATGTCTTTATTCTTCCCTGCGACAGGGGAACGCTGCGCAAGGCCCACCAGTCACGCAGCCACGTATGCTCCTTGTACCTGTCCTGTAACGGCGCGATCTCCGCGTTCTTTTCCGGCGGCACAAACGAAATCATCTGCCCCATGTCATCGATCAGCACCAGCGTCACCGGCTCGTTCTTCCGCATCAGATAATACTTGTTTGCCATGCTTCCATTTCCTTTGCGTTTTGGATTTCATCCACTTCCCATTCCGCCATTGCACGCACATACCGGGCGTTTAACGGATTGACTCTGCAGAGGTACCGCTCCACGTACTCTTCCCCCCTGCCGAATTGCAGATAATAGCACAGGTCCCTTTCCACGATCGCAAAGGGCTCTCCCCTGTGATACCGGTTCAGCACGTCCTCCGTTTTCGCGCCGAGCACCTCCGCCATGCGGCTCACGCTTTCCGCGGCGCAGCGGTTGATGTCGATCTTTTCGTTGAGAATCTCGCTCACGGTGGTGTAGGGCACGCCCGCAGCCTGCGCAAGCGCATACTTGCTCATGCCGCTCTCTTCGAAAAGTTTTCTGATTCTGTCGTTCATGTCCGCCTCCGTAAGAATTATAACGCCATGACGTTATAGTGTCAACGGTTCTGCGGACATCCCGCGTGCAGGCACGGATCCCGCCCGGCGGCCGCAGCACGCAAAAAAAACCCCGCCTTGCCGGGCGGGGTTTGTGTTCTTATGACGCGCAGCCGAAGCCTTCGCCTACCGGTTGACCTCCGTGTAGCCGAAGCCGTTGCAGATCGCATCGACGGGGATTCCGGATTCGCACATCTTGCATTCGTCCGCCATGTGGGACTCATAGGCGGGGAGATCCGCGCCGGAATACAGCGCGTGTACCGCGACGCCGTCCACCTCCGTCATGGTGGAGAAGATCGCGGAAACGCCCACCACCTCTCCGCCGTGGACGCGGATCGCTTTCATGGCGCTCTTCATCGTGCGGCCGGTGGTGGTGCTGGCCAGGAGCAGCAGCACGTGCTTGTCCTGCAGCATGATGCGCGTGTTGTCGCGGAAAATCATCTGCCCGTAGGTGTCATACTCCGGCGTCAGGACGTACATGGTGCGGTGAAGGTTTTTATTCTCCACGCCGTTTTCCGTGAGCTCCTCCGCCAGATAGGCGCCGATCACCTCCGTGTTGTCCATGCAGACAATCGTGTCCACCACCGTCCCGCGCACGTAGGATTCCGCAAGCGCCTTTGCGCTGGCCCTTGCCTCCGACTGACGGGATTTCATGGTGGTCATGTCAATATAGGAATTGATGTGTGAGTTCGGTGTGACAAAATGCCCCGGAATGACCTTCAGAAAAACGCCTTCATGCCGCGGGGACTGGATTTTTGTGTAGGGATTCATGGCGCACCTCCTGCAGTCTATTGTACAGCAAAAGCGCACAAATGTACACCCGCCTGCCCTGGCGGCCGATGATTCCGCCTGACGCGGCGGGTATGCGGCCTGCGCCATCGGCGCCGGATGTTATCCCAGTTTCTGATAAGCGTCCAGGTTCTTCTTCAGCCTCCGGTAACGATTGTCCGCATACTCCTGCATAAACTGACCGTCAAAGGGCACTCTTGTAAGCCCCCAGAGCGTCCACAGATAATCGACATACATCTTTGCGGCAATAAAACGTTTCTTTTCCCCTGCGCCTGCTTCTCTTCCCTCATAACCGTAGTACGTATGTAACAGCAGTTCATCCTCGGCATCTGTATACTCCGCTTCAATCGACAGGCAGGACAGATCCCACATCGCCTCGTTCATTCCGCTGTATTCCCAGTCGATAAGATACAGTTTCCCATTGCCGTCCAGCACCCAGTTTCCCATGAGGGAATCGTTGTGACACGGAACCTTCGGAGCGTCCCCGCCCTGATCGACTTCGGATTTGATGCGCATGACATTCTGCTTCACGTCTTCATAATCATCATAAAACGCCACGCCGGCATCACGGATAATTCCCTCATAGAGCGCGGCCATTTCGAAGACTTCAAAGCGGACGCCGGTGTCTGCTCCGGAAGAATGAAGTCTGTGGAACAATTCCGCAGCCTGCTTCAGATTCTCCGGTTTTCTCATGACGGCCTCATTCATTTCCTGCGGCGCATAAATAAACTTCATGACTTTCTCCCCGTTATCGCCAAAGTACAGCAAATCCGCGTCGATGTGAAGATCACAGGCAAGCTCCGTGCTCTTGCGCTCGTCCGCGCGGTTGATCATCTCTTCGGTTCCCTCGCCCGGAATTCTGACAAGGTATTCCTGACCATCCTCCCTTGTGATTTTGTAGGAATGATTTGTCATGCCGCCAAGACGTTCGATCGTCTTCCATGTACCGTCTCCGAACACCTCTGTGAGCAGGTCTCCCAGCCTGGGAAGATCCGCTTCTTCAATTTCCCTTATCAACTCCGCCATCCTGATTCCTCCCGGTACCCTTGCCGCATTCGTGTTTTTACAGCCGCTGTGACTCCGTCAGATAATCCGAATACCTCTTTGCCATGACACGCCAGTTATGAAGACTCTCGCCCGTGTCCGCCCCGCAGGATTCACGGTATAGGGCCCAGACATACCAGTAATACGAAAGGATCGCGGCGTACGCCAGATAATGGAAGCGCTGTGTTTCCGTCATATGCTCACCGCAATACATTTCGATAAAACGCTCCGCCTCCGGCACCTCCCACATGGAGTCCATGATGTACGTCCCGATGTCACAGCCGGGATCCGCGTTTCCCGCATACTCCCAGTCGATCAGGATCGTCTCCGTCTCCGTCAGCATCCAGTTCGGCGCATAGGTGTCACAATGGCAGAAACGCATTTCAATGCCGTCGCCTTCGCACTTCCGGTAGCACTTTTCCACGCGCTCCTTCAGCGATTCGAATCCCGGGTCCGCAATGCCCCCCTTGCCTTCACGCAGCAGTGACTCGATCTTTACCGCCTCTTCCCAGGGAAGGAAGGACCAGTCCACGGAGAGCTTCTTTTCATGAAGCTTTTTCATGACGTCAAGCACCCTGCGCGAATCCTCCGTGCTGTCATAGGACGGCATCCGTATCCCCTCCACAAAGGCGCTCAGCTTCCAGCCGCTCTTTTCGTCCATATGGATAAAGGTCGGGTCCGCGCCGATGGATTTTGCCAGCTCCAGCGCTTTCTTTTCATGCACCCTGGAGATGATGGCCTCCGTCCCCTCGCCCGGGTGGCGGTACACATACTTCTTCTCCCCCGCCTCAAACGAAAAGGAGGAATTCGTCAGACCTTCCCGGATCCTTTGGAACTTCCGTATATCGCTTTCCCGGCACGCCAACACCCCGGTGATGTTCGCAATCATACCTCTGTCAGGCTGCACGTCGTCCTCCTCCCGGTTCGCCCGCCTTACACAATGTCCAGCTCCTCCCGGTCGCGCAGCATGTACTTACGAAGCGGCGTCAGGGATGCAAGCCAGTACAAAAGGCCGCCGCAGACAGCCGTATAACCGCTGCCGGTCAATACCATGAAGACCGGACTCTTGATTTCCGCCGTCAGCGGATTGTATACGAAAAGGATGTTGGTAATAAAGGCAATCAGCATACAGCCCATGCCGACAAGATTGAACCCGCCCGTGTATTCGTAAGCCTTATGATTATCAATATTATACAGCGATTTCAGACTGATCTTCCGTTTCTTTACGATCAGATAGTCAACCACCGTCATGCCGATGATCGGTCCCTGGATCTGGGCCGCCATGGAAATGAAGCTTCCGAAATTATCCATCACCCAGCCCCAGACTGTGAGTGCGGCAACATAGATCGCGGTCAGGATGACCAGGAGCTTGTAGCTTACCTTCGGCAGTCCGCTCTTGATGATCATGCAGTTGACATAAGATCCGGTTCCCTGTGTTCCGATATTCGCAAACGCCACCATCAGAAGGCTGAGAAGGGCAAAGCCGGGACCGGCCAGCGTGGACAGCATCACCGTGGGGTCCGCCTCATAGTATCCGGCGTGCACGTACATGGCGATTGCCATCACACCGCCGGCAGCCACGAAGAAGGGCGCGACAAGTCCGTATGCGCCGGCCGTCGCCCAGTAGCCGCTCTTTTCCGTTTTCGCAAGCCGCGGCAGCACCAGCGCCTGCGTCGACCAGGAGAACGCAAACGCGACGTTTCCTTCAGCGCTCAGCATGAAGCGTCCGAGCGCGGACTCATAGAGGCTCGTATCCGGCTGCACCGCAAGCATGTCCCCGAGCGGGACCGCCGTGAAGCAGATGATGACGACAACGGCACCGACCACGAGCAGTGCGCTCACAAGGAACCTGTTGACCCATTTAATCACGTCCGGACCGCCCAGTGCAATCAGCGTCCCCAGAAACACGCATAACACGCCGAGTACCGGCTTCCAGAAGCCGGGCTCCAGCGTGATGCCGAAGCCGCCGAACAGATTGATCATGGACGAGGCAAACAGCTGGGAATCCACCGCATACCAGCCGAAATTCGCCAGCGAAATCACCGTTGCGAGAATGGCAACGCCCTTTTTCCCCAGCACGGATCTCAGCCACACCCACAGATCGATCCCGTAACGCGTTGCAAATAAGACCGGAATGCATTCGATCAGAATCCAGATGATATTGAAACAAAAAATGTTGATCAGCATCTGCTTAAAGGACAGATACTGTGCCACATAAGCGCCCTGGGTATAGCACCAGGTCGCGATGGAAAAGCCGCTGGTTGCAAGAAACAGATCCCAGAAGGAATACTGTCTGTCTTTTGCGAGCATCGGGACGGTTCCGGTTACCGTCTCCTGTTTGATATACGCGTCATGACTCATCTTTGCCATCAGTTGATCACCCCCGTCATGCACAGAATGATCAGAAGCAGGCTGATGCCGATCCCTGTCGCGATGGCAATATAATCCGTCCTGTCCGCTTTCTTCGGCCAGGGATAATCCGGCGCAGCCATTTCCTTCAGTCTCTGGTCCGTTTCCTCGTAAATCAGTTCCTCAATTGTTTTTTCCATTTCCCTATCCTCCCGTTTTCGTCCGTATCCGGTCTCATATGACGCGGTAGTTCGGGTCCACCGCCTGCAGTTCCTTTAAGTTATCGATCTCCTGGAAGTCCGAAGGGTCGCAGATGCGCACCTCGACTTCATATTCGTTTCTGAAATAGTCCAGCGGAACGTAATCCCAGATGCGCTCCTTGTTGCCGGGCGAGGTGTAGGCCAGGGGGATGTGATCCTTTAGCTTCGCACCCGCCTTCGCATCCCAGTAGGACAGACCGCTCATGAAATAGCAGTCCGTGCCGCCCACGGCAATCCTGCGGATGATGCCGTTCCGAACCTCTAAGCACCAGTCATCCGTGCGTTCCACGGGGTAACCCAGGTAATTGCAGCAATACTGATAGGGCGTGATCACCTTTGGATTGAGCAGCATCGTGTCCGCCTCAAAGACGTAGGCGTTCTGCAGCAGCTCCCTCGCGTAAAGCGCGGAGGAGATGTTGTTCGTATCGCGGTAATCCGGGTTCTCGATGAAACGGATCATCGGGTACTTGTAAAGCAGCTGGTCGAACTGCTCACCGAGATAGCCGCGCACGATGTAGATTTCCTCAATCCCCGCGGCCAGCACCGCATCCAGGAGCGTATCAATGATGCGCACGCCCTTGACGCGCACGAGCGGCTTTGGCGTGTTTAAGGTGATCGGCACCAGGCGCGAACCGAAGCCCGCCGCGATAAACACCGCGCGTTTCACACGGTAGGGTTCCAGTGCGTGTTTGCCTGTTGTGGAGATCAGACCGTTCCGGATGTATTTTTTGTCCGTGAGAGATTTTAAGATGCGGTTTACGGTCGCGGGAGATTTGCCCGTCCGTTCGCTCAAAGCCCGCTGGCTCATGGCTTCCTTCTCTTCCGCCAGCGCCTCCAGAACATCAAACTCATTTCTTGTCAGTGCCATCTTTCCCCCGCCCCTCCCGCCGGAGTTTCCTCCTGCCGGGTGTTTCAAATTCATTTGCGCGATGCAAATATGAAACATATTATAGGGGGCCGCGGGGCGCTTGTCAAGTGGTTGTTTCCATTTTGGAAATAACCACTGTCTTATCCAATTCTCCCTCTCGAAAAATATTCGCAAGATGTTTGCTGATTGCGTGTTCGACAAGTTCACTGCCGATGTCGCTACTAGGTGTCACCTTTTTTTACCGGTCGTATCATTCTCTTGTCTCAGTTTTCCTCATTCTTATTTGTGTCGCTATTATTGATAATTGATGATTTCAAATTCTCAATCATCTTTCCGTCATTTCTTAGTAAATTTAATTGTCGATACGCTTTTTCCCGCAATATTTTGAGTCTTTCCGATTGAGATAAGCCCTGTTCAATCAAGTCTGCATTTGTATCCTCAAGATTGATCAAGACAACCAGCTCCTCCGCAGACGCATAATCGCGGATATTGGGATTCATACCTTTTGTTTCTGTTTCTTTACGCCACTTTGCTGCCGTCTTTCCAAAAAGTGCCATGTTCAACACATCTGCCTCAGACGCATATTTGAAAGAAATCTCCTCAGATGTAAGGTCGGGAGAAATCAAAAACCGTTTCACGGCATCCGTATGTATGCGATAATTGATTTTGGAAAGTTCCCTCTTAGCATCCTGCAAATTCCGCTTCAGCGGAACAGCCGTTACGCGTGAGCGGAGCGGCCATTCCGCTCTGAACGGCGCGAAGCACCGCTCGGGTTAACAGTTACAAGTTTATACCGGTTCCCGCATGCTCTTTCCGTTCATTTCGAGCCG
>JAFSPF010000134.1 GCA_017443065.1 Lachnospiraceae bacterium
CTCCGACATTTTCGTGGCGAGGTCATGGAGATGTGTCACCGCGAGGGACTCTACCAGATCGATCTGTTGAATGGGAGTAAGAACCGGGTTACCAACAGGGAATACCACGCCGCGCGCAGGGGACAGGAGGAACTGGACAGACAAAACGTACAGCGTGCGGAGCAGGGGCTTCCTGTTGTGAAAACAAAATATGAGACGGAAAAAGAAACCCTGCGACGGGTCATTCGCCAGGCGATGGAAAAGACGGATAACCTGTATGATTTCAAGAGATTTCTGGAAAGTGAGTATCACGTTGAAGTCAAAGAAAGCCGCGGGCGGTTCAGTTATCTCACCCCCGGAAGACAGAAGCCGATCACATCACGGATGCTCGGAACGGATTTCAGCAAAGAGAGCATTGAGATGTTCTTCGCATCCGGGAAACAGAAAGCCGCCCAGAAGGTCAAGGCGACGGTCGAGCGCGTGATCGATATCGAAGCAAAGAAAGCCGAGGGCAAGGGTGCCGGCTATGAAAAATGGGCGAAGCTCTTCAACTTGAAACAATCCGCCAAGGCGCTGGCCTTTATCCAGGAGCGTAATATCCGAACGCTTGCGGAGCTGGATCAGGCGATTTCCGATCAGGTCACGGCTGAGTTTGATGCAAGACACGCAATCAAGGATATCGAAAAGGAGATTGCAGACTGCGCGGAACTTGCCGACTGGTGTGTGAAGTATCGGGAAAACAACCCGGTCTGTAAGAAGATCAAAGCATGCAAAACGAAAAAGGAGCAGGATGATTTCAGGGACTCCCACAGCGCAAACTTCATTCTTCGGGATGCTGCGGTCAGATATTTCAAGGAACACAACATCACGCAGCTCCCGTCCGCCAAGGCGCTTGCGGAGCGTCGCGCAGACCTGATTTCACAGAAGAATGAGAGCTACAACAAGTGGCAGGAGGAAAAACAGCTGCTTCAGGATTTGCGCAACGCGCGCACAAACATGCAGGCGGTCCTCGGACAGGAACAGACAATCACGAAAACAAAACGCAGATCGCAGGATATGAGCCTGTGAGAAGGGAGGGGTTATGAAAAAGGAAATCGAAATGACCGCAGGGCAGATGAAATGTGTAAACCGCCTGATCGAGGCAGAGTGCTGCAACTGTGTGAACAGCGTCTGCATCGTGATGGATCACGGATACGGATGCTATTGCCCGCAGATGGGGATGAAGATACTGTTCTGCCCGTGGCTACGTGAAGCGGTACTGCCGGCAGACGAAAAACTGCGCCGTGACCTGATCGGGGACATCCGGATGAAGTCCTGCGAGATGTGCCGGAGAGAGTTTTCCCCGAAATCGAACCGCGCTCGGTTCTGCCCTATATGTGCGTTGAAAAATCGCAGGAAAAAGAAAACGGAATGGATGAGGAATAACCGCTACCCCTGTGGTCGTTTAGAGGCATGAAAAGCCGCGCCCAGAGCCGGTTTCAGAACGTCGAAATGAGATTGACGAGGATTATATCCAGAAACCCGTAAAACGGGGTTCTAAACGTCGACAAACGCACGGAAAGGGAATGTATGAACAAGGAACAGACCAACTATATCACGATTGTGACAAGACTGCCACGCTACCTGCCATACCCGGCGTTTTTGTTCCAGACAGATATCTCACAGACAGCGAAGCTGATCTACGCCATACTGCTTGACCGCACCACCCTGTCCCAAAAGAACGGCTGGGCGGACGAGGACGGGAACGTTTATATCTATTACGCGCTCGATCATATTGCATCGGATACCGGATGGAGCGAATCGACGGTCAAGAGGGCAATCAAAGAGCTGAAACATGCGGGGCTGATCGACTGCCGGCGGACACGATATGCGGAGCCGTACAGGATTTATGTAAAGCTGCCGCCTAAGGTGTCAGAAATGACACCTCAGACAGGTCAAAAATGGCACCTTAGAGGTGTCAAAAATGACCCCCTAACAACTAAGTATAAAAACAACAGTAACAGCAACATGGTTAACGGGTCAAAAATGGTCTCATTTCCAACCATACCCGATTATACCTGTGAGGAAGGAGCGAGCTTATGAGTGAAATCATTCTGGAAGAAAACGAATATATGGGTGATGACGGACTGCTGCACTGCGCTGTATGCGGTGAAGCCAAGGAACAGCTGCTCGATCCGAAGTTCCATCATCTTTTGGGCAGGGATCGTCATTACCGGCATTGCAAGTGCGAAAGGGATGCGGCAGAAGCCGAAGCAGCAGAGCGTGAGGCCCGGAGGCACCGTGCCGAGGTTGATCGTCTGCGGTCGGTGTGCTTCACAGACAAATCCATGTGGGAGTGGACGTTTGAGAATGACAACGGTAAAAACCCGAAGATGGAGCTGGCGCGTGAGTATGTGGAGCGTTGGGAGGACAGATACCGCAAAAATCAGGGATTGCTCTTATGGGGCGGTGTTGGAACCGGAAAAAGCTTCTTTGCCGGATGTATTGCCAACGGACTAATAGAGAAGGAGATCCCGGTACGGATGACCAACTTCGCGGAGATTCTGAATGATCTGATGGGGAGTTACGAAGGTCGAAACGAGTATGTCCGCCATCTGACCAACAACTATTCTCTGCTGATCATCGATGATCTGGGTATGGAGCGTAATACGGAGTTTGCTCTTGAACAGGTCTATAACGTGATCGACAGCCGCTGGCGCGCAAAGAAGCCGTTGATCGTCACCACGAACCTGTCAATCGAGCAGATACAGAATGCGCAGGATATGCCGCACGGACGTATCTATGATCGTTTGGGTGAGATGTGTGTGCCGATACGCATCCATGGAAAAAGTATGCGTGCGGAAAAAGCAAAACAGAACATGGAAAGCTTCAGACAACTGGTTTGACAAAGGGGAGGCGCTTATGGAGAAACAGGCAAAAACGATGGAGAAGCAGACAGAACGGATACCCGATTGTGTGACCCAGGTCCGCAAGGGTAACAAGATCATCACGGCGCGGGGATTCTTTAAC
>JAFSPF010000135.1 GCA_017443065.1 Lachnospiraceae bacterium
CATACAAACAGGAAGAGGAGGAAAGTATGATGAACAGAAACGGACAGCGGGAAGCGGGATATGGCGTGCACGGGAAAGAAACGGCAACCGCGGCATATATGGCGGCGCTTCTTCTTGTGCTGGCGCTCGCGGGATGTGCGCAGACGGCACCGGCTTCAAACACTGCACCTGCAGCATCGGCCGGAACGACAGTCTCAGGAGTTGCAGCATCCGCAGCGACGGATCAGGCAGCCTCTGTGCAGGAAGAGTCGTCCGCCGTGCCGGATACCGCTCCGGACACCCGCATCTTCACGGATTCCGTCGGGCGTGAGGTGGAGCTGCCCGCGCAGATTGAGCGCGTGGCGCTTTCCGGTCCGATGGCACAGATCGTGGTCTTTTCGCTCGCGCCGGACAAGCTGGTCGGGATTGCCTCGGCATGGGACAAGAGCGCGGAGGAATATCTGGATACGGCCTATTATCAGCTGCCTGTCATCGGCCAGCTCTACGGCGGCAAGGGAGAGCTGAACCTCGAGGAGCTGCTGCGAGTCGATCCGCAGGTGGTGATCGATGTGGGGGAACCGAAGAATTCGATTGTGGAGGATCTGGACGGATTGCAGGAGCAGACGGGCGTTCCCTTCGTGCATATCACGGCGACGCTTTCCACGATGCCGGAGGCTTACACCATGCTCGGGGAGTTGCTCGGGATGGAGGCGGAGGCCGCGGAGCGGGCGGACTACTGCCGTACAGTCTATGACAACATCAGCGGAAAGGCGGCGGGTCTTACAAAAAAGAAGGTGCTCTTCATCACCGGAGAAGAGGGGCTCGGCGTGATCGCAAAGGATTCCTTCCACGCGGAGGTGGTCGATCTGCTCGCGGACAATGCCGCAGTGGTGGACGAACCCTCGTCAAAGGGCACCGGCAACGAGGTGGACTTGGAACAGCTTCTGAACTGGAATCCGGAGGTCATCCTGTTCGCGCCGGAGAGCATCTATGACCGGGTGGCGGAGATGCCGGAATGGCAGGCGCTGGATGCGATCAAAAACGGTGCCTATTACGAAGTTCCCTTCGGCCCGCACAACTGGATGGGTTTCCAGCCCTCCGTACAGCGTTATCTCGGCCTGCAGTGGATGATGACGCTCTTGTATCCGGAGGAAGCGGAGTATGATTTGTATGCGCAGGTGGCGGAATACTACCGTTTGTTCTATCACTGCGAATTGACGAAGGAGCAATATGAGGCATTGGTCGCAAATTCGATTCTGAAGGATGCGCAATAAAAAACGGAGTCGGACGGCATTCTTGTGATGGATGAGATCGGTTTTTTTGAACAGGATGCATTGGCGTTTTAGGCTGCCATACTCGACGCGTTGGACGGTGATATTCCGGTGCTTGCGGCGGTCAAGGCACGCGAGGGGATTCCCTTCCTGGAAAAGGTGCGCATGCATCCGAATGCGGATCTCTTTATCCTCGCCGTGGAAAACAGGGACGCGTTATACGAAGAACTGCGGGAGCGCGTTTGTGCGCAGAAACATCCATGCGTTGCTGGTTCAGAGTCCTTTTCAACTGCATCGTGATGGATCGTATTCCCAGCGTTATACATCGGCTTTGCGCCGACCGAGGTGAAACGGAGACAATCACATGATACGGGACGGGCTTTCCATCTGGCAGGGAGACATCACGCGGCTTGCCGTGGATGCCATGAGTAAATTGCACAAACGACATAACTGACGCGGTGGCAACCGGATTATCCGAGCAACGTAAATTCGTTTTTCCGGAATGCGATCAACCCGTCCTTTTGCATCTTTGATAGTTCATTGGAAAGCGCGCTGCGGTCAACGCCTAAGTAATCCGCAAGCTGCTGGCGCGAAAACGGGATCATGAAGAGCGGACTTCCGTGCGCTTCCGCTTGTTCGGACAGGTAGGACAGGAGGCGCCCGCGTATGGATTTTGGCGCGATGTGCATCATGCGGCTGGATAAGTTCAGACTTTTAATTGCAGAGATGCGGACAATGTTTTGAATCAGCCGGTTGTGAAATACGCAGTTTTTTTCACAGGTAGAAAGCAGGCACTGAAAGTTGAGCAGAATCACGTTGGTGCTTTCCGCAGCGACCACATCACAGAGCAGTTCTTTTTCGGGGATAGCCGCATAGCTTTCGGCAAAGATCTCTCCCCGTCCGATACGACCGAAGATATTGCTGTTTCCCCAGTAGAAGTTGACAACGATATTGACACTGCCCTCCTCCACGATGCCGATCTCGGAGGTGGCGGTACCGGCGCGGAAGATAAAGGCGTCTTTTTTGTATTTCTTTTCCCGTGCACGCAGGCAGGGTAAAAGCGCGCCGACCTCCTGCTCTGTAATACCCTGAAACAGTGCGGTTTTCGCAAGGAATGCCGTGTTCATCCTCATCTCCTTCAAAAAGATCATAAATCCCGTTTTGTGTTGTTATAACAACATAACAGTCACACCCATCGTACTACAATGATCCTGTAAACGCAAGCTACTCGTTAAAAAAGGAGAAACGAACGATGGATGAGAAGATGTTTTGCTTTCAATGTCAGGAAACGGCACGCGGAATGGCATGTACCATGTCGGGTGTGTGCGGCAAAAAGCCGGAGGTCGCTGCGATGCAGGATCTTTTGATCTATGTGACAAAGGGCTTAAGCGCCGTCACGACACAGTTACGAAAAGAGGGGAGGACGATTGAAAAGGAAGTGAACCACCAGGTCACGGTCAATCTGTTCACCACGATTACAAATGCGTCCTTTGACTATGACGCGATACAGAAGCTGATCGAAAAGACACTGGTCATAAAGGAGAATCTGATCAAAGAGGTGCGTGATTTGTCCGCGCTGCCGGATGCGGCAAAGTGGAACGGCAGCATTGCGGAGTATGACGCAAAGGCAGCTTCCGATGAGGTGGGTGTATTGGCAACGAAGGATGAAGACATCCGCTCCCTGCGCGAACTGATCACCTACGGATTAAAGGGCCTGGCTGCGTATTCCAAGCATGCAAACGCTTTGATGAAGGACAATGAAGCGGTCGATATCTTCATTCAGGAAGCCCTGACAAAGCTGCTCGATGACTCGTTAAGTGTGGATGACCTGATTGCGCTTACAATGGAAACGGGTAAGACAGGCGTGGACGGTATGGCGCTTCTGGATTCCGCAAATACAGGAGCTTACGGCAATCCGGAAATCACAAAGGTCAACATCGGCGTCGGAAAGAACCCGGGCATCCTGGTATCCGGTCACGACCTGCGTGATCTGGAGATGCTCTTAGAGCAGACGGAAGGAAAGGGTGTTGACATCTACACACACTCCGAGATGCTGCCGGCACACTACTATCCGAAGCTGAAGAAGTATCAGCATCTGGTCGGTAATTACGGCAACGCATGGTGGAAGCAAAAGGAAGAGTTCGAGAAGTTCAACGGTCCGATCCTGATGACAACCAACTGTATCGTCCCGCCTGCGGACTCCTATAAGGACAGGCTCTGGACGACCGGCGCGACCGGCTTTCCGGGATGCAGACATATCGAGGGTGCATACGGCGAGATGAAGGACTTTTCGCCGATCATCGAACAGGCTTTAACCTGTGCAGCGCCCACGGAAATCGAAACGGGTGAGATCGTCGGCGGTTTTGCGCATGAACAGGTCTTTGCACTGGCGGATAAGGTGGTGGAAGCGGTAAAGAGCGGCGCCATCCGGAAGTTTATTGTGATGGGAGGCTGCGACGGTCGTATGAAGCAGCGTGATTACTATACGGAGTTCGCAAAGGCGCTGCCAAAGGACGTTGTAATATTGACCGCAGGCTGTGCGAAATACAAATACAATAAGCTGGATCTTGGCGACATCGGCGGTATTCCGCGCGTGCTGGACGCGGGACAGTGCAACGACTCTTATTCGCTGGCACTCATTGCGCTGAAGCTGAAGGAAGTATTCGGACTGGAGGACATCAACGAACTGCCGCTTGCGTTCAACATTGCCTGGTACGAGCAAAAGGCGGTTATCGTGCTGCTGGCGTTGTTGTATCTCGGTGTGAAAAACATCCATGCGGGCCCGACGCTTCCGGCGTTCTTTACGCCAAACGTGTTGAAGGTTCTGCAGGAGAAGTTCGGACTGGCCACGATCACGACCGTGGATGAGGATATGAAGCTGTTGATTGGTGCGGCGGCGTAAAGAAATTGTTACACAAAAGCGTGTCTGAAAAGGGATGCGATCATGTCAAAGAAAATCGATTTTACAAAGAGCGTATATGAGCTTACACAGGAGAACCCTGAGATTGTCGGTATCATGGCGAGACTCGGTTTTACGGAGATCACGAAGAAGGCAATGCTGAATTCGGTCGGCAAGTTGATGACGGTTCCAAAGGGTGCAAAGATGAAGGGCATTCCGATGGAGGAGATCATCCGGGCATTTGAGGAAAAGGGCTTTAAGATCAGCGGCGCGGACGCGGCTAAAACAGATGACGCACACGCCGCAAAGCCTGAGAACGATGCGGCAAAGGTCGAAACAGCATCCCCTGATGAACGTACGGAACAGTTAAAGGGCTATTTGAAACGCGTCAGCGCAGGAGAGAGTCTCGAACGCGTGCGCTCTGATTTCGCAAGAGAATTCGGAGAAGTGGAAGCGTCTGAAATCATGAAGGCGGAACAGGGGCTGATGGCGGAGGGAATGCCTTTGACGGAAGTGCAGAAGCTCTGTGATCTGCACTCCGCCCTGTTCCACGGCGCGACAAAGGAAGAACGGATTGCCAACGCGGAAAAGGAAGTGGCGGCCTCCCTCGCGCGTGAAAGGGAAGCGCTGAAAGAACAGGCAAAAAACAAGGAAGCCCAGGCAAAGGAATTAGAACAGATTACGGGACATCCGCTCTATACGTTTACGAAGGAAAACGAAGAACTGCGTAAGCTTCTGGTTGCGATCAAACCAAAGCTTGCAACGAAGGAAGATGTGACGGAACTGTTTACGAAGATTCGCGAAGTGTCCGTTCATTATGCCAAGAAGGGCGATTTGCTGTATCCGCTTTTGAACGTGAAATATGATATTTCCGGTCCGTCAAATGTTATGTGGACGGTGGATGATGAGATCCGCGACGAAATGAGTGCGCTCGAAAAAGAAACGGAACGCGGCGAATGGTGGATGACCCGCCTGGAAAGCATCCTCACCCGTGCGGATGAGATGATATACAAAGAGCAGAACATTCTGTTTCCCATCTGCGCAGACAATTTCTCTGAAGAGGAATGGAAAGGGATCTATCGTGATTCCAAGGACTATGCAGCCTGTTTTGGTGTGGAGAACGAACGATGGGAAGACGGCGAAAGTATACCTGCATTGAATGCTGCGGCCGGAACAGACGGAGAAATCGTGATGCCGGGCGGACACATGAAGCTGAACGAACTGACAGCAATGCTGAACACGATTCCGCTGGAACTGTCTTTTGTGGATGCGGAAAATATCAATCGCTACTTCAATGAAGGACCGAAGGTCTTCAAGCGTCCCGGTATGGCGATCGACCGCGAAGTCTTTTCCTGCCATCCGCCGAAGATCGAACCGATGGTACGCGGCATCATTGATGATTTCCGCGCCGGTAAGCGTGACTGTGTGCCGGTATGGATGGAAAAGATGGGGAAGACCTTCCTTGTCACCTATTATGCGGTGAGGGATAAGAACGGAACCTACCTCGGAACGCTGGAAGCGGTTCAGGATATGGAATTCGCAAAAGAACACTTTCTGGGATGAACCTGCATCATCGGTAGTAAGAGAATCATCTGATGCTCGGGTTGATAAAGCGTCATCGCGGAGACG
>JAFSPF010000136.1 GCA_017443065.1 Lachnospiraceae bacterium
AAAGCGATCCGTCACTAATATACAGAAATGTTTTTGCATCCTCCGCAAGCATATAGTCCGCCGAAACACGCTCCAGACACAGCTCCGCTTCACCGGCCGCATTGATTCTGTAAACAGATGCCGCCGCAGGATCATAATAAAACGTGTTCAGAAACGTATCTGCACCGACGGTTTGCACATGGGTTTGCGTAATGGTATTAACGGGCGCAATGTACGTGTACTCTCCCTTTAATGCAAGCGGGGCATTTCCTGCGACGCTCAGCTTCCAGCCTGTATTGTCCTGCCAGATCATATCTGTGCCGTCGTAACTGAAGATATAACCGCTCAACAGAACAGGTCCGAGTGTGCGGATCTCGCCGTCGGATATGGAATACAGTTCCGCCTCACCGCTGCCCGCATCACCGGACGATCTGAAGTATGCGGTGTGACCGTCGTTTGAAACCTTTATTACAGGGAAAAATGACGTATCCGAAGTGATCTCTTCCGAGGCGGAGCCGTCAAACAGCATCACGGCATAGCGTTCCTCCTTCGTATCATATAAGGAGTAAATGTAATACGCACCGTTGGGCGACCAGGAACCGGAAACCATCAATTTGGAACCGTCAGCTTCAAATAGCGGAATGCGGTCTTCGCCCCGGAGAAGATAAGCCGCGCCATATCCCTTCACCTCCGGGGAAGGGCTCTGTGCCGCCTCGAAAAAGAGGATGTTGTCCGCTTCCGGTGACGCCGCGATGAATTCGTTCGGTGAGATATGCAAATCCGTTATTTCGCCGTTCTTAAACCGGTATGCGCTTTCAGAAGTACGGATCACGGTTCCGTTTGTCGTGTTGGCGTAAAAAGGCTCCTGCTCCTCACCGGGCAGTTCCTCCGTCCGTTCCCCGAAATAACAGACCGTTTTTCCGTCACGGGCGTTTCTGACCAGCGTGTATTCCTCACGCGCATATGCCGGCATGACATCCGTCACGCTGTTTTCCGCCGGAACCTCTGCGGGTGCTGCGCTTTCCTCAACCGTTGCCGCTTCGGGCGCTGTACTTTCAGCAACCGTTGCCGCATCCGATGACGCCTGCACGGAGGTATCTCCCTGCGTTGCACCTGTTCCTGTTCCCGCACAGCCGGCCAATAAGGCGGCGGTGCATAATACGCACAAAACGCCTGCTGTCTTTCTGCCATGTTTTTTCATTGTGTCTCCCTCCCCTTTTCATATTCCGCAATCTGCTGTGCCGCGGCACCTCCTTTAAGCGCATCCCTCAGTTCTGCAATGCTCTCCGAAAAAGAAATATGTTTGCTTTTCCGTCCCGAGGCCGGACGCATATAAGGATCCAGCTCTGATGTCTCCTGCCTGATCTCTTCAACGATGCTTTCGCATTGTTTTTTGGACAATCCTGCGGCCTTCGTCCCGGCAGCAACCAGATCCTCATCCGTGATATCTTTCCCCTTGCCGCCCACGGACGTGGTGTGTTCGCCCCAATAGGTATCGCTGTAGGTCAGGTCATATCCCGGTGCCAGATGCCAGCCCCGTTCGCCTGAATACTGAAACGTAAAGTTCTTTGTGTGATCATCCCTGTTGTGCGCAAGCACATTAAAACACATAATCCGGAACAACTGCTCCGTATCGTTTGCATTGTCCTTTGTCAGGGATCTCACCAGGCGAAAGAACGTTTCATAGTCGCAGGACGGCGCACGGAAATCGGCTTCCAGGAGTCCCGCGAATGTGATGCCGAAGATTTTTTCACCGTCTTTGCGGTCAAAACGCTCCGTCCTGAAATATCCCTCACAGATGGAGGAGGGGATCAGCCCCGTTTCCGTCATGGTGATACCGCAGCGTTTCGCACAAAGCGAATATTCATATTCCCTCTTTCCGCTGATGGCAGGATCCTTGCCTGCGGGAAATTTTACAATCCATTCCTGTCCTTCCTCCGTCAGCATGATCTTGGGCCTTGTGCCTCCGCCGGAAGCGCCCAGCCGGTAGAGCGTGTCCAGCTGATCCGACGGCTGCGAGGACAAAAGCTTTTCGCATTCCATGGCAATCGTATCGTATGAGAGCCCGGCCGGAAGCGCATCAAAATCCGCCTCTTTGGACGGAACATATTCCAATGCCCCCATTCCTGATCTTCCGATGTACGCCAATCTGTCTAATGTGGTTGTATCGCCTGCGTTTATTCCCATGCTTTCCAGATACCGGTTCAGCAGAAGGTGTCCCCAGCTGTCAGGCAGACTGTCCGCAAACACGCCGAACAGGCCGTCGAATTTTTCTCTGGAGGATTCCTGTGGAATAAATACATCCTTTGTCAGGGGAAGCGACCGCGGACTGATGGAAAAGCCGTCTCCCAGCCACGATTCATCATACTGAAAGGCAACGCGCCTGTCCGGCATTTCAGCCAGCCGCCCCACCGGGCGGTCATGATATATGACATTAAGCGTTCTGTTTTCTGTCATTGATCACTTCCTCGATGCTTTGATACACCGGCTGCGTAAAGAGCGTGTTGAGTTCTCCGGTAAGGCCCAGTTCCATCGACAGCTTGATAAAGGATTCCAGGGAGATCTGCCCGGTCTGTTCAAATTTCCGGAGCGTGGCATAACTGACATTGCTTCTTGCTGCCAGCTGTTTCTGGGTGATTTTTCTCCGCTTTCGGATTCTTCTCATGTTTCCGGACAGACGCATGGCGATATCTGACGGTGTATCCCATAAGTACTCCATACCCTTTTCCCCGTTGCCTCGTTGCGGATGTCTTTCGTTGCTACTATTATAGCATTTTCGGCTAAATCGGTCAAAATTTGCTATTATAGTATTTATACTGTGATGTCTCTGCTCACGCCGCCAACGGAAGCGCCGGACCGGCAGAGGCATTGCGGAAACGATTGTTTCGCCGTAAAATGGGGGTGAAAAAAAGTGACGGCAAAGTGCCCGGATACTGAAGTATGAGGAGGACAGCATGCAGTACACCACACTCGGAAACACGGACATCAAAATCTCAAGGCTCTGCGTGGGCGCGATGAGCTACGGAAAAGCCTCGGAGGATTTCCATCTCTGGACGCTGGAGGAGGAGGACGCGGAGGTGCTGGTCAAAAAGGCACTGGAGCTCGGCATCAATTTCTTTGACACGGCCAACACCTATTCCCACGGCACCAGCGAGGAATATCTGGGGCGGATTTTGAAAAGAAACGCAAAGCGCGAGGATGTCGTGATTGCGACCAAGGTGTACTTTAACGAGGGGCATCTTTCAAGAGAAGCGATTCTGCGCGAAATCGACGGCTCCCTCAAGCGTCTCGGAACGGATTACGTCGATCTCTACATCATCCACCGTTTTGATTACGATACGCCGATAGAAGAGACGATGGAAGCACTGCATTCTCTTGTCAGGGCCGGCAAGGTGCGTGCGCTCGGCGCTTCCGCGATGTATGGATACCAGTTTCACAACCTCCAGATCATCGCAAAGGAAAACGGCTGGACGCCCTTTTCCTCCATGCAGAACCACTACAACCTGCTTTACCGTGAGGATGAGCGCGAGCTGATCCCGATCTGCAAACAGATGGGTGTATCACTGACACCCTACAGCCCTTTGGCGGCGGGCAGGCTCTCCCGGAAAGAATGGAAGGGCGATACCCTCCGCGCGAAGACCGACAAGGTGTCCGTCGGCAAATACGACGGCACGGAGGAAACGGACAGGGCAATCGCCTCGCGTGTGGCGCAGCTTGCGGAAGAAAAGAACGCGACGATGACACAGATCGCCCTGGCCTGGCATTTTTATAAAGGGGTTGCCAGTCCCATCATCGGCGCGACAAAGGCACAGTACTTTGATGACGCTGCCGGTGCTTTTGACATCAGCCTGTCGGAGGAAGAGGTGGCACTGCTGGAAGAATGCTATGTCCCGCACAACATCGTCGGCGCCCTGAGCGCGACCACCGATCTGTCCGGCGCCACGAAGTATAAGCGTTGATGCGGATACCCAAAGGAACCGTCACGTCAGGAATCGGGAAACAGGAGACTGTCCCCATGAACAACACACTGCATACGGAGATGGAGCAGATCGTCAAGGAGAGCCTCGGAGCGGTGCTGCCGGATGAGGCCGTCAAGCGTGCGCTGAAGGAGTTCCGGCCGGGGAAGGGAAGAACCGTGATGATTGCCGCGGGCAAGGCGGCCTGGCAGATGGCGCATGCGGCGGCGGAGGTGCCGGGTCTCGTGGACGAAGGGATCGTGATCACGAAATACGATCACGTGAAGGGAGAGATTCCCGGCGTGCGCTGCTTTGAGGCGGGGCATCCGGTGCCGGACGAAAACAGTTTTGCGGCGACAAGGGAGGCGATCAAGGCCGTGGAGCAGTTGACGGAGGAAGACACCGTGTTGTTTTTGCTCTCCGGCGGCGGCAGTGCCCTCTTTGAACAGCCGCTGATTCCGGGGGAGGAATTGCAGGAGATCACACAGCAGCTGCTTTCCTCCGGCGCGGATATCGTGGAGATGAATACGATCCGGAAGCGTCTTTCCGCCGTCAAGGGCGGGCGCTTTGCCTTAAGCTGCGCACCGGCAAAGGTGTTTGCGGTGGTCCTGAGCGACATCCTGGGAGACCCGCTGGATATGATCGCCTCGGGCCCCTGCTATCCGGATGCCAGCACCTGTGCGGAGGCGAACGAAATCGCCGCGCGGTACGGCCTGAAGCTGAGCGGACAGGCCCGGATGCTGCTGGATCAGGAAACACCCAAAACCCTGTCCGGCGTGACGACGAAGATCACCGGAAGCGTCCGGGAGCTCTGTGAGGCGGCGGCGGCTTCCTGCACGGCGCTCGGCTATACGCCCGTGCTGCTGACGGACTGCCTGAGCTGTGAAGCGAGGGAGGCCGGCAGCTTTCTTGCCGGTATCCTGCGGACACACGCAAAGGGCGCGCGTAAAAAGACGGCCTTCATTGCCGGCGGGGAAACGGTGGTGCATCTGAAGGGCAAAGGGAAGGGCGGCAGAAACCAGGAGCTGGCCTTTGCGGCGGCACAGGGTATTGCGGATTTGACAAACGCCGCCGTATTTTCCTTCGGCAGCGACGGCACGGACGGCCCGACGGACGCGGCCGGCGGCTATGTGGATGAAACGACGATGGCGGCACTCCGCGCCGCGGGAATTTCCTATAATGATATCCTGCAGAACAATGATTGCTATACGGCGCTGCAGGCGGTGGGCGGCCTCATCATGACCGGCCCCACCGGCACCAACGTGAATGATGTGGCGGTGGCGCTTCTCGGGGCGGGAGAAGAGGAATGATCACAGGCTTGCCATTTTGCGAAATTGTGATATAATTAGTTTGTAAAACCGATCACAATTAAAGGAGAGATGCATTATGGAAGTGCCTGTGGATCTGATCGCAAAGATGGAAACACTGCCGGAAGACAAATTCAACATTATCGCGTCGCTCATCAATCAGTTTGCGGTGAACGTCAATCCTGCCGCGGGCGCGGCGGGCCCTGTGCTCAACCAGTCGCAGATTGACAAGCTGATCGAGGACATCCGCGCGGGGATTGTCGGCTGAGCGAAAAGAGCCTCTTACATCAGCTGCTGGAGATTGAGAAAAGCGGCAGCTATCCCTTTCACATGCCCGGGCATAAGAGAAATGCCGCGGGCTTTGCCGCGCGCTCGCTTGGCGGCGCGGAGCGGATCGATGTCACGGAGACGCCTGCGACGGACGATCTGCATCATGCGGAGGGGATCTTAAAGGAGGCGCAGGAGCGCGCAAACGAATTATACCGTACAGGGATGAACAGTCCTTTGTGCGAAGATATGGAAACCTTTTTTCTGGTCGGCGGTTCCAGCGCGGGTGTGCTGGCCGCCGTTTGTACTGCCGTCGGAGAAGACGGCACGGTCATCGCCGTTTCCGGCGCACACCGTTCCTTCACCCATGCCGCGGAGCTGATGCGGCTTGCGGTCTGTGAGGTCCGCCCGGAAGAGGCAGTGGACGCGGACGGCAATGTGTATGACTTTCCCGGCGTTGTGGATACCGCAAAGATCGAAGAGGCCCTTGCGCGGCATCCGGAGGCAAGGGCGGTCTTTCTTACCTCCCCCACCTATGAAGGCGTGATACAGGATGTGAAAGCGATTGCGGACATCGCGCACCGCAAAGGGATTCCTTTGATTGTCGATGAGGCGCACGGGGCGCATTTTTCCCTGCATCCGGAACTGCCGGTGAATGCGCTTGCGCTGGGAGCCGATCTTGTCAACCACAGCGTGCACAAGACACTTGCGGGACTCACGCAGACGGCGCTGCTCCATGTACGGGGAAGCCTTGTGGACAGGGAAAAACTGCGACATTATCTGGATGTCTTCCAGTCCTCTTCCCCCTCCTACGTGCTGATGGCTTCGATCGACGAGGCCGTGCAGGACATCCGGCGCTACGGGCCGGTGCGTTTTGCGGACCTGCTCACGTACAAAAAGGAGATTCTGGAATGCGCCGCGCAGTTTACGCATCTGCAGGTTGCGGGGGAGACGGTCGTGCCCGACCCCTGCAAGATCGTGATCTGCCTGCGGGGGGATGCCGCGTCCCGCATGGACGGGGAGGCGCTCGCCGCGCGGCTCCGGGAGCAGTACAGGATCGAAGCGGAACGCGCGGAGAAAGGGCATGTCATCCTGATTCTCACCCCCTATGACACCAAAGAGGGAATCTTCCGCCTGAAGCAGGCACTCACGGAAATCGACCGGAATCTCTGATTCGTGATATAATAATCTGCATATGGGAAAAATATTTTTACTAATGGGAAAATCCGCCTCCGGCAAGGACGCGGTATACCGGAATCTGCTGCAGGACGAAACGCTGGGATTAAAAAAGATCGTCATGTACACGACGCGCCCGATGCGGCAGAAGGAGGAGAACGGCAAGCAGTATTTCTTCGTCGAAGAAAAAGACTATCAGGAGAAGGCGGCGGCCGGAAAGATCATCGAGAAGCGGGATTACCACACGCAGCTCGGGCTCTGGCGTTATTTCACCGCCGATGACGGGCAGATCGATCTTGCCGCGGGCAATTATCTGATGATCGGGACGGTGGAGGCCTATGTCTCCATGCGGAATTACTTCGGGGAGGAAAACGTCCTGCCGCTCTTGATCGACACGGATGACGGCATCCGCCTGGAGCGCGCCTTAAAGCGCGAGCGCAGGCAGGAGGTGCCGCGTTATGATGAAATGTGCAGAAGATACCTTGCCGACACGGCGGATTACGCGCCGGAAAAACTCGCGGCAGCAGGAATCGAGACGCTCTTTGACAACAATGATTCCATCGAGGACTGCATCGCGGAAGTCAGCGACTGTATCCGGAGACATATATGAACAATATACCGCCCAAAATGATGGATTATTGTCATTATCATCCACACCCCAGCCTGAAGACACAGGCGTACCAACTCTCTCCCATGTTCCTGGCGGATCATCTGGAGGGTTGTCCGGCGGAGTGATAATGGGAGGATCGTCTTCGTCTGGCGGCGGAATTAGTAATTCAGGCGGGAGTCCTAATTCCGCTAAAAGTTTAGGATCAATAGTTAATAGTAATGGCAACAAAAGAAGCTTATTCTGATGTGTCCGCATAATAGATTCTCTAAGAGACCAGTTTTCGGCGTTCATGAAAGCATTGAACTGGTCTTCAAAAAGAAACATAAAGGCACCATTTTCGGAACCGGCGTAGTCTCTGTGTAAAGTATTTTTAAATATATGATATAATCCATCTGATCCGAGATCACAAAAAGCTGACTGTGAAAAAACTGTCGAATAGTCGCTTGTTGTATCTCTAACTACTTCAATACTATCCAACCTAGCTCCATACTGTCCTGTCAACAACCCTGTTAATGCATTTGGGCCTAATGAATTGATCCAATTAAGCGCCTGTTCTGGCGGATAAGTGAAAGTTTCAATAGATTGATTCCCATGACGAAGACGTTCGGTTAAATATCTATTATCCCTTGGGAATATTACGTTATTATTTGGGTCTATAACATTTCCTTTCTGATCAGTTAATGTTAATGTGTTCCCGACAGAATAAAGACGAGTAGTAGCATTTGACCAGCTGTTCATTGTTTGCATGGTTATACTACCATCCTGATTTAGCGTGATATTTGGATTATAACCGGCTACTGCTTGATTGAAAGTTGATTGATCTACATACTGTGTTTGAGGATCGTCCGGAGTGAATGCTCCTCGCGTTGTTGTACGATCATCCGAAGCTGCCACGTAAATTCTTGCTACTGGCAGTATTGCTGTTATGATTGCGACGCATATACAAAAAGATATAAATACATTCTTTCTCATCTTTGCTCCTCCGACCTGATTAATATATGATTGGTTCCTTGTATAACTGTTAAATAAGCATTCGTCTTCATAATTATCTTAATACCCGGTATTGCTTTTGTATCGAAAATATATTCATAAACATATTATTATTTGCAGTATTTGTAGTATCCTAAAAACCGTTTTAAATTTGACTTCCATTGTGTATATGGTATGATTATCATGTAAACAGAAACAACATCAAGACGGAGGTTGATTTTATGATTAAAATAAAAACATTAGCTTGCATCGCTACTTCTATTATTTTATCCGCATCTGTATTTGCGGCTGTTCCTGTAGCTTCTAATCAGAACGTATATGATAGCTTTACTCTTCGTAATACAAGAGGAGAAACATTTAACGTCGATGATGATGATTATTTTTACAATAATTATTGCGCTGCTATGGAACAACAGCTTGGAGCGCAAGCTAAGGCTGACTATATTCAAGCAGTAGCCACGGGTAATTATGGGCCCTTTTGGAAAAAATATGGTGGTTTGAGTTGGGAATTGTTTACCTATAAGAATTACTGGGGATTGACCCTTCGCAACAGCAAGCCTTCTTGGGGAACCACGGAAATACTACTGTGGCAGAATGGTGTCAGCAGCGTCGATGAATATCTTGCAAAAACCGGGAAAGCACCTGCTTTTAAACAGCCTACGCCCGCAACCACCCATTCCGGTGTCACAAAAGACAACTTTGATTACAAGCGCTACGCAGACACCTATGCGGATCTGAAGAAAGCATTCGGATACAATAAAGACCAACTCTGGAACCATTATGCCAACTTCGGCGTCAAGGAAGGCCGTCAGGCATATGCTGTCGGCAGCGCGGCAGCAGCAACCGCGCCGAAAGCAACCGCATCAGCCCCGGCAGCAAGCGCAAACATCACTAAGGATAACTTTGACTATAAGCGTTATGCCGATACTTACGCGGACTTAAAGAAGGCGTTCGGTTACAACAAGGATCAACTGTGGAACCACTACTCCAACTTTGGAATCAAAGAAGGACGTAAGGCGTACAGCATGGGGGCTGCAGCGGCAGCTCCTGCGGCGTCCGGAGGAACCGCAGAGCAGATCGTACAGCAGAGATTCGCCGCCTACGTCGCGTCTGGAATGTCCGCCGATGCGGCGTTTGAAAAAGTGAAATCGGAACTGCCGCAGATCCTGGCCGGAGCTATTAAATAGGTTTTGTCTTTTATTAGTTGGTAAATGAAGGAACAGCGTCTGCGTAATATACAGGCGCTGTTCTGTTATACTCGTTTTGCTTTATAGGATTACAACACCGGCGATTGTATGCATCTGGAATTCCTAACCTATAATCCGAAAATCTAACATCATTTGATCTCTTTTGTCTAAAACCCCACGAAATCTCACCATGTCCCTGTCTTCGAGCTTTAAAAACTTTCCAAGTCTGACACTTGTCGGTTTACTCAATCCTGATTCTTTCCAGTATTTTATGCGATATTCCTTTCCGTCGTCGCCTCTGTCTGTCCCGGTCATTTTGTATGCAGCAATAAATGCGTTCTTTCCCCAAACAAGTACGGGCCTTATTTCCACATGGTCTACACCCTCGTACTTGACGTAGGCGTCCCATATCTCATACCGCTTCATCTGCCCACTCCTGCGGCAAGACAAGGTAGCCTTCCTTATCCCGATACCCTACAAATTCCATTTCATCTTCCGGAATGGTAACAGGCTCTATAGGTTTCTCTTTTTTCTTGAAATATTCTAATATCATGGATTGGGGTATTTCAACGTGCAGCGACCCGCTATCATACACGCGCTCCCATGGTGTGCCGACTCTATGCGTCATGTTTCTTAATGCACTTGCCGTATATCTTCCGTACACTCTGGCAACATCAAAAAGCAGATCCTTTGCCTCTTCGTCCATTTCCGCACAGTCGGAACCGCTTTCTGCCGGGATAGGTGCGCTTTCATACCCCTTAAATGCTTGATATACTGATTCGACTATCGGTCCATGTTGCCACGCCTCGATTTTGTCATCAAAAAGAGGATAACCATTTTTGAGCAGGCACTGTCCCTGAGCGTAATAGAGCAGTTTATTAATCTTCATGTTTGACAAATCATCGAAACTATCCGACATCAGATAAATAAGATACCTTGCTGCTTCTAACGCCGTACACTTACCCATAGAAACCCCTCCTTTCCGACCGGTATTATTATATCATATATCGGCAGAAGCCGGTAAAATCCTTAAATAATTGGATGGTCTTGCGGGAGCATCGCTCCACGTCTACCTGCGCACCGCCAGCCGCATGACAAAATCATAGCTTTTCGGCGTACGTAACTGGCACCCGACGGGATCATATATCGCCGCATTGAAAACATCTGCAAAATATTCACTTGGCGTTTCTGTCATATATTCGTTTGCGTGTGCGCCCGCGGGAGACAGATGTTCCGGCGCTTCTTCTTTGTAGAGATCAATCCACTCGCTCGAATCGGAGATCTTTCCGTAACTGTAATCCAGATAATGTCCCATTTCGTGCATCAGGGCATAAATTGGAGATTCGATATAATTTCCAATATAAACAACTTTGCGCTTATAGAATGTCACACCGTCCAAAACGTGCCCGTTCTTATGCTGCCCTGTGAGAGTAGAAAGTTCTTCTCCGTTAACGACGAGAATCCATTCGCTCTTGATGAAATGTTCGCGGATATTCTCCGGCACGGTTTCCCAAACCTCATAAGTTTGCTCTATGACTTCCTGTGAAGCGCCGTTAATACCAAGAACCACATCTTCACGGTTCTCTCTCTGACGGAACGAATCGAATTGCCGGTTGATAAGTGCATAAGAAATACGTGGCAGGATAACGACCCTGACCATGAAAGCCAGAAGAATTACGAGTGCAACGTATGCGATTCTTTTTATCATTATCCTTTTCATACTCTTTGCCTTCCGCGTTCTTAAAAGAAATTATATAACGCGGAAATGATCCGGGCAAATGGACGGTTCTTCATGGATGGTGGAGCAGGAGGCAGGTGTGGTATAATATTCGCGGAAGTCAGCGACTGTATCCGGAGACATATATGAAGGCGTTTGCGGAAAAGTATTTGAAATATATTCTCCTTGTGCTCGGCATTGCCATGCTGGTCTTTGGACTTTACAGCGGTGATGCGGGAGAGGTGATGAAAAAGGCCGTGGCAATCTGCATGGAGTGCATCGGCATTGGATGAACAAAAGAAAAACAAAATCACGCGCAAGGCGGTGCAGGCGGGCTTTGCCTTAGGGACGAACGCGCACCTCACGGGCTTTGTGACCGGCAGGATTTATGACGGTCCGCTCAAACAGTTTTGCGTGCCGGGAATGAACTGCTATTCCTGCCCGGGCGCGCTCGGGGCCTGCCCCATCGGCTCCATGCAGGCGATGCTTTCCGCACGCAGACCGAAGGCTCCTTTTTACGTGCTGGGCTATCTGACACTGATCGGGGTTTTTGTCGGGCGCTTCATCTGCGGATGGCTCTGTCTCTTCGGGCTGATGCAGGAGCTGCTGTACAAAATCCCCACGCCGAAGCTCACGGTGCCCGCAAAGGCGGACCGCATGCTGCGGAAGCTGAAATATGTGTTTCTGGTACTGTTTGTGTTTCTCTTTCCCCTGATCCTCAGGGATGAGATGGGCGTGAGCTTCCCGTATTTCTGCAAATGGATCTGCCCGGTCGGCATGCTGGAGGGCGGGATTCCGCTGGTGGCCTTAAACGAGGCGATGCGCGGCGCGGCGCATTTCCTCTATGCGTGGAAGATGGCGATCCTGGCAGTGATTGTTGTGCTGTCGGTCGTGATTCACCGGCCCTTTTGCAAATACATCTGCCCCCTGGGGGCGTTTTACGGCCTGTTCCACCGCGTCAGCTTCCTGAAGCTGCGCTGCGATACCTCCGCCTGCATCAAGTGCGGACGCTGCGCGAAGACCTGTAAGATGCAGGTGGATCCGTCCTGTCATCCGGACAGCGCGGAGTGTATCCGCTGCAGCGAATGCGTGAAGGTCTGCCCGACAAAGGCGCTGTCCTTCGGGATGGGCGCAGCCTTCGGAAAAGAGAAGGCCGGCGCGGGGCGTATGATAAAAAACTGATCGAAAGATCATGGAAAGCGGGAGGATGAGAAGGTTGAAAAAGAAAACAACGGCAGCGGCCCTGATGCTTGCATTCCTGCTTTCTGCCTGCGGGAGCAGTGCGGAAACAGCGAACAGTGCAGGCAGTGCCGTGACGGAAAGCGCGGAGGCCGTCAGTTCCGCCGCGCAGGCGCAGGAGAGTGCGGAGGCGGAGCGGTATGATTATCCGCTGGCGGGGATGTCCATCCCCGTGCCCGAAACCTATCTGAAAAACAGGGACAAGCTTTATCTGGTTTCCGACGGCGCGAAGATGGAAGACGGCCTTTACGTCCTTGACCAGGTGCTGTATCCGGATACCCTTGAAAACCTTATGGCGATCACCGAAGAGGCGGAATTTGAGGCCGTGCGGGCGCAGGCCATCCCGCTCCTTTTGGTGTTAAAGGCGGAGGATGAGAAGTGGTCGGAGGAGGAGGTGAAGGAATGGCTTTCGCAGGCATCCACCCTGGACACCTCCCGATTGCAGGTGCTCAGCCGCGCGGACGGATTCACCTGCTACGAAATCAGCGCAAAGGAATATGCCGATGACCTGCCGGAGGAGATCAAAACGCTGTATGACGCGATCATCCAAGAGACCGCAGAGGCAAAGCAGAACATCATCCATTCCGAGATCGCCGATGAGACAACCATGTCCGCCGGCACGGTGCTGGAATTTACGACAACGGATATCGACGGCAATACCCTGAGCAGCAGCGATCTCTTTGCCGCGAACAAGATCACGATGCTCAACTGCTGGGCGACCTGGTGCGGTCCCTGCATCCGGGAGATCCCGGAGCTGGAGCAGATCAACAAAAGGCTTCGGGAAAAGGGCTGCGAGGTCATCGGTGTGATGATGGACGGCCATGAAAGCGCCGCGATGACGGAAGGGCTGGACATTCTTGCAACGGCAGGCGCGACCTACAGGAACATCCTGCCCTGGGACAGTTTTGATACAGATCTTTTCCTGCAGGCCTACCCGACCACGTATTTCGTCAATTCAGAGGGAGAGGTGATCGGGGAAGCCGTGATCGGCGCCTATGTTGACCGTTATGAGGAAGAGGTAGAGAAGCTTCTTGCGGAGATGTGAGTGATGGACATCAAGGTAAGTGCGGCGCAGCCTGTGCAGCAGGCCCCGGCGCCCGAACAGACACAAGCGATCGATGACAAATTCCGCTTCATCCTCGAAAGCCGCGTGGATGACGAGGGTCTTGCCGGGCGTCTGAATGCGATGATTGCCGACATCACCCAGCAGGGCAAGCTCATCAGCAAGAAGAATGACATCCGCGACATGCAGCGTTACCGCATGATGATCAAGGGATTTTTGAACGAGATCGTGACACGCTCGCATTCCTTTTCCAGGGAAAACTACCTGGACAAAAAGGGAAGGCACCGCGTGTACGGCATCATCCGGCTCGTGGATGAAAACCTGGACGAGCTCGCACAGGAACTGTTGAAGGACGAAAAGGACACGATCGCGATCATGGGAAAGATCGGCACGATCGAGGGTCTGCTTCTGGATATTTTCACGTAAAAGACCATGCCGGGATTCAGGGACATCGTCGGACAGACGCATATCAAAAATCTGCTGATGCGCACGGCACGCGAGGGAACGGCCTCGCATGCCTATCTCCTTGCGGGAGAGGAGAAGGCCGGCAAGACCTTTATCGCGCGGATTTTCGCGCAGGCGCTTCTGTGTGAACGGAGGGCGGAAAGCGGTGAGCCCTGCGGACAATGTCCCTCCTGCAAAAAGGTCATGGCGGATGCTCATCCGGATGTGCGGACGGTGGTGCATGAAAAAGAAGGCAGCATCCGCGTGTCGGAGATCATCGAACAGCTGGTGGATGACGCGTATCTGACGCCTTATGCGGCGGAGCGCAAAATCTACATCGTGCCGGACGCGCATCTGATCACGCGTGACGCACAGAACAAGCTCCTGAAAACGCTGGAGGAGCCGCCGTCCTATGTCACGATCCTGCTCCTTGCGACCGGGACGGACGCCATGCTTCCGACGATCAAAAGCCGCTGCGTGCCGCTGCCGCTGCGCCCGGTGCCGACGCAGGAGCTGTATGCGTTTTTACGGAAACAGCAGGGCGCGAGCGAATACAAGGCTTCCCTGTCCGCACGCTTTGCGCGGGGCAACACCGGAAAGGCCATTGCCCACGCCTCGGATCCGCAGTTTGAAACCAACGCGCGGGCGGCCATGCGTCTCATCGAAACGCTTCGGAACGTGACCGTCCCGGAAACAAACAAACAGATGAAGGCAATATCCTCCGAAAACGCCACGGAGCGTGAAACCAGGGAAGAGGTGCTGAACATCATCCGCTGTCTGCTGCGTGACCTGATGGTCTATAAGGCCACGGGAGAGAAGGAACACTTGATTTTGGAGGAGCAGGAGGAGTATATTAGAGATACTGCCGCGACGAGCACATTCCGTGGTCTGGCGGAAACCGCGGAGGCGCTGCGTACGGCAAGAACAAGAATCGAAGCAAATGTCAGTCCCGTGTACGCGCTGGAGTTGTTTTTTGTGAAGGCACGGGATTGTTTGGGAGGAAACACGTGAGTCACATTATAGGAGTCAGGTTCCGGGAGGGCGGAAAGTCTTATTTCTTCACCCCCGGCGCACATCAGGTCAGAAGAGGCACACACGTCATCGTGGAGACGAGCCGCGGGACGGAATTCGGCACCGTGGTCTATGATCTCGGGGAAGACAGCGCCGTGCAGCACGGACAGGTCAAGGAAATTCTCCGCATCGCCACGCCGGAGGACGAGGCGAAGGCCGCGGAAAACCGCGAAAAGGAAAAGAAGGCCTACGGGATCGGTCTCGAAAAGATCGCGGCGCGCGGTCTGGAGATGAAACTGATCGACGTGGAATATACCTTTGATAACAACAAGCTCCTGTTTTATTTTACGGCGGACGGCCGCGTGGATTTCCGCGAGCTGGTCAAGGATCTGGCCGGCGTCTTCCGTACGCGCATTGAGCTGAGACAGATCGGCGTGCGCGACGAGACGAAGATGCTGGGCGGCATGGGCATCTGCGGCAGGGCGCTCTGCTGCCATGCCTACCTCACGGACTTCAATCCGGTCTCCATCAAGATGGCGAAGGAGCAGGGGCTGTCGCTCAACCCGACCAAGATCTCCGGTGTCTGCGGGCGTCTGATGTGCTGCCTGAATAATGAGGAAGAGGTCTATGAGGAGATCAATTCCCGCATGCCCGCCGTCGGGGATACCGTGACGGCCGCGGACGGCGTGCGCGGCGAGGTGTCCTCCGTCAACATCCTGCGCGAGACGATGCGTGTCTTTGTGGAGGCGGGAGACGAGCGTGAGGTGCATGAATATCCCCTGAGTGAGATCAAAGAGATCGAGCGCAGACGCAAGCAGAAGAACAAACCGTCCCAGGGCGGCGGCAAAAATAAGAAAAAATCCAAGGAGGAGGCACATTCCGAAAAGGCGGCGGCAAAAGCGGAGAAGGAATCGTGAGCGGAACGCTCTATCTCTGCGCAACGCCGATCGGAAATCTCTCCGACGTGAGCGGACGCGTCCTGGACACCCTGCGGGCAGTGCATCTCATTGCCTGCGAGGATACGCGCGTGAGCAAAAAGCTGCTCTCGCATTTTGACATTCATACTCCGCTCACCTCTTACCATCACAACAACCGATATGACAAGGCGAAGGAGCTTCTGGCGCAGCTGAAGGAGGGAAAGGACATTGCCCTCGTCACGGATGCCGGCACGCCCGCGATCTCCGATCCGGGGCGGGAGCTGGTGGCGCTCTGTCATGCGGAGGGCGTCTCCGTGACCTCCCTGCCCGGCCCGAGCGCCCTGATCTGTGCGCTCTCCCTTTCCGGCACGGACACGAGGCGCTTTGTCTTTGAAGGCTTTCTGCCGCCTGTGCGCGGTGCGAAGAAGGAGCGGCGGGCGGTGCTGCAGTCCCTGAGAAGGGAGCAGCGCACGATCGTGCTCTATGAAGCGCCGCACCATCTGCTGCAGACCCTGAAGGATTTGCAGGAAACGCTCGGGAACCGCAGCATCATCCTCTGCAGGGAGCTTACAAAGAAATTTGAGGAAGTGAAGCGGATGCCCCTGGCGGATGCGGTCGCGTTTTATGAGGCGGAGGAAGCGCGCGGCGAGTTTGTGCTGATCATCGAACCGCGGAGCGTCGGCACCGCAGGAGCGGAAGACATCCTGACCCTGGCTGAGACCGGCGCGCAGGTACCGGACGGCGATCTGGCAAAATCCGTCGCGGAATATGTCCGTGCCTCCGTGGCGCTGGAAAACGATGCGGCGGGCACCGCGGATGCTTATGCCGCGGTGGAATCGCACAACGGCGATCTGCGGATCAAAGACCTTTCCGGCGAGGAGATCATGCAGATTCTTCTGCTGCAGCTGGATGTGCCCTCCCACGTCGCTTATTACGAAGCGAAGGGCATGGACCGCAAGGCCGCAATGAAGCGGACGGCCGAGGACCGCGGCGTATCGAAGCGGGACATCTACACAACCCTGTACGTGCCGCAGACAGAGTAAAAACAAGGCAGAGGCATGCCGGAACCGCATACTTATAGCGTTATATAAACCGTAAATAAGCCGAAAGTATCGTCAAACACCAAAATACAGCATAAGAAAACAAAAAGGGTCGAAATCACACAAAAACTCATTGAAAACAACGTGATCATATGATAAACTGTTCCCGGGAGGACGGAAGCCATGAACAAGCCGAATCCGTACCGTCCGGGTGCAGGTCTGATGCCGACCTATGTGGCAGGACGGGATGAAATAGTATCTGAGGTTAGCGGATTGTATGAAGCCATGCTGGCCGGGATTCCGGTACAGTCTGTGATTATCAGCGGTCTCAGGGGTGTCGGAAAAACGGTTCTGATCAATCGTCTTCAGGCGATCGCCGAAGAAGCCGGCGTGTTTACCAAATACATCGAGATAGAAGAAAAGAAGGATTTTATCTCCCAGATTGCATCCTGTGCACAGGCCTATCTCAGGGAAGCCGAAAAAAAAGAGAAGTTGAAAAACATTATCCGAAAGGGAATGGATGCGATCAAGGCGCTTTCTCTTTCTTTTGACCCGAACAGCGGGAATCTTTCCCTTTCCGTTCAGGACAGGGATTTGTACCATTCCTACAATCTGCCGCAAAGCCTGACGGATGTGTTTCAGGCCATCGGAGAGGTTGCGCAGAAAACAGAGCATCCGGTATGTTTTTTTGTGGACGAGATCCAGTACATGAGGACAGAGGAACTTGGTGCGCTGATCTCCGCCCTGCACCGCAGCAACCAGTTGGGCTATCCGCTGATTGTGATTGGTGCCGGTTTGCCGAAACTTCTGAAGATGCTTGCCGATGAAAAGTCCTATGCGGAAAGACTGTTTACCTACCACGAAATCGGCAGTCTGACGGAAAAAGAGGCAGAACTTGCCATATGCGAACCCGCAAAAAAAATCCGGGTGACATATGAGGATACGGCTGTACGGCGCATCATTGAAATCACAAAGGGATATCCCTTTTATGTGCAGCAGTTTTGCCAGATTGTGTTTCAGCGTACGGAACGGGAGATCATCGCGTTAAAAGATGTGGAGGACGCGGTTGCCGTGTATTACCATACGCTGGACGGCGGCTTTTTCAGAGCCAGATACGAAAGATGCAGTGACACGGAAAAAGAGTTTACTTTCGCGATGGCAAAATGCGGCAGCCTTCCCTGTGAGATCGCGGAGGTGGCAAGGATTTTGGGGAGGAAAACCACCTCCGTCTCTCCCTACCGGGCAAAGCTGATCAACAAGGGAATCGTCTATGCGGTGCGTCATTCGGCGCTTGATTTCACCGTGCCGGAGTATGACGCTTTTCTGAGACGCTGTGAAGACTTCCATGCGTGGGACAGGGGAATCAAATCGTAACAGGCTGACGTTTATTTTTTTAACTGTTCGGGATAACGCCAGGAATCGAGTTCTTCATGTGTGAACGAAGGGGGCTCTTTTCCCGGACCGATCTGCAGCGTGTAGTAGTATATTTCGGAGAACTCCTCGATATAATGTGCGCAAAGCAGTGCGCTCTCAAGATCCTTTCCCACGCCTATGGCGCCGTGACGCTCCATCAGTGCCATGTCATTTTTGGCGATGACCTTTGCGACATTGTCCGCGAGTTCCTTTGTACCCGGCCGTGCGTAGGGAGCAACGGGGATACACGCGTTTTCCGTCTTAAATATAAACATCTCAAATACCGTGGCAGGCACGCGCTTATTGAGCACCGCAAAAGCCGTGGCCATTTTGGAATGGGTGTGTACAATGGCGAAGATATCATCCCTTTCACGATAACATGCCGCATGCATCAGCGACTCACTGGAAGGTTTTTTTCCTTCTTTCTGGTTAAGATCAAGATCCAGTACGCAAATATCGGCGGGTGTCAGCAGTTCCCGGTCAATTCCCGACGGCGTGATGATAAACAACCCGCTTTCCCTGTCATAGGCGGAGACATTGCCGGATTTATGCTTGCAAAGACCTTCTCTCTGGGCTTTTTGGGCGGTTTCTATGAGTTTTACTTTGAGATCGTCAAGCACTTCACTTCCTCCTGTTGCGTAAAAGCGGTTTACTTCATTCCCTGGCTTTCAAAGGCCTTGTCAAAAGGTGCGGTACACAGTCCTTTTTCCGTGATAATGCCGCTTAAGAGTGTATGGTCGGTAACGTCAAACGCAGGGTTATAGATATCCACACCTTCATATACCATGGGAGAGGAATACCACATCGCGGACACTTCCGTGGGATCCCTTTCTTCAATGGGGATATCGTCTCCGGTAAGTGTGGACATGTCTACGGTTGAGGACGGGGCACAGATATACATGGGGATCCCGTAATGTCTGGCCAGTATGGCAAGTCCGCTTGTGCCGATCTTATTGGCCGCGTCTCCGTTTCTCGCCACACGATCCGTGCCGGTGAATATGATATCTATTTTTCCGGATTTCATGAGGATCGAAGCCATGTTGTCGCACTGTACGGTTGTGGTGATGCCTGCCTTATAGAGTTCAAATGACGTAAGTCTGGCGCCCTGCAGGAGAGGTCTCGTCTCATCGCAGAATACATGCATATCGTCCCCCTTCCATCCGTGCTCAAGGGCGATATACATCGGAGCGGTGGCCGTGCCGTATTTTGCTGTCGCAAGGGTCCCCGCGTTGCAGTGGGTAAGAATCCCCACAGGTTTTCCATCCTTCTTCAGGTTTTCAAGCAGTTTAAAACCGATCTCGCCGATTCCCCGGCTGATCTGCACGTCTTCGTCGCGTATGGCCTGCGCTTCCTGATACAGCGTATCCTTCAGCGTACGGATATCGCTGCCGCTGTTTTTCTTTGCGCAGTCCTCCATGCGGTTCAGGGCCCAGAAGAGATTGACAGCGGTAGGGCGGGAGGACGCAAGATAATCCTTATATTCCTTAAACTTCGCAAAAAAAGGATCAAAGCTGTCTGCCTCGATGCCGTCAGCAAGTACCGCAAGCCCGTAGGCCGCGCTTACACCGATCGCCGGCGCTCCCCTTACGCGGAGCTTTTTGATGGCTTCCCATATTTCTTCTTTCGTACTTAGCTGTATACGTTTGATCGTACCCGGCAGCAGCGTCTGGTCAATGATGTCCACGCTTTTTTTATCCGGTCCCCATTTGACAGTAATCACATCTTCAAAAAAAGCTTCAACATTGTTATGTGACATATTGCCTCCTGTATCAGATGGTCTTCCGTGCCGCGTCATATGCTCTTTTGACGGCTGCGGTATAATCACTTCCCTTGCGGAAGGAGGTCTGGTTCAGTATGAAGTCCTTACCGGAGAGGATACAGATCCTCTCGGCAAGAAGGCGCTTCTTTTCGTCTTCGATCGAAGTGAGGTCCGCCACATTTGCCATGCCTACGGTGCGCCGGTGAAGCTCTGTCCCTGCGTAGCCTGCCGTATCGTTTAAGAGATTCTCGATATAATGCTCCTTAAATCCCCTGACCTTTGCCATCGGCTCGGTGACCGTCTCATCGTACCGCCTGGAGAATTTTTCGCAGAAAAGATCAAAACTTTTCTCTATCATATCCATGGTCCAGTCACAGAAGGCCGTATCATCGGTCGAAAGACCGTTGCCGTAAGCGAAGATGAGGTTCGCGATCACATTGCCCGTGTCATAGCCCATGGGCGCGTAGGTGCCAAACTCGCAGTCGAAGACCTTCAAATCTTTTTCGTTGATAAAGATGGAGCCGGTATGCAGATCTCCGTGCAGAAGCGCCTGCGCATCGCACATGAACCGGAACTTGAGCTTGGAGACTTCGAGATGAAGGGCTTCATCGCCGTAGAGTTCCTGTTCCACAAAGGCACGGTTTGGTTCGAAGATATTATTCCTGTCAGCACCGAGGTACGGCTCCATGAGTACGAGCTTCTCCGTAATGTCATCCAGATCGGGAGTAATAAATTTCCTCACCAGCTCTTTTTTTTCACGGTGGTCCATCACGATATCACTGGAGAGCAAAAGCGTTTCCACCATAAAGGTAGAGATATTCTCCGCAAAATGGGGGTAGATCTTATGCTTCAACATGGCGCCGCGCATGACCTCATAATCAGAACAGTCCTCCATGCCGCAGGCGCTCATCACCGTATCATAAAAGTAAATATGAGGAACCATGCCGGGCGCCATCTTTTCCTCAAGCTGCAGAATCTCGGACTCCTGGCGGTTGCGGTCAAGGGTCGCCGTCATGTCTTCGGATATGCGAAGCGTATCACTGGCCTGCTTTATGAAGAGTTTGTTCCCCTTGCCGTCCGTCACCTGGCAGACGTGATTCAAGTTGCCATGCTCCGGAGGAATGACGGCCCGCATGGTGGCTTCGTCCCAGTTGATCTTATTTTCTCCCGTCCCCTTCGTCATGTGAAGGGTGTATTCGATGATAACCTTCTCGGTACCTTCGGGATCATCCTCCCTTATCATCAGAAAATACTTTGAAAAATCGGACATATTCTTCTCCTTCCTGCCACAATATTTTTATTGATCTTCCTTCTTCATGGCATAAGCCGCGATGACCTTACGGTATCATCATCATAATAATAATGCAAGGGGTTTTGCCCTGGCTTTGGTCCCCATATGGCGGTGCGTCATCCGGCATTTTTTTGCATATTTTATGCGATATTCTTTGACGAAAGCGCCGTAAGCGTGATACAATCAAGGTTGCAGCGTTTTTTCCACAAACCATTCATTCCACGAAAGAAGGTGTATGTTATGTCCAACATCGATCTGAGCAAGTATGGTATCACAGGCACGACGGAGATCGTCTATAATCCGTCCTTTGACGCACTCTATGAGGAAGAACTGAAACCGGGCCTCGAAGGCTTTGAAAAGGGACAGGTTTCGGAGCTCGGTGCGGTCAATGTCATGACCGGTATCTACACCGGCCGCTCCCCGCAGGACAAGTACATTGTCATGGATGATAATTCCAAGGACACGGTCTGGTGGACATCGGATGAATACAAAAACGACAACCATCCGCTGTCGGAGGAGAACTGGAAGATTTTAAAGGACATCGCCGTGAACTGCCTCTCCAATAAGAGACTGTTTGTGGTGGATGCGTTCTGCGGCGCAAATAAAGACACGCGCATGGCAATCCGCTTTATCATGGAGGTGGCCTGGCAGGCACACTTCGTCAAGAATATGTTCATCATCCCGACGGAAGAGGAGCTGAAGAGCTTTGAGCCGGATTTCATCATCTACAACGCCTCCAAGGCCAAGGTGGACAATTACAAGGAAATGGGCTTAAACTCCGAAACGGCGATCGCCTTCAACATCACGAGCCGCGAGCAGATCATCATCAACACCTGGTACGGCGGCGAGATGAAGAAGGGTATGTTCTCCATGATGAACTACTACCTGCCGCTCAAGGGCATTGCCGCGATGCACTGCTCCGCCAACACGGATATGGAAGGTAAGAACACGGCCGTGTTCTTCGGCCTCTCCGGCACCGGCAAGACGACGCTCTCCACAGACCCGAAGAGACTCCTCATCGGTGATGACGAGCACGGCTGGGATGACAACGGCGTCTTCAACTTCGAGGGCGGCTGCTATGCGAAGGTTATCAACCTGGATAAGGAATCCGAACCCGATATCTATAATGCGATCAAAAAGAACGCGCTGTTAGAGAACGTTACGCTGGACGCAAACGGCAAGATCGACTTTGCGGACAAGTCGGTAACGGAAAATACGCGTGTATCCTATCCGCTGGATCATATCGAGAAGATCGCGCTGAATGTCAACCCGGTTTCCGCGGGGCCTGCGGCAGACAACGTGATTTTCCTGTCTGCGGACGCGTTCGGCGTGCTGCCGCCGGTTTCGATCCTGACACCCGAGCAGACCCAGTACTATTTCCTGTCCGGCTTTACGGCAAAGCTTGCCGGTACCGAGCGCGGTATTACCGAACCGACACCGACCTTCTCCGCGTGCTTCGGCCAGGCATTCCTCGAACTGCATCCGACGAAGTACGGTGAGGAGCTTGTCAAGCGCATGCAGAAATCCGGTGCGAAGGCGTACCTTGTGAATACCGGCTGGAACGGAACGGGCAAGCGTATCTCGATCAAGGATACGCGCGGCATCATTGACGCGATCTTAAACGGCGATGTGCTGAAGGCACCGACCAAAAAGATTCCGATTTTCGATTTTGAAGTGCCGACAGAACTGCCCGGCGTCGATCCGAAGATTCTGGATCCGAGAGATACCTACGCTGACGCGTCCGAGTGGGATACGAAGGCAAAGGACCTTGCCGGACGTTTCATCAAAAACTTCGGCAAATACACCGGCAACGATGCCGGCAAGGCGCTGGTTGCAGCGGGACCGCAGCTGTAAATCAAAGGATCATACATGGCAGACAACAGGCCGATCGGCGTACTGGATTCCGGCGTAGGAGGGTTGACCGGTGTAAGGGTTTTGGAAACACTTGGCCCGGAAGAAGACATCGTCTTTTTCGGCGATTCCAAAAGAGCGCCTTACGGGGATAAAACCAGCGACGAGATCATCGAATGCACCATGCAGGATGTGGCGTATCTGCGTGAACACAACATCAAGGCGTTGCTGATTGCGTGCAACACCATTACCGCATATGCGATCCTGCCCCTGCAGAAAAAGTACCCGGATATGCCGGTGGTCGGAACCATCATACCGACGACGGAGGCCGCAGTCCGCACAACCCGCAACGGGTGCATCGGCATCATTGCGACACAGGCCACGGTAAACAGTCAGGCGTATGACGCGGAACTGAAAAAAAAGCTCCCGGAGGCACAGGTTATATCGACAGCCTGTCCAAAGCTCGTTCCGTTGATTGAGAGCGGTCATATCGGACCGGAAGACGACGAACTGTATCGCGTGGCGGAAGAATACCTTGTGCCGCTCAGGGAAAAAAACGTGGATACCCTGATCATGGGATGCACGCATTATCCGATCATCCGTGACGTGATTCAGAAGGTGATGGGCGAGCATGTCGGTCTGATTGATTCCGGCGGCGCATCGGCCAAAAGTCTGTTGGAGAGTCTGGACCAAAAGGAACTTCGCGCGGAGAAAAGCCGGAAGGGCGTTACAAAAATCTTTTGCAGCGCGAACCGGGAAAACTTCCTGACAATCGCGAATGCGGTACTGAATCGCGACATCGGCGCGGACCTGAAACAGATATAAAAAAACCGGTAAGCAGCGTATCTGCTTACCGGTTTTTTTTATAATCACACGACTGTCTTATGAGGCGGAATTCGCCAGATTCTTTTTTCTGCTGAAAAACTGCAATACAATCACGGCTCCTACCAGGACAATGCCGATGATATCGGTTGTTGTACCGGGATAAAGCATGGCAAGTCCGCCGACAATGGTGATGGCGCGCTGCCAGATAGGCATCGGCGCCAGGATATATCCCATCAGACCGCTGGACACGCCGAACAACCCGATCAAAGCGGTCGCGATGATCGAGATGACCTGCACTACATTTGTATCGATCAGCAGCATCGCGGGATTCATCGCAAAGATGTAAGGAACGACGAAAGCCGCAATGGCAAGACGCGTGGCATTGAAGGCGGTTTTCATGGGAGGTGCCTTTGCGATCGCACTGCCGGCGTATGCCGCAAGGGCAACCGGCGGTGTGATATCCGCGACAATTCCGAAGTAGAACACGAAGAAGTGTGCGCACATACGCGTAATGCCAATCTGCGGACTCATCAGAATCGGCGCGCAGGTTGAGGCCATGATGCAATAGTTTGCCGTAGTCGGAACACCCATACCGAGAACGATACAGCAGAGCATCGTCAGGAACAGCGCAATGATGGCACGTCCGCCGGAAACGGCGACAATGGCCGTGATCAGTTTTGAGGCAAGACCGGTAGACGTGATGCAGCCGGCGACCAGACCCGCCATTGCACAGGCGACTGCGACGGCAATCGTGCCGTTTGCACCCGCTTCCAGCGCATCCAGAATCTTCGTAAAGCTGATGCGGTTTTCCTTATTAAACAACCCGACCACAATGGTGATACCGATGGCAATTGTTGCGGAAAGCTGCATGGTGTATGTATTTGTCGCAACCAGCACAACCAACACAACAAGCGGTGCCAGAAGATAAACCTTGGGTAAGAGATTGATGATTTTCGGAAGTTCTTCCCTTGATATTCCTTTCAGTCCGAGCTTCTTTGCTTCCAGATGCACGGCAATATAAATGCCCGTGAAATACAGCACTGCCGGCAGAATCGCGCGGAGCGCGACTTCCGCATAGGGAACACCCATATACTCGGCCATCAGAAAGGCGGCGGCACCCATGATCGGCGGCATGATCTGTCCGCCGGTAGACGCGGCGGCTTCGACTGCTCCCGCGAATTCCGCGCGGTAACCTGTTTTTTTCATCATCGGAATCGTAACGGAACCGGTTGTAACCGTATTACCGACAGAGGATCCGGATACCATTCCGCAAAGCGCGGAAGAGATAACGGCCACCTTGGCGGGACCGCCCGATGAGGAACCGGCAATGCAATTGGCCAGATCGATGAAAAACGCGGAAATACCGGTTCGCTCCAGAAACGCGCCGAAAATAATAAATACCACAATATATTTGGAACAAACGTTGATCGGCGTGTTCATGAGACCCGTGGTTGTGTAGAACAGATCGTAAATGACCTTACCAAAGCGTACATTCGCGATGGTATAAACTAACAGTGCGCCGACAACACACAGGATCGGAATCCCGACGCAGCGCCGGCACAGTTCCATCAGCACAAGAACCGACACAACGGCCATGACCACCATCTTGGGGTCGTTTGTGACACGTGTTGCCAGTTTGATGATATCGGTCGCGTTCGCCGCGAAGTAGAAGAACGGAAAGGAACCGGCCGCCATTAATACGATGTCATACCATGGCAGGGAATTTACCTTTACATGCCCCTTACGCAGGGGATAATGCAGATAACCGAGTATCAGGATCAGGGCCAGGAAAATATTCAGCTTGATTTCCGGCATCCATGTGGCAAATAAAGTGACATAAATACAAAAAACGGAAAACGCGATGGATAATATTCTGACAATGAGTCCCGGCGTGCCTTCCCACACGCGCGTATTGGACTCACGGTCATATTTTTTCATGATCTCATCAACATCTTTTGCGGTACCGGCAGAAGTATCAGCCGCATTATTTATTTCATCGGTATTTTCCCGTAATTCTTTCGGATCGCTCATTCTCACCTCCGGTGCAGTTTTTGATTGTAAAACGGCTGCGGCGGAAACCGTACATTCCGCCGCAGCCTGAAAACGGCCGGTGTTATGTTAACTTACTTGGAAGGAACCGTGATTCCTTTTTCGGCATAGTATGCGGCAGCGCCCGGATGATACGGGACCGTCGTGACAGAAGCGGCAAAGTTGATATCGAGCTCCTTACCCTTGTCGTGTGCCGCGGTGATGGAATCGATGTTTTCATAGACGCCCCAGCAGAAATTGTAGATGTCGTCTTCGGAAACCTCGTCGTTTGCAATAACAACCGCGCCGACCGCGACCGTCGAAACATCTTCAGACAGGCCGTATGCGTCTGCGGCGATCGTGTTTTTGCTGTAGTACGGATATTCCGAAATCAGCTGGTCGATATGCGCATCATCGATGGAAACAAGATAAACCTGCTTTGTGGTGGAAAGGCTTGTGACAGCCGTGGTAGGCGCACCCGCCACAATGAAGGCAGCATCGATCTTGCCGTCCTGGAGCGCTTCCGCACTGTCACCGAAGGACTGGTAGGTGGGGCTGATATCTTCTTCGGTCATGCCATATACGCTCAAAACGTCGATTGCGTTGAAATACGTACCGGAACCGGCTGCACCGATGGATACGTTTTTGCCCCGCAGATCTTCAACGGTTTTAATGTTTTCGTCAAGTGTAACAATCTGCACCTGCTCCATGTAAAGGTCCGCAACGATGGAGAAATTGGTGACGGCACCTGTTTCCTCGAACGTACGCGTGCCCTCATAGGCATAGGCAAGCACGTCGGACTGTGAGAACCCGATCTGGGCGTCGCCAGCCTGCAGCGCTTCAGTATTGGCTGCGGAGCCGCCGGATGTAATGGCCGTGACCGTTGTGGACGTTGTCTCACCGACCTTACCCGCAAGGACGCCACCAAAGCCGTAGTAGGTGCCCTGGTCGCCACCGGTTGTAAAGG
>JAFSPF010000137.1 GCA_017443065.1 Lachnospiraceae bacterium
AAGAAGACAAACAGAACGGCCTTGTCTACTGGGCGAAGCTGTTCAAGGCGACAACCTGGGAAGAACTCAGACACTTAAGTGAAGGCAACGCGGTATTCATGGAGGTGACAGAGACGATGGCGAAATCAAACGCGGAACTCAAGCAGCGTGTATTATTGGAAATGCATGAAAAGTACCTGCACGATTATGCGTCGATCAAGGGGCTGGCGGATCGCGCGCAAAAGGAACTGCGCCGCGCAAAACGTGATTTGAAGCGGATGGAAAAAGAGAAGGAACAGGAGATCGAACAGAAGGAACAGGAAATCGAGCAGCAGGCAAAGGAGATTGAGCAAAAGGCGCTTGAACTTGAGAAGAAGGATATGGAAATCGTACGTCTGCAAGCCGAGATCGACAGGCTGTCAGAAAGAAAATAATGTAAGACGCATCTTTTTGCTTAATCAAGCCCCCGTCTCTTGTATATTCACAACGGAAACGCCACGGCTTCCCGGTACAGCCGTTGCAATATGTCGATGAAGGACGCCAGGCTTTCGCGCGTATCGTTTTTGTGTGTCACGAGCACGCAGGAAAACGATTCCTTGCAGTCAAAGGGAATCCACGCGAACTGGTCACTGTGATCGTTGAGGAATCCGGGCGCGAGACAGACGCCTCTGCCCGCGGCCACACTCGTCAGCGTGGAGTCATGGTCCGGACTGTTAAAGTAACTGACCTTGCCGGTGGCGGTGATTCTCTGCTGCACGGCACGCAGGGCGTGAGGGGAGCCGCCGCCCACCATCAGCGTGCGGCCGTACAGGTCTTTTTCCCGGATTTTGTTTTTGGCGGCAAGCGGATCGTTTCTGTCGGCGATCAGATAGATGCGGCTTTCAAAGAGCTCATGCACGCTGACGCCCGCAAGCTGCCTCGTCTGTTCCTTTAATGCGAACAGGATGTCGGATTCGTTTCTGAGGAAGTGCTCAATGCTGTTTTCGTACCGGAAGACCGGCGTAACCAGAACGTCCGGCTCCGCTTCGGCAAAGGCACGCATGGCCTCCGGAAGGAAGTAAATGGCCTGCCGCACCATCAGACAGATGGTGATATTGTCCTTGTATGTTTCGCTGAAGTTCTGTCCCTGCTCGATCGCACGCTTCATCTCTTCCCGCATATTGGTCAGATAGCCAACGAACTGTGTGCCGGCCGGCGTCAGCACGGCGCCCTTGCCGTTGCGGTCAAAGATTTTGAAGCCGACCTCCTCCTCCAGCAGCCGGATCTGGTAGGAAAAGGTGGGCTGGCTGACGAAAGCGTTCTCCGCCGCCCGGCTGAAATTCAGTGTGTGCGCGAGTTCGATGCAGTAATCGATCTGTTTGGTCGTCATGATCTACCCCTTGTATTATTTAATAATTAAATCAATTATACAATATTTCAATTAGACATTGCAATAACCCTGTGAGAAAATAAACACGTCAAAGGAAATGCCCCGAAGCAATAAAGGCGGGAATGGAAACAAAGAAGGAGGCACCACATGGCAAAGACACTGATCGCATTTTTCTCAAGAGCGGATGAAAACTATTTCGGCGGCGCGATGCGTTATGTAAAGACCGGCAACACGGAGCTGGTCGTCAACCAGATGAAGGAGCTGATCGACGCCGACACTTTTAAGATCGAGATGAAGAATCCGTATTCGCCGGTATACATGACCTGTATCGAGGAGGCGAAAAAGGATCTGCACGACAACGCGAGACCGGAGCTGACCGGTGACATCGGCAGCATCGACGCGTATGACAGGATCGTGCTGGCCTATCCGAATTACTGGGGCACCTTCCCGATGGCGGTCGCGACCTTTCTGGAGGCGCACGATTTTGCGGGAAAGACCATCCTTCCGCTCTGCACGCACGAGGGCAGCGGCATGGGAAAAAGCGAAAGCGATGTCAAAAAATACGCGAAGGGCGCGGAAGTCAAAAGCGGTCTTGCGATCACGGGCAGCACCGCCGGAGACGCGAAAGCGAAAGTCAGCAAATGGTTTCAGGATAACGGCCTGCTGTAAGAGGCGGATAAAACCACGGGGATTAAAATGAGACAGAAAGGAGCAAGGAAGATGGAAAGCATCAAACTCAACAACAATCTGGAATGCCCGGTCGTCGGGATCGGTACCTTTATGCTGACACCGGAGGACGCGGAGAGAAGTGTCCGGGAAGCGCTGAAGATGGGATACCGTCTGATCGACACGGCCAATGCCTATGTGAATGAGTGCGCCGTCGGACGCGGAATGAAGGACAGCGGTGTGGCAAGAGAGGAAGTGTTTCTGTCCACGAAGCTCTGGCCGAGCGAATATGAGAATGACAAGGCGGTGGACGAAACGCTGGAGCGACTCGGCACGGATTATGTGGATCTGCTCTATATCCACCAGCCCGCGGGGAACTGGCTCGCCGGATACAGGCAGTTGGAAAAGGCGTATAAAGAAGGAAAGGCAAAATCCATCGGCATCTCCAACTTTGAAGGAAAATACATCGAAGAGCTGCAGACGAAATGGGAGGTCGTGCCGCAGTTTATCCAGGTGGAGGCGCATCCCTATTTCACGCAGAAGGAGCTGCGCAAAACGCTGGACAGGTTTGATATCAAGCTCATGAGCTGGTACCCCCTGGGCCACGGCGACACGAAGCTGATCAAAGAGCCGGTGTTTGCGGAGATCGGGGAAAAATACGGGAAAACAGCCGCACAGGTGATTCTGCGCTGGCACACACAGATGAGTTTTGTTGTCATTCCCGGCAGCAAGAATGTGGATCACATCAAAGACAACCTGGATATCCTGGATTTCAAACTGACGGAGGAGGAGATGGCAAAGATCGCCTCGCTCGATAAGGACGAGCGCTATTACCATCGTACGGATGAGCAGCTCAGGCAGTTCGCCGGATGGAAGCCGGACTTTGAGAAAGCGTGATTCAAAAACGACCGCTTTGCGGATTATTGACCGGGACCCAAAACTGATGGTGATAGTTGACACAGCGTCAACCGATGATGTATAATCCGGTTATTGACACTGTGTCAACTATTTGAACAGGGGAAGGAAAAACAGGAGGGATACGACATGTTAAAAAGCAAACTCGGATTCGGAATGATGCGGCTGCCTTTAAAGAGCAAGGATCCCACGGACTTTGATTACGAGCAGCTGAACCGGATGGTGGACACCTTTTTAGAGGCGGGGTATACCTACTTTGATACGAGTTATGTCTATCACAACGGGAAGAGCGAGGAGGCCGTCCGCAAGGCAGTCGTGGAACGCCATCCGCGCGATAAATTCACGGTGGCCACGAAATTCCCGACCTTCAATTTGAAGGAAGAAAGCGAAATCGAACCGATCTTTGAGGAACAGCTAAAGAATCTGGGTGTGGACTTCATTGATTATTATCTGCTGCATAATTTCCAGACGGTATATTACGACGGGATTGACGGAAAGGGCGGCATTGTCAAGAAGACGAATCTGATCGGGCACGCAAAGAAGTGGCTGTCCGACGGAAAGATCCGGCATCTGGGGATTTCGCACCATTCCTCGGCAAAGCTTTTGGACCGGATTCTGGAAGAGAACCCGGAGATCGAGTTCGTGCAGATCGCCTTCAACTACATTGACGCAGAGAGTGAGTTTGTCCAGGCGTATGACTGCTATGAGGTGATCTGTAAGCATCACCGTCTGGCTGTCTTTATGGAGCCGGTCAAGGGCGGCGGGCTTGCGATGGTGCCCAAAGCCGTCGAGGAGGCCCTGCACGCAATGGATCCCAATGCAAGCATTGCCTCCTGGGCCATCCGCTATGCGGGCAGCTTTGACGGCGTGATCTGCAATTTGTCCGGCATGTCCACCCTGGAGCAGGTGAAGGACAACATCCACTCCGTACAGAATCTGGAACCGCTGACGAAGGAGGAGATGAAGAAGCTGTCCGACATTGTGAAGATCTATAAAGCGGCGGGCCCGGTCGGTGCGGATCTGGAAAAGTACAAGGGGCTGAAGCTACACGGCGCGACCGTGACGGGGATCCTTGAGGCGTACAACATGTGCCAACTGCAGCCGGATCCGGGTTTTTCGGATGATAACAATTATCTGAAGAACATCATTGCGGAAGAGGCGCATCTGGATTGCTTCGGCACATTGCCGGAGGAGAAGGTGATTCTTGCGGACGGAACGGATGTGACGGAAGAAGTGGTGAAAGCGGAAAAATGGCTGATTGAACACAGCTTTTAAGAAGACGGGAGAAGGACGATGAAAAAACAGTTTGTAAAAGCGTTGATTGGTATGGCGCTGATGACTGCACTGACCGCCTGCGGCGCATCCGGTGCGGCGGGCGGCTCTTCGGCAGCGGCGACGACGCAGGCGCAGACCACACCGGAGGCACCCGCAGCAGCAACGGAAGCGCAGACCACGGCGGAGGCCCCCGCAGCCGCAACGCAGGCACAGACCGCAGCGGAAGCCCCCGCGGCCGCAACGCAGGCGCAGACCGCGCTTGTCGTTTATTTCTCCAGAACGGGAGAGCAGTACACGGTCGGCGTGATCGAGAAGGGCAATACCGCCATCGTTGCAGAGATAATCGCGGAGGAAACCGGCGCTGACCTGTTTGAGGTGTTGCCGCAGGAGGATTACTATCCCTACACCTATGATGCATTGCTGGATGTGGCAAGACAGGAACAAAACGATAACGCCAGACCCGCGTATCAGGGAACGGTGCCGGATTTGTCCGCTTACGGCACCGTGTTCATCGGTGCGCCGGTATGGTGGGGCGACTGGCCGATGATCATGTATACCTTCTTTGAGGAAAACGCGGATGCGCTGGCCGGCAAAACACTGATCCCCTTTTCCACGCATGAGGGTTCCGGCTTATCCGGCTTTGACAGTAAACTCGCCGGTGCCTGCCCGGACGCCACCGTAGGAGAAGGGCTTGCCGTCAGGGGAAATGACGCGCAGAACAGTCAGGACAGCGTCAGAAGCAGTGTGACGGACTGGCTGTCCGGCCTGGGATTCTAAAGCGGTCACCTCAGGAGCATTCTTTTGTCATTCCCGCAAGGAACTGCTCCGCGATGGGAGTGAGTGTCCGGTATTTGTTCCGGACGAGATAAAGCGGTGTCTTCAGTTCCGGCCTGAGCGGCCGGAACGTCAGCCCGCTTTCGTCGGAAGTGTTTACCAGATCGCGGAAGGTCAGAAGATATCCGAGCCCCTCTCTTGCGAAAACGGAGCCGTTGTAGGAAAGCCGGAAGGAGCCTTCCAGCCGCAGGTCTTTCATATGCGCGCCCGCCCAGGCCGGAATATCATGAATCCAGCCCTGTCCGGAGCAGAAGAGCGGAAGCCCCTTCAGGTCATTGACGCGGATGGCTTTTTTCTTTGCCAGCGGATCGTCCGTGCGCATGACCAGTCCCCAGATGTCAGGCGTCGGAAAGGCCAGGGAATCATATTTCCGGCTGTCCGGCGTTTCGGCAAGCACCGCAAAATCCAGAAGTCCCCGGTCGAGTTTATCGGCAACCTGTTCCGTATCGCCGCTGGTGATGTGATAGCGGAGGTTCGGATAACGTTCTTTCAGACGTTTGATCTGTCTTGCGAGGAAGCGGATCTGGTATGACTCTGCCAGCCCCAAAAACAGCTCGCCGCCCGTGATGTCGTCGAGGGAGACAAATTCCTTTTCGATTTTGTCAGCCATGTCCACAAGACTTTCCGCACGGTCGCGCAGAAGCAGTCCTTCTTCCGTCAGACGGATGGAGAAGCTTTTGCGTGTAAAGAGCTTTTTGCCGAGTTCCTGTTCAAGTGATTTCAAGGCCTTCGACAGCGTCGGCTGCGTCACGTGCAGGGCTTCGGCGGCATGGGACATGTTTTCTTCTCTTGCAACGGCGAGAAAGTAACGCAATGTGCGGATTTCCATCGGTGGTACCTCCAAAATGATATTCCAAACAGGAATAATATGATATAAATTATAATCATTAGTGCGGGGATGCGCAAGCGCATACAATAAGAATGAAACAAAACCGATCAGCCGACCGCGGGTAAACCGCCACGTCATAAGGAGAAAGGAAAAAACATGAAAAAAGAAAACCTCGCACTTGTAACCGAATGGGATAAGACGTTTCCGAAAAGCGAAAAAGTCAGCCACGGGAAGGTGACCTTTGTCAATCGTTATGGCATCACGCTTGCAGCCGACCTGTATGTTCCGAAGAACGCGGAGGGAAAGCTTCCCGCGATCGCGGTCTGCGGCCCGTTCGGTGCCGTCAAGGAACAGTGTGCCGGCCTCTACGCACAGACAATGGCGGAGAGAGGCTATCTCACGCTGGCGTTTGACCCGTCCTTTACCGGTGAGAGCGGCGGAAACGTCCGGTATATGGCTTCCCCGGATATCAACACGGAGGATTTCATGGCGGCCGTTGATTTCCTTTCTCTGCATGAACAGGTCGAT
>JAFSPF010000138.1 GCA_017443065.1 Lachnospiraceae bacterium
GATAGGCAATCTCAAACAGCACAAATTCCTCCGCGGCAAAGGCGGCGCTGCGTCCCTTCTGTGACAAAAAGGCTTCCGAAAAAAATCTTCTGATGGCGTTCATGTTCCTTCTCCCGCTTTACATTAGCTCCGAAATCCGCTTCCTCACGCCACATCGAGCGTTGCGCGGATGCGGACCCGTTTGTCGATCCGTTTGTACAACAGCACGGCACCGGAAAGATACAGCAGTGTCAGTACACAAAGCACCGCGAGCTCCCGCAAAAACAGCGCCCTGTCCGGCGAAGCCGTGACACTCATGCGCAAAAGCCTTGCCGCGTGCGTCGGCGAAAGCAGGGCAGAACACAGCTGCAGCGGCTTCGGCAACATCTCCACCGGAAAAACAAAGCCGCAAAGCAGGGCCAGCGGCAGCTCCAGCAGGTTCATGTACAGCTCCGTTTTTCGCGAAAGCGTCAGCAGACAGGCGATCACGGAGGAGATCGCAATAAAGGAAACGACCGCCGCCAAAAACGCGACCGCAAAGAAGCCGGGCGCATGCACCGTCACCGGCACGCGAAACAACAGCGCCGCCGTCGCGACCGACACCACAAAGCTGAACAGCGACAGCAGGGTGTTTCCGATGATCTTCCCGTAAATGACCGCCTGAAAAGAGGATGGTGCCGCAAACACAAGCGCAAGCGTCCCCATATAACGCTCTCTGTTGATGTCTCCGGCCGAGGAAAAGCAGATACAGCCCCACAGTCCCATCAGTCCCGCGCCCAGCACGACATAGGAAAAGAAATCCTCCTCTCCGGCGCCGAGAAACATCTCATACAGCAGGATCGTATTCAAAAAGGGATTCGCGATCAGGCAGAAGCGGAACATCGGCCTTGCAAAGGACTGCTTCATCTGAAGCTTCGCCGTCTCAGTCATCAGCTGCAGCATGCTCTTCTCCTCCCACCAGCGCGAGATACGCGTCCTCCAGACTGCGGTGATGCCCCCGGATCTCCGCAGGTGTCCCCGCGGCCACGACCTTGCCGTGATTCACGATCACCATGTGATCGCAGAGCTCCTCCGCCTCCTGCAGATAATGCGTGGTCAGAAGCACCGTACGTCCCTGCTCCTTCAGCCGTCTTATGATGTCACGCAGCATCCTTGCGCCGACCGGATCCAGTCCCACCGTCGGCTCATCCATGAAGAGGATCTCCGGATCGTTGATCAGGCCGCGCGCAATCTGCAAACGCTGGATCATGCCCTTGGAATAGGTTTCCGCAAGATCATCCGCGCGCTCCGCGAGGTCCGTGAGCGCAAGCAGTTCCTCAATCCGTGCCTCAGAGACCTTCCTGTCCAGCAGATAGAGATGCGCAAAGTAGCGGAGGTTGTCCCTTGCGGACAGACGCCGGTAAACGCCGAACTCGCCCCCGAAAATGAAATTGATCCGGCTGCGGATGTGCTTTTCCTCGCCGAAGCAGTCGCGGCCGAGTACCTTACAGACGCCCGCCGTGGGCGCCAGCAGCGTTGTCAGCATCTTCACCGTGGTGGTCTTGCCCGCGCCGTTTTGTCCGAGCAGGCCGAAGATCTCTCCCCTGTTCACGGAAAAGCTCACACCGTCCACGGCCTTCACCACACGCCTGTTTCTTTTTAACAGTCCCTTTGTGCTGACGTATTCCCGTTTCAGCTCCTTTACTTCAATCACCGTGTTCGACATGGCAGCGCCCTCTTTGTTCGTTATTCATCTAATTCGATAGCTATCGAATATTATAGGCAAAAAAAAAGAAGGCTGTCAACAAAAAATCACCGCTCAGGGCAACAGCTCCCGTTGCAGCAGCTCGAAAAGTGCTCTCATGCCGTCCCTGCTCACGCCGAAATACTTTGCGTTCCCGGAGGGCTCCTCCGTGACGAGCCCGGCCTCCTTTAACAGCTCCAGATGATGCGTCACCGTGGAGGGCGCAAGCGAAAGGCGCTTTGCGATTTCCGTACCGCGCAGGGGGCCCTCTTCGCAAAGCATCTGCATCATGCGGTAACGCGAGGCATCCGCGAGCGCCATCAGGGGCGGAACGGCATCCGCATCCCCCGTCGCATCCTTCCTTGTAAGGGACAAAAAGAGCATCTGCCGGTTGCGCTTCGTGCCGTCGTCAAAAAAAAGACGCGTGGCTTTGCGCACCTGCATCCGCACGGGCAGAAAGAAATAACGCTCGTAGAGGCCTCTGTTGCGGAAGGTCTTGCCCATCCGTTTTTCCGCGACCGCAAGCGGCTTTTCCGTCTGCAGCTCCTTTGCGATCTGTTCATACAGCGCATCGGTCTCCCTGCGGGCCGCCTTTACCGCCTGCCGGAGACAGGGCAGATCCAGCGCCTGCGCGAGGGAAAAGAAATCCGTCGTCAGACGGTCGTTTTCCCTTAAGAAAGCGCGGAGCGCGAGAAAGGGAACACCGCTTTGCTCCAGGCGCGAAAGCACCGCGGCGAGCGCGTCATCGTCCTGCACGGCCTTTTTCAGCTGTGCCCTGCTGACGTCAAAAAACCGCCACGTTCCCTGCCGGAATACCCGCTCCTCCACGGAAAGCGACATCCATCTTTTCTGCAGATGTTTTGCCGCAAGCTCCTCCGGCTCCAGATCCAAAAGCGCATCCATCATCGGCAGCGGTATCACGGCACGCATGCCGGAAAGAATTTCCGTCAGATAGCGGAAACGGTTCCGCAGGGCATGAAGCGTCTTCTCCTCATACACCCCGGAAAGAAGTTGCCGGCTCTCCTTTGTATCCGCGCAAAAGGCGGACGCGGCAAACACCGCCTCCAGACCGGGTGCGTACACAAAGATGCTGTTTTCATCCAGTTGTCTGATGTCCGTTTTCATCTGAACCCGTCGTCATTTCCCTATAGAAATTCCAATCATGAAAGCGTTTTCTCCTATACATTCCTTCTTGTCTTTCTCACACTTTATGCCGGTGATAGGACGCGTGGCGGATTGTCAAGGACATAAAGTCCACAGGGATAGACCTTTTCTTCTTTTTTCCCGTAGTCCAGTATTATAAATCTATCATGACAATCAGGATTTGGCTTAATCGTGAGTGTCGGATATTCATTGTTGAAATCTGTTATCTCCGATGCTGTTAAAAAACCACGGCGCCCATGGCCGTTTTGTGTAAACAGGATTACAGAAACGCCTGCTTTCTTATGTGATAAAAGGTGCAATGTCTTGATATTCACGTAATCATCAATCACATATATGGTTTTCTTGGCCTTCCTATATATTTCAATGTAAGCCTTGTCCGCCTCAAATTTTTGTCCTTTGTAAATCACAAAATTCTTTAACTCAGTATCTAATACAAAATTCTCATTAATACGATTGATACTCTCATGAATATCATTGATTTCAGTTTCAAACGAGTCCTGCCTATCGACTAACAGCTTAAGTTCATTTTTTGTAACAAACTGTTGGTTTTGTCTGATAAAGTGACGCATTTCACGAAATGCTCTCATGATAGCAATGCTTTGAGCTACCGCTATGTCGTTTTTCAAAACTGTCGCCAGCATATATGTTCCCTGTTCTGTATAGACGAATGGATTCGATCGGCTTTTGCTGTTAATATTTGCGGTCGCATTTTGCGACCACAACGAATCCACCTCTTCATCTGTTAGTTGAAACATAAAATCTTCTGGAAATCTTTCGGAATTGCGCTTGGCTTGTTCATTAATCCGCTTGACGGTATACCCGTAAAGCAATGCGAGATCGGCATCTAGCATAACATAGTATCCACGGATCAAATAGACCAACCCATGCAGGTCACCAACTGGAATAATGGTCATTTCCTTCTTGTCTTTCATTTTACACCTCTTTTGCGGTCGCATTTTGCGACCGCAAACTCGTTCGCATCAATATGTCTATTCTACCATGCCCGGCACACGCGTGCCATAGGATATGCATCCGGACCCGATGAATTATCCTTAAAACGGCATAAAATGCACCTTACGGGTGTCTAATACTATCCCCTGCCTGATTATGTATCCCGGTCAAAACATCGGGCGCAGACCCGACATTTTGACCGTATACGCCGTGATTTCAGGCGGTTCTCTTCAATCCTCCCTGTACACATTTGAATCCGTTCCTCTTGGCGTTTTCACTGGCTTTCTGTATCCGCGCCTCGCTGTATGGCGGAAGCAGCCGGATAGACACCCTCGCCTTGTCCACCGTATAGGTGACACTGCCCACCGGTGTTGCTTCATCTAGATGTGCCAGCGTTGGGTATCTCTGAGCGAAATCCGCAAGTCTTCGTTTCAGTCCGGCGTTGAACGTGTAGATGCTCATGATGTTGTCACCTTCCGATGTCAGCAGGATCGTTTCTTTCTCATATTTGGTAAGTCTCTTCATACACAATTCCTCCCGTTTTCTTATCGTTTCTTCCAGATGATGTCATAGCCGATCACGTCGGCCAGTTCCATCGCTTCCCGGTATGTGAGCGTGCCGCGCCGCAGCTTTCCCGTGAAATTGGATACGCTCGCGCTCCATTCGTATCGCAGAACAAGACGGGCGATGACTTCTTTGATCGTGACTCCCTCGCGCACGATATGGGATTTGATCTCATTTCTGATGTCCATAGGCGTACCACCTTCTTTCCTTGCGTGCTGTTGATAGTTACTGACACCGGTTCACCGATACCTGTACCTGTCCGCGCACAGCACTCAAAAGGTATCAAAGCATGGAAATGAAACTGTCACTTGCTGAGCGATTAAAAGATGAACGCAAGAACCGGAAACTGACAATGGAGCAGGTTGAAAAAGAGAACGGTCGAATCCGTGCTTTTAACGCACAGCGCCAGGCTGCGCGCAACGAAATCGCCAGACAGTTTTCTCCGGATGAAAATGAGATCGGTATGCGTACCCTTGAAGCCGGGCAGATTGATCAGCACAAGTATATGGGCGATATCATATCAGAAGACCTGCTGGCTATTGCCCGTGACATCCGCGAAGCACACAAGAATGATTTTGGCGTCATGTCCGATGATGATCTTGCGAAGCAGGCGGAGGAAAATGCTAAACAGGTGCTGAATTCTGGCGGTAGCATGACAGAACAGGCTATCCATATGATCTGCCTGCAGCCCGGTATTGATTATGAGAAAGTAAACGCCGTTGACCGCAGGGCACTGAAGCGTGTGTTGAAGAAGTCGCCGCAGTTCAAGACTGCGGTTAATCAACGGGGAAAGAAGACTTGCTAATCGGCGGATTCGATTTCGTCCAGATCGTTTTCCAGGTCTTTTATTTTTTTTGCAGGCACGCCTCCGACAAGACAATTATCGGGAATATCTTTTGACACAACCGCACCTGCGGCAATCACTACATTATTTCCAATCGTAACGCCCGGCAGGATGGTGCAATTCCCGCCAATCCACACGTCACTGCCAATGGTGACCGGTTCTACGATTGCCAGATGCTTTCTCCTCCCCATCGATGTCATAGGATGATTGAAACAGGGCTTCACTATCCGTGACGCTGATCGAATTTAGTTTTTGACAACCCTCCAAGGCATGCAGTTTTAACGCGTCTACCTCCGGGTCGCGTACGGAAAACGGCTTACCCGCCAGCATTTTTTCATACTCCGTCATCTCATGCCTCTTTTTCATCACTCGTGATTCGCCCAAATATCATAGTTTTCTCCCGCAAACAGGCGCTCGTCCGCCTCATGGATCAGGTCACGGATGGATAAATGCTGCGGACATTCCGTCTCACAGCTTGCACAATCAATGCAGGAAGCAGGGCGCGATTTCCCCTCTCCGACCGCAGCATTGTAAAACCGAAACCGCGCACCGCGCAGATTACGGTACTGGTGCAACATATTCAGACTGTTCAAAACGGCGGGAATATCGATTCCGGCAGGGCATCCCTTGTCCGTGCAATAATGACACGCTGTACAGCCGACGGGTCCTTTGCTCTCTATCAGGTGCGCTGCTTCCGTAAGCATCTTCTTTTCGTCTTCCGTCAGTGGTTTATAGTCCTCCATCAGAATCCTGTGATTCTCCTTCATCTGACGCAGATCGGACATCCCGCTTAAGACCGTCACCACACCATCGAGTGATGCCGCATAACGCAACGCCCACGCCGCAGGCGACTGCTTCGCATCCGCTTTTGCAAACATACCTTTAATGTCCTCATGCGTATCCACGAGCGCGAGATTGCCGCCTTTGACCGGCTCCATGATGATAATCGGCTTCCCGTACTTTTTGCAGATTTCATAAATCTCAATGCTGCCGCCGTTTTGATACGCGCCGTGCGTGTTGTGGTCATAGTAATTCGCCTGGATCTGCACCACTTCCATTTCAGGATGTTCAGACAAAATGCGCTCCAGATGATCGGGCGTTGAATGAAATGAAAACCCGATATGCTTGGCGCGTCCGCTCTCCTTTAATGCACGCATCAGCCCCCACATATCTTCCCTGTCGCACCGTTCAAGGGAACCGGGGCTGCCCAGCGTGTGCATAAGTTCCAAATCCATGTAGTCTGTACGCGCGTCCGACAGTTCCTTTTCAAATGCTTCGCGGGCAAGCTCTCTTGTTTCCAGCGTTCCGTCCGTAAAACAAAGTTTCCCCACAAGAATATAACTCTCACGGGGGTATTTTGCGAGACACTTCCCGATCATCTGCTGGTTTTCGATATAATGCCACGCGCTGTCAAAATAATTGATGCCGTGCGACATTGCCCAGTCAAACATTTCCTGACATTCTTCCTCAATGTATTCGCCATTCAACCCCTCAGGCAGGCGCATACACCCGAAGCCTAAGCGCGGCACTTCCCGTTCAAATAAATCGCTGTACATACTTCATCCCCGTGCAGACACCGCCTTTTGATGAACTGCATTGTTTTCATCCCATCAAGCTCTTGCCGATATTCCATGCGCCACCGATATTTGCACCGATCTCACGGTAACAAAGTGCGGAGCAGTCAAACATAATCGGATGGAGTTTGTCCAGATCCACCTTGCCGTCCGTTAAAACGCTTTCATCCACGGACATATTGACAATCTCGCCGACAATGCGCGTTTCGTTATATTCTTCCGTGATCGACACGACATTACATTCAATCGCAACCGGCAGTTGCTCGATCACCGGCGCGTTGACATGTTCGGATTTGACGGTGGTAAATCCCGCCTTCGCCATCTTGTCCGGAACCTTATTCAAAGAGACGATTCCGACATAATCACACGCCGCTGCGTGCTCTTTCGTGGCAAAGCTGATCGTGAAGGCTTTTTGCTTCTTCAGATTGTCTGTCGTGTTGTGCGGCGAAAGCGCAAGTCCTATCTGCTTCGGACCGACCTGCCCTGCCCATGCGGCGTTCATGGCGTTGGCGTTTCCGTTTTCATCGTATGTCGCAACGATAAAAACCGGCTGCGGGGTGACGATTGCTTCTTTGATGTTTTGTCTCATGGCTGAACCCTCTTTTCTGAAAAACAATCAACGTGTTACGCATTTCAGCATACGCCTGCGTTTGATTCATCACAATGGTAAATCTTATGATTTTATATGGCTTTTTATCAGATAAGTGTTATAATTGATATATGGAAAAAACGGTACAGGATGCGATCATACAACTGGGAAAAGAGTTTCCACTGCTTAACTGGAATTTCCGGATGGATGCCTCACACGAACTCGTCTCCGGCTGGCTTGGGTCACCCGCAGATCAGGTCATGGTTTGCGCCTTTCACGGAAAAAGAATCGATGAGCCCTTTCACCGGCAGGATTTCTTTTTTCTAAACTTCGCGTACAAAGGCGCTTATACCGCGCTCTCCAACAGCGCCTCCAATGCGATCCGCATCAGGGAGCATGACTGCTACATCGGACAGCCTTACAGCGGCTATGCCATCCGGGTGAACAGCAGGCAGACTGTTACCATCATCGGTGTTTTGATACGCAAAGAGGTCTTTTTCCGCGAGTTTCTTCCGACGCTGACATTAAACGATGCCATGTATCGCTTCTTTCTGACGGCGGAAACCAACAGGCAGTCTCAAGAATGCATCCACCTCACTTTTTCAAAAGAAGATCCGGTTTGGCATTTGCTTGATCTGATGCTCACGGAATACGCAGACCGCAGAAATGATACGCCTTCCGTCTTAAAGCCGATGGCGCTGTCTCTTTGTATGATGATTGCAAGAAAATGGAAAGAACAATTACCTTCTGAAAAGGGAAAGACGCTTTCCGGGCAAATCATGGACTACATTCACACGCATATTGAATCCGCATCCTTGTCGGAGATCGGAAAAATCTTCGGGTATCATCCGGGGTATCTTTCGACACTTTTGCATCAGGAAACCGGAAAAACTTTTTCCGCGTTACTGTTGGAGCTGCGCATGGAACGCGCTGCTCTTTTGCTGTCAGAAACCGGACTTTCCGTTGAGGAGGTTGCGGCTTCGCTTGGGTATAGCAATGCCAGTAATTTCTATAAAGCGTTCAAAAAATACTACGGTCACGCTCCAAGGCAGACATAATTTATGCGCCCAGACTGCGCTTTTCCTTTCTTTTTTACACTTCCATCAAATTGGGCATAAAGTGTTTTATGCCTAATTTGATGGAATAACTACGATTCTGTTTTGAGCGGTTTTCAGATACCGTCTGTAGATTTGAATGCTACCGTCCGCCGCTACGCTTGATCTGCGCTTTCAGATTTATGTGCGTATGTTCCTCCTCCATATCGTCCGGCTTTTGAAGTCATGCCTTTGGCATTCATCTGCTCGATCCATTTTGTGGGTGTCATCACAAACCGATTCAATCCTGCTTCAGACTTAACCGCCTCGAATGTATCACGGTCAAAACATCGGGTGCAGACCCGACATTTTGACCGTATACGTTGCGGGATCAGGCGGATGGAAACTCTCGCCTTGTGTAACAATTTCTTTACGCCGC
>JAFSPF010000016.1 GCA_017443065.1 Lachnospiraceae bacterium
GAGGAACATAAAGGAGCCGATGGGCTTGCCGGGATCCTTGATGCCGGCCTTCGAGCGCATGATGGCCTCCGCGACCTTTTCCACCGCCTCGTCCTGCCCGATCACGCGCTCCTTCAGCGCATCGCCCAGCTTCAGCGTCTTGTTGCGCTCGGACTCCGTGAGCTTCGCCACGGGGATGCCCGTCCACTTACTGATGATGCGCGCGATCTCATCCTCGGTCACGCGCTCGTGCACGAGGGTGCCCTCCTTTGCGCGGATGATCTCCTCCTCCGCCTCCAGCTGCTTTTTCAGATCCGGCAGCTTGCCGTAGGAAAGCTCCGCCGCCTTTTCCAGGTTGCCGTCGCGCTGCGCGATCTGGATCTCCGTGTTGATGGCGTCGATCTCCTCACGCATCTGCGCGAGCTTGCCGACGGCATCCTTTTCATTCTGCCACTGCGCCTTTTTATTCTCAAAGACATCCTTTAATTCCGCAAGCTCCTTCTGCAGGTTTTTCAGCCGCTCCGTGCTCAGGGAATCCTCTTCCTTTTTCAGCGCCGCCTCTTCGATCTGCATCTGCAGGATGCGGCGGTTCATCTCGTCCATCTCCGCGGGCATGGAATCCAGCTCCGTCTTGATCAGCGCACAGGCCTCGTCCACGAGGTCGATCGCCTTGTCCGGCAGGAAGCGGTCGGAGATGTAGCGGTTGCTTAAGGTGGCGGCGGAAACGAGCGCGTTGTCCATGATCTTCACGCCGTGATAGACCTCGTAGCGCTCCTTGATGCCGCGCAGAATGGAGATCGTGTCCTCCACCGTCGGCTCGTCCACCATCACCGGCTGGAAGCGGCGCTCCAAAGCCGCGTCCTTTTCGATGTATTGTCTGTATTCGTTTAAGGTCGTCGCGCCGATGCAGTGCAGCTCGCCCCTGGCCAGCATGGGCTTCAACATGTTGCCCGCATCCAGCGCCCCGTCCGTTTTGCCGGCGCCGACGATCGTGTGCAGCTCGTCGATGAAGAGGAGGATCTCTCCTTCGCTCGCCTTCACGTCCTCCAGCACCGCCTTTAAGCGCTCCTCAAATTCGCCGCGGTATTTCGCCCCCGCCACAAGCGAGCCCATATCCAGGGAGAAAACCTTTTTATCCTTTAAGCCGTCCGGCACGTCGCCCGCCGCGATGCGCTGCGCGAGCGCCTCCACGACCGCGGTCTTGCCGACACCCGGCTCACCGATCAGCACGGGATTGTTTTTCGTCTTGCGCGAAAGAATGCGGATGACGTTGCGGATCTCCGCGTCGCGCCCGATCACCGGATCCAGCTTGCCGTTCTTTGCCTTTTCGACCAGCTCCTGCCCGTATTTTTCCAGCGTGTCATAGGTCGCCTCCGGGTTGTCGCTCGTGACGCGCTGGTTGCCGCGCACCTCCTGCAGCGCCTGCAGGAAGCGGTTGCGGTCGATGCCGTATTCCCGGAAGATTTCCTTGATCTCCTTATTCGGATGCTTTAAGAGCATGAGGAAGAGATGCTCGACGGAGACGTATTCATCCCCGAGGCGCTTCGCCTCGTCCTCCGCCTCCACCAGCACGCGGTTCAAGTGCTCGCCGACATACTGCTTGCCGCCCTGCACCTTGACACGTTTGGCCACGGCGTCCTGTGCCCGGTTCAAAAAGGACTGCACATCGATGCCCATCTTTTCGACGAGCTTTTTGATGAGGCTGTCCTCGATCGTCAGGAGCGACAAGAGCAGATGCTCCTGCTCGATCTCCTGGTTGCCGTATTCCAGCGCCAGCTTTTCGCAGCCGTTCACGGCCTCGACAGATTTTTGGGTAAACTTTGACACATTCATGGCTACTTCCTCCGTTCTTGTTTGTTATACATAGTGTATAACAGTTAGAACATCCTGTCAACCACTTTTTTCCGGCAGGTCAATCACACCCGCCGCCTTCTTTAAGATCTCCAGTTCCCGCGGCGTGAACTCGTTTTCGTCCCGCGGGTACATGCCGAGAAAGAGGTAGTAGGCCGCGTGCTTCGAGATCTTTTTCTCGCTCGCGAGCAGCTCCACCTGCGGCATGATCAGCTTTGCCAGATGCTTTTGCAGTTCGTTCGGCTCTTCCGTCATCCTTCGCCAGCCCCCGACATCATTTTGTGTGGTCGCTATTCCGTTAATATTTGTTCTATGATTTCGTATATCTCCTCCCGACCGGTTTTCGCGGTCGCGGAGAAAAAGACGAGGGCTTCGCCTTCCTCGAGGGCGAGTCCCTTTTGCAGAACGCCCTTCTGCTTTGCCAGCTCGTTTTTGGAAAGCTTGTCAGACTTCGTCGCGATCACGACGACGCGTTTTCCGATATGCCGCGCAAAGTCCAGCATCTGCAGATCGCTCTCCTGCGCGGGGAGCCTCGCGTCCACCAGCAGGAAGAGCGCGCGCATCTGCGCCGTGCGCTTCATGTAGCGCTCGATCATGGGGCCCCATTTTGCGATCTCCTCCTTGGAGCGCTTGGCGTAGCCGTAGCCGGGAAGATCGACGAGGTAGAAGGATGCGTCCGAAAGCGCCTCCGTCCCCGCAGACACCGCAACCCTGTAAAAGTTGATCGTCTGCGTCTTGCCGGGCTTGCCGGAGACGCGCGCGAGGCTCTTGCGCTGCATCAGCACATTGATGAGCGAGGACTTCCCCACATTGGAACGACCCGCGAACGCCAGCTCCGGTAAGAGGTTCATCGGGAGCGCGCTCGTCGGGCCGCAGACGGTTTCCAGTTCGACGTTTTTGATTTTGATCATGGCCTCTTGTGCCGCATCTTATGCGTTCTTCGGTAAAGGAACGCGTTTGACATCATCGTTTTCATGCACGAGGAGCGGCGAGGAATCTCCCTTGACGGCCGCCTTCGTGATGACGCATTCGGTCACGGCTTCATCCGACGGAATCTGATACATCACATCCATCAGCGTATCCTCCATGACACTGCGCAGGCCTCTCGCGCCGGTCTTGCGCTCATAGGCAAGGTCCGCAATCTCCTCGATCGCGTCCTCCTCAAATTTCAGATCCACATGGTCAAAGCGGAAGAGCTTCTTGTACTGCTTCACCAGTGCGTTTTTGGGCTCCTTTAAGATGCGCACAAGCGCCTCGCGGGAAAGGCCCTCCAGCGTCACGGTGATCGGCAGACGGCCGATGAATTCCGGAATCAGTCCGAACTTCACGAGATCCTCCGGAGAGACGTGCGAAAGAATCTCCCCGATCTCACGCTCCGTCTTGTCCGCAATCTCCGCGTTGAAGCCGATGGAGGAACGGTCGAGCCTCGCCTCCACGATCTTGTCCAGACCGTCAAAGGCGCCGCCGCAGATGAAGAGGATGTTACTGGTGTCGATCGTGATCAGCTCCTGGTGCGGATGCTTGCGGCCGCCCTGCGGCGGAACGCTTGCCACCGTGCCTTCCACGATCTTCAACAGCGCCTGCTGCACGCCCTCGCCGGAGACGTCTCTTGTAATGGAGACGTTCTCGCCCTTCTTGGTGATCTTGTCGATTTCATCAATATAAATGATGCCGTACTGTGCGCGCTCGATGTCATACTCCGCATCCTGGATGAGCTTTAAGAGAATGTTCTCCACGTCCTCGCCGACGTAGCCGGCCTCGGTCAGCGTCGTCGCATCCGCGATCGCGAAGGGCACGTTGATGATCTTCGCGAGCGTCTGCGCGAGGTAGGTTTTGCCGGAGCCCGTCGGGCCGATCATGATGATGTTGGATTTCTGTAAATCCACGTCATCGCCTTCCTCCTCGTTCAGCGGGGTGAGGATGCGCTTGTAATGATTATACACGGCAACGGAGAGCACCTTTTTCGCCTCCTCCTGGCCGATCACGTATTCATCCAGGAAGTCATTCAGCTCTCTCGGCTTTAAGAGATTGATCTGTGTCTCCTCGCCGGAGTACACCTCCTCTTCCATCTCCTCGAACTCTTCATCAATGATGTCCGCGCAGATGTCCACGCATTCGTCACAGATGTAGACCCCGCCCGGGCCCGCAATCAGCTTGCGGACCTGGTCCTGCGTCTTGTTGCAGAAGGAGCAGCGGATGTCACCGTTTTTGTTGTTCATATTTGTGATCATTATTTTTTATCCTTTTTATCCTTGTCGGATTCCACACGCTTCACCACGACGGAATCAATCAGGCCGTACTTCTTCGCCTCTTCCGCGTCCATCCAGTAATCACGCTCCGCATCCGCCGTCACCTTCTCCAGCGGCTGCCCCGTGTTTTCGGAAAGGATGCGGTTTAAGGTCGCCTTGGTCTTCAAAATGTGCTTTGCGGCGATCTCGATTTCCGTGGCCTGTCCGCGGCTGCCGCCCGAGGGCTGGTGGATCATGATCTCCGCATTCGGGAGCGCCATGCGCTTGCCCTTTGTGCCGCCCGCGAGGAGGAAGGCCCCCATCGAGGCCGCCATGCCGATGCAGATCGTCGACACGTCGCACTTGATGTACTGCATCGTGTCATAGATCGCCATACCCGCGGTCACCGATCCGCCCGGGGAATTGATGTAGAGATGAATGTCCTTGCCCGGGTCCTCCGCTTCCAGAAACAGAAGCTGCGCCACGATAACGGCAGCGGAATTGTCATCCACTTCCTCACCGAGGAAAATGATGCGGTCCTTCAGCAGCCTGGAATAAATGTCATACGAGCGCTCGCCGCGCGAGGTCTGTTCGATAACATAAGGGATTAAACTCATTCGCTTTCTCCTTCCGCTTTCTCAGCCTTCTTTTTTCTGGGGACGGCGCGCTTCGGTTTTTCCTCCGCGCCCTCCGCCTTGTCCCCGGCCTTTTCTTCCTTCTTCTTCGGCGCCTTTGTGGCCTTCGCGTTGTCCACAAGGAACTTCGCCGCCTTCTCCATCAGGATGTCCTCCCGGAGATCCTTCTCTTCCTTTTCCCCGGTGAGTTCCTTCACGCGGTCCAGCTCCAGGCGGTAGTTCTTTGCCACCTCCTCGAGCTTTGCGGCATAATCCTCATCCGACACTTCAAAGCCTTCCGCTTTCGCGACGGCCTCCAGCACCAGGCGCGCCTTGATGCGTTCGATCGCCTGCGGGCGCATCTGCTCCATCATGCGGGCCTCGTTCTGGCCCATCATCTGCATGTACTGCGGATAGCTCATGCCCTGCATCTGCAGCTGCATGGCGAAGTCATTCACCATCTGCCGCTGCTGCGTCTCCACCATCGGCTCCGGAAGATTGATGTCGGAATCCGCGATCAGCGCCTTCACGCATTCGTCTTCGCGCGTGCGCTGCGCTTCCTTCTCCTTATTCTCCGAAAGCTGCTTCTTTAAGCCCTCGCGGAACTCCGCCAGGGTCTCATATTCGGAAACGTCCGAAGCGAACTCATCATCCAGCTCCGGCATTTTCTTTTCGCGGATCTCATGAATGAAGCAGTGGAAGACCGCTTCCTTTCCGCTGAGCTTCGCCTCATGATAGCTCTCCGGGAAGGTGACCTTCACGTCGCAGTGTGCGCCGGCCTCCTGACCGATCAGCTGATCCTCAAAGCCCGGGATGAAGGTGCCGGAGCCGATCGTCAAAAGCTGCCCCTCCGCCTTCCCGCCGTCAAAAGGTACACCGTCGATCATGCCCTCGTAATCCAGCTTCACAATGTCATCCGCCTGCACGGGCCGCCCCGTCACCGTGACATCGCGCGCGCTCATCTTGCGCTGCCGTTCCAGCTCCTCCTCCACTTCCTCGTCCGTGACGGAGGTATCAATCTTTTCGATTTCGATGCCCTTGTATTTGCCAAGCCCCACCGGCGGCTTCAATGCGACCTCCGCCGTGAAGATAAAGGGCTTGCCGCTTTCGATCTGCTCCACGGAAATCTTCGGGGAAGACACGATGTCCTCTCCGCTTTCGTCCATGGCCAGCGGGTACTCTTCCTGCACCAGCGCATCCGCGGCCTGCTCATAAAATACTTCCCTGCCGTACATACGCTCGATCACCGCGCGGGGCGCCTTGCCCTTACGGAAACCGGGGATCGTGATGCGGTTTCTTTCTTTTTTGTAGACCGTGTTGATGGCCTCGTCCAGTTTTTCTGCGGCGACCTCGATCGTGAGCTTCGCCATGCTGTTTTCCAGTTTCTCTACAGATACACTCATGTTCTTCTCTCTTTCCCCCTCCTGTATTTCCTTCCGTCCCGGGCTGTCCTGCATCGTTACACGAAAACCCGTTTACGGCACCAACCCAAAATTATAACATACCGCCGTGCCATAAGGCAAAAATCCTGCTGCCCTTTGGCCCGCCGTCTATGCCGCGCGGAAGCAGATCGCCCTCGCGATCGCGTCCGCTTTTTCCCTGCCCTGCAGCTCCGTCACCAGCTGCAGCGCGAAGGGGATGGCCGTCCCCATCCCGCGGGAGGTGATGATGTGATCCGATACGACCACCTCTTCCAGGGGCGGAATCTCCGCGCCCTGAAGATCATCCTCCGCGGATGGATGCGATACGGCCTGCAGGCCCTTCAGCAGTCCCATCCGCCCGAGGATCCCCGGTGCCGCGCAGATGGCCGCCACCGTGCGCTTTTCCTCATGAAAGGCCCTGATCTGCATCTGCAGAATGCTGCTCTTTTCGAGATTCAGCGTGCCCGGCATCCCGCCCGGCAAAACGATCATGTCCAGTGCTGCAAAATCCGTATCCGTGATCTTGCTGTCCGCCGTCACGGTGATGCCGTGGGAGCCGGTGACGGCAAGCGTGGCCGTCTCCTCCTCCGCGATCGATACCATCTCGGTTTCCACCTCCGCGCGCCGGAGGATGTCCACAACGGTGAGCGCTTCGATTTCCTCAAAGCCTTCGGCAAAAAACACAGCTACGCGCATAACGCTCCTTTCAGCAGCAAGTGCTTCGTCCTGTTTACAGTCTCCCGTACACTTCCGCCTGTGCGCGGAATTCCTTCGCGAGCGCCTTTGACGCGGCACCCTGCTCCATGCGCCAGACCCAGTTCTCGCCGATCGTTGACGGCGTATTGATGCGCGCCTCCGCGCCCAGAAGCAGCAGATCCTGCATCGGGAGAACGGCGGTGTCCGCGGTGCTCGCAAGCGCCGCGGTGACCATGGCCCTGGTCACGGCCTTCCCCTCCGCCTCTTTTTTCTCCGCCTTCAGAAGCTGCGGCTGCAGATACTTCCATGCGTAGGCGGCGTCCTTTTTCTTCATAGTCTCCCACCAGCCGCGCGTCGTATGGTTGTCATGCGTGCCGGTATAGACCACGCAGTTTTTATCATACTGATACGGCAGGTAATCACTCGTATAGTTTCCCTTTTCATCCGGATAAAAGGCAAACTGCAGCACCTTCATGCCGGGATAGCCGAGACCGTTTTTGAGCTTGTGCACCGCTGGCGTGAGGAAGCCCAGGTCCTCCGCGATGATCTCCTGCTTGCCGATCGCCTTTTCCACCGCCTTGAACAGCGCGGCACCGGGGCCCTTGCGCCAGACGCCCTTCACCGCGTCCCTGCGCGAGGCCTTGATACAGTAATACGCCTCAAAGCCGCGGAAATGATCCATCCGCACGACATCATAGAGCGTAAAGGCATGGCGCATCCGCTCCGTCCACCAGGCGTAATGCTGCTTCGCATGCACATCCCAGCGGTACAGGGGATTGCCCCAGAGCTGTCCCAGCTTTGTAAAGTCATCCGGCGGGCAGCCGGCCACCTCGATCATGCGCGCGTGCTCGTCCAGATAAAAGAGCTCCGGCTGCGCCCAGACATCCGAAGAGTCATAGGCCACATAGATCGGCAGATCGCCGATGATCTTTATCCCCTTCCGCGCGGCGTAGGCCTTCAGCGCACGCCACTGCTTGTCAAAAATAAACTGGAGGAAATACTGGAAGCCGATCTCATCCGCGTACTCTCTCCTTGCCAGATTGATCGCGCGGATTCTGCGAAGACGCAGGTCCTCCTCCCAGGTCTCCCAGGAGGCGCCTCCGTGCGCGGCCTTCAGCGCCATGAAGAGCGCGTAATCCGGGAGCCAGTGCTTGTTTTTCCGGACGAAGGCATGAAACTCACGCACTTCCCTTCCGATGCCGCCCTTGCCGAAGGGCGAACCCTGATAGGCTTCCCTCAGCATCGCAATACGGTGCTCGAAGAGCTTTCCGTAATCAATCCTTGCGGCGTCTTTGCCGAAATCATAGCGCCGAAGCGACGTTTTGGAAATCCAGCCGTCCTTTGCCAGGGTCTCCGGATCGATGAAATAAGGAATGCCGGCGAAGGTGGAAAAGGACTGATAGGGTGAATCCCCGTAGCCCGTCGGCCCCATCGGCAGCACCTGCCAGTAGCTTGCGCCCGCCGCGGCCAGAAAGTCCACGAAGGCGTAGGCCTCTTTGGAGAAGCAGCCGATACCGTACGGAGACGGCAGGGAAAACACCGGAAGCAGAATGCCGCAGGCTCTGTCCATCTTATTCCCCCCTGATGCCCCAGATGAGATTGCGCCACTGCGCGACCTGTTCCGGGGTCATGAAGCCGTTGCTCGTTCCCATGTAGCCGATCTTGTAAGAAGCGAAGAGCAGCGCGTTTTTGATGGCGGCGACGGAATCATTGTTTTCCAGATAGAAATGCAGGAAGCAGGAAATCAGTGCGTTACCGGCGCCCGCCGTGTTGACGACTTCATTGGTCTTGACGGTATTGTAATGCGCGATGATGTCACGCTCGCGGTCGAAGAGGATAAGGCCCTCCGCGCCCTGGCCCAGGATGATGATGTCCGTGCCGTAGGTTTCCGCGATGGACTTCACGAAATCAAAAGGATCCTCCTCCAGGGAGTCATCACTGAAATACAGGACGTTCGCCGCGGACAGGAAATCCGTGTTGAACTTTTCCTTTTCCCTGCGGAAGGAGCGGATGTTGACCGCCACCTTTTTGTTATGCTTTTTTGCGGTCTCCACAAAGGGACGGCAGAAGTTCGCGTTCGCCAGCACCACCATGTCGCACTGCGAAATCTCCCGGTCCGCCGTTTCCATGTCGTAGGCCACGTCACGCAGGTTTTTGATGTCCTCGAAGATCTGCTGCCTGCGGTCCCGGTCATACAAAATCACCACCATCGGCGTCTCGTCAAGGAGCGGCAGCATATGCGTGGTGTTGAGCGTGATCTGCCGGTCCGGCGGGTTAATCAGCCGCTCATCAATGTTTTTGCCGACGATCGTGAAGAACTTCACGTCATTGCCAAGCCAGGTCAGTGCGAGCGATTCGTTATACGCATCGCCGCCGGCGGACATGTGTATGGAATCCGGCATGGCCGTCGTCAGCCGGTACTGCACCGGAATCTTCTCCACCTTGACAATGGTTTCTATCTGCGTAATACCTGCCACAACAAATCTGGACATTGTTTTCTCCTTTCGTCCTGTCTGTCAGCGGTAACTCATCCGCTTGAGCGTCTCCAGGTAGGCTAAAGACCCCTCCTCATAACGCGCAAGCCAGTTCTCTTCCTTCTTGTCAATCTCCGCGAGAAAGCCCGTCAGCACGTACCACAGAATGTTGGAGACCAGCTCCACGGGCGCATCCTCCTTGAACGGCGCACGGTCATAGCGCTCCGCGATCTGCTGCGTCAGCTCCGTAAAGCCCGCGCGCTTTTCCGCAATCACGGAAAGCGCCTCCGGATCCGTCTCCTCCTCCGCCTGCATCAGAAACAGGCGGATGTAGGGGTACTGACGCATCGCGTCCGTCCAGGCCGCAAGCATCTGGATCTGGAGCTTGAAAAAATCTGTCTCCTTTTCCGTCACGTTCCGCTGGAACTCCAGCGAAATAAAGCGCAGGGAATAATCATACAAAAAACCGTAAAGGCCGAGTTTCGATGTGAAATAATGAAAGAGCAGGCCCTTGCTGATGTGCGCGAGCTTCACCATTTCGTCCGTGGACGCGTGCGCGTAGCCGCTTTTCGCAAAGACCTCCATCGCAGCCCCCATGATGCGGTCCTGCTTTTCCTTCCGCAGATCAAAAAACTTTTCATTCATAATGCGTGAAAAACTCCTCCCCCAAGTGTTGACCATAACAGTCTATTCCATCATACCACGCCTTCCCTGTTTTTTCCATATTTTTTATATTTTTTCTTCCATTCAGGACAAAGATGTATTAAAATAAAGACGTTCCGTCGAAAGATCTTCGGAGAAAGGAAGGGAGTACTATGGCAAAAGGGTTCAGACGACTGATGACACTCTGCACGGTAGCAGGTGCTGCCGCTGCCGGCGCTTACTTTTACATGAACAAAAAGGACAAGCAGCTGGCGGATGATTTCGATGACTTTGATGATTTCGATGACTTTGATGATACGGATACGGAAGACAGTTCTTCCGATAGCGCTTCCGACCGCAGCTATGTCAACCTGAACAAGGAAGATGACGCCCCTGCGGAAGAGGAAGAGGAACCGGAGCCTTCCTCGCTCGCGGATGCCGCAAAGAAAATGGCAGCCGAGAGCGCGCGCATCGCAAAGGAAACGGAAGAAGCCGGGAACACGGTGCATCAGGTGGATGACATCGAGACCGAAAACTTCTTCGACGATACAAAAGACTGAGGCTTACGCCTTCTTTTTGGCGTCCAGCAGTTCCTTCAGGTCCTGCGCCTTGTGGCGCAGATTCGGTTTGATATTCGGATTGACGAGGATCGAGCCGAGGAACCGCGCGCAGTCCTGATACATGTCCTGACTGTAATAAAGCGCGGCAAGCAGATAATCGATCGTTTTCTCATCCATACCGGCAAGAGGATAATTTTCGCTCTGGCGGGCCTGCACAAAGCCCTCCAGAGCTTGTTTTAACAGTCCCTTTTCCGCCGCCTCGTTTTCTTCGATCTTTGCGGCGGGCGTATCCTGCTGTGCCTTCAGCATCTCCGTTTCCCCGCGGATCACCCATGCGGCCTTCAGACAGAGGTAGGCCTTCTCGCTGGCCCTGGCCTTCCTGGCCACGGCATTCGCGATCGCGAGCTGATAGCGGAGCTTGGCGTCGTCATAGGTATAAATGTCACCGTCAAAATTCAGCGGCTTCAGGCGCGTGCTGATGGCTTCCTTGACGAGCTGCAGCTGCTTGTCCGTCTGCTTTCCCTGGTACATCAGGTGCACGGAATAGCCGCAGTGCGGGCAGGTGACGATCTCGTATTTCAGCATGTCCACCGTATCATAAACCGTGCGGAGATCATAATCGATCTTTTCCGGATGCACCTTGCCGGTGCGCACCGTCTTGCTGGTAAAGTCCCTGGAGCAGATCGGGCAGACATTCTTTTTGTCGAAGAGAAAATCCTTCTCCTCCGTATAGGTCAGCTTCGCCGGCTTCGGCGCAGCGGCACCGGCCTTCGGCGGAGCTGCCTTCTTTTCGCCCTCGAACAGCTCCTCGTTTCCGAATCCGTCCAGTCCCAGTTTTTCCAGTCCGTCAAAGATAGCCATATGTCCTCCTCATCGCCCACCGGGCGATTCCATTCGCGAAATGCATGAATCCGTTTCTCAGGATTCATGTAATCCTTATTATTCCGTGCGCGAAGCGCACCTTCACCCTACAGTCTGAAGGAGCTCTTCATGGAGACGATGCGGTGAAACACCGGACGCTCCGGTGTGCTTAAGCCCGCGTCCGCGCAGAAGTAACCGCTGCGGACAAACTGATAACGCGCGCCGCCCGGCACATCCTTCAGAGCCGCTTCCAGCTTTGCTTCCCCGCATACCTTCTCCGAATCCGGATTGAGATTCACGCTTCCGTCCTCTTCGTTATATACGCCCTTTTCCTCATCCACCAGGTTTTCGTAGAGCCTGACCTCCGCCGTCACGGCGCTCGCGGCGTCCACGAAGTGGATGGTTCCCTTCACTTTTTTATCCGCACCGGGCATCCCGCTCTTCGTGTCGGGATCATAGGTGCAATGCACGCGGATGACCTTTCCCTCCGCGTCCTTTTCGCAGCCGGTGCAGGTGACGATGTAGGCATTCATCAGACGCACCTCGTTGCCGGGGAAGAGACGGAAATACTTTTTCGGCGGCTCCTCCATGAAGTCCTCGCGCTCGATGTAAAGCGTGCGTGAGAAGGAAATCTCCCGCGTGCCGCGCTCCGGCGCTTCGCGGTTGTTTTCGATCGTGAGCGTCTCCGTCTGTCCCTCCGGATAATTATCGATCACCAGCTCCACCGGATCAAGAATTGCCATCATGCGGTCCGTCGTGAGCTTCAAATCCTCTCTCAGACAATACTCCAGCATCGCCATGTCGCTGGAGGACTGCGCCTTGGAAATCCCGGAGAGCGTGATGAACTGCCGTAAGGCCGCCGGTGTGTAGCCCCTTCTGCGCAGCGCCGCGATCGTGACGAGGCGCGGATCGTCCCAGCCGTCCACCAGCCGATCCTCCACCAGCTTCTTGATGTAGCGCTTGCCCGTCACGACATTCGTCAGATACATTTTCGCAAACTCGATCTGACGCGGGACGGAGGCCCAGGGGGTATCTCCCGCAGCCGTGTCCGGTGCGGCCTCGCGGATCACCCAGTCATAGAGCGGACGGTGATCCTCAAACTCCATCGTGCAGAGGGAATGCGTCGTGCCCTCCACGGCATCCTCGATCGGATGCGCGAAGTCATACATCGGGTAGATGCACCACTCCTCCCCCGTGCGCGGGTGCGCGATATGCGCGACGCGGTAAATGATCGGGTCACGCATGTTGATGTTCGGGGAGGCCATGTCGATCTTTGCGCGCAGGGTCATCTTTCCGTCTTCGACGCTGCCGCTCTTCATCTCCTCAAACATCCGGAGGCTTTCTTCCATGGGGCGTTCGCGGTCCGGATCATTTTTGCCGGGCTCCGTCAGCGTGCCGCGGTATTCCCGGATCTCCTCCGCCGTGAGCGTGGAGATATAAGCCTTGCCGCGCCGGATCAGGCGCAGGGCCGCCTCATACATTTCCTGAAAGTAACCGGAGGCATAACGGATTTCTTCTTTGTATCCTTCCGTCAGCCAGTCCACGTCCTTGATGATGGCCTCCATGAATTCCTCTTTTTCCTTCGAGGGATTCGTGTCGTCGAAGCGCAGCAGGAAACGGCCGCCGTATTCCTTTGCGATCCCGGAATTCAGCAGGATGCTCTTCGCGTGGCCGATGTGCAAAAGGCCGTTCGGCTCCGGCGGAAAGCGCGTCTGCACATGATCATAGACGCCTTCCTTTAAGTCCTTGTCAATCTCGACCTCGATAAAATGTCTCGATACGTTTTCCTTGTTTTCTTCCGCCATGGTATTCCCCGTGTGTTATAAAGAAATGTCCTCCAGAACCTCTTCTTCCGCCGCAACGGCACCCCAGCTGTCGCCCAGGATGAAGGTTCTCTCGAACTCATCCCGCGCAACGGGCTTGCTGAAGTAGAAGCCCTGAATGTATTTGACCTTCATGTCCTCCAGGACATTCACCTGCGCCTGTGTCTCGATTCCCTCCACGCACACCTCCGCGCCGATCGCCTCCGCCAGCTCCGCGATCATGCGGATGAAGGCCTGCGAGAAGGAATCCTCCGCAAGGTCCTTCACGAAGTTCTGGTCCACCTTGATGATGTCGAAGGGCAGCGCCCGGATATTGCCGAGCGAGGAATAGCCCGTGCCGAAATCATCCAGCGCCAGACGCACGCCCAGCCGCTTGATGTTCATGAGGATGACCTTCATGCGGTCGAGATCGTTGATCGCGAGGGACTCCGTCACCTCCAGCGTCAGGTGTGCGGGATTCAGTCCGCTGTCTTCCAGTGCCGCCTTCACGACATCCACGATATCCGGCTGCAGAAGCTGCACGACGGAAAGGTTGACGTTGATCGTGAAGTCCGGCTTGACGGTATCATTCCAGGACTTGCAGAACCGGCAGGCCTGCGCCAGGACGTGATTGCCGATCGGGCCGATGAGCCCGAGGTATTCCGCAAGCGGGATGAATTCTCCCGGCGAAATGAAGCCGAGCTTGGAGTTCCAGCGCACGAGCGCCTCCGCGCCCCGCGCGACCTCCCCTTCCTCCGTGTCGATGATCGGCTGGAAGTAGATTTCGAATTCCTCATAGCCCGCGACCGTCGCGTCGCGCATGTTCTTCTCCATGTCAAGGCGGCGCCCCGATGCGGCATCAAATTCCGCGGAGTAGCGGGCGATGCGGTTCTTGCCGGATTTCTTGGCCTCGTACATCGCGATGTCCGCCTTCTGGATGAGCTCCGAAACCGTGCTTCCCTCCGTCGGGAATTCGACGGTGCCCATGCTCATCGTGCAGTAATAATCCGCGTCCTTTAAATACCAGGGCTTGGAGAAGATCTCCTGGATGTCCTCCAGAATCAGCTCCAGACGGTGGTATTGATCGCTCTTGACGATCGCGACAAACTCATCCCCGCCCATGCGGTAGCAGCTGCCCTCGAGGCCGTCCACGGCGCTCATGGCCTTGGAGATCGTCTTCAGGAGAATATCGCCGTACTGATGGCCGAGGCCGTCGTTGATGTGCTTGAAGTCATCCAGATCGATATACATCAAAGCGCCCTTCGTGCCCATGCGCTTTGCTTCCTCCAGCTGCTTTGCCAGATCCCGCTCAAAGCACATGCGGTTGTAGAGACCGGTCAGGAAATCCGTATAGGCCTGCTGCTCGATGCGCTTCTGGTAAACCTTTTTTTCGGTGATGTCATAAATCGCGATCAGGGAGACCGGACGGAAGTCCACCCACTTGATGTGCGTGTAATACAGCTCATACCAGCGGTCCCGGTCCTCATGATAAATCTCGTGATTGCCGCTGATGGAATCCTCCGGCACATTGGATTCAAAGAGCTCCCTGAGCGTCCCGTCCCGGAGCTCCCTGGAGAAATTCGTGCGGAGCGAGCGGTTTGCAAAGAGCAGGCCGTTCGTCTTCACGTCACGCACGTAAATCGATGAGCCGATGTTATCCAGCATGGATTCCAGTGCGGCGTAGGAGCCGACAAGGGAATTGCGCTGGTTGCGTTTCGTGATGACGGACTGCATGATGCGCGTCGCGTCCGAAAGGAATTTTAAATCATCGACGGTATAGACGCGCTCCGTACGCGTCTCCGCAAAGCAGGCATAAAAGGCAGGCGCGTTGTTGACGAGGATCGGCATGACCGCCAGCGCCCGGATCTGCATCTCGTCGATCTGTGCGCGCTCATCCTCCGTCATGACGGAATCCGTCGAAATCACCTGCGGCGTGTCGCCCTGCAAAAACCAGTAGGTTTCAATATTCTTCAGCCGCGTAAACAGCGGCTGCTCCTTTTCCGCATGCCACTGCGTGGCGATGTCCACCAGCTCATCGCCCTTGTGCACCTGCGCCATAAAGGCATGGGAAATGTCCAGATATTCGCAGACGTGCTTAAGTTCCTGCGACATGATGTCCTCGATCGGATCATCGGAATCCAGAAGCGAAACAATCCTTGTGACCGCCTCCGCGCGGGAAAGCGCGCCCGTCATGCGCTTCGCGGAATCAGAGCTCTTTGCGCTTTCGGCCAGCGCCCGGTCTCTCGAAAGCGCAACGGAATACAGGGTTTCCATGGAGGAGCGCATGAGCTCAAGGGCGTCAAACATCCGCGCTTCCGTGACGGAGGAAGAGGTGCCCGTCAGCATCGGCTGCGGGTAGTTGCGGTTTCCGGTGTCACGGTTGACAATCACCGCGCAGACCATCCAGACGAGGAAGGGGTTCCCCGCATCGTCCTTGATCGCGCAGGCGGCGATCCGCACGTTCGGATAGTCCGTATCCTCCACGGCCTGGTCCTCGATCGGCGACTGCGTGACGCGCGTATACAGCCGCATCACGCGCTCCGCGGTCCAGGCGTCTCCCAGGAGCCTTCTGTCCTCCTCAGAGCAGGAGATCTCCGTGATGCGGTTCCCCTTGTCATCCATGCAGAAGGCATAGACACCCGTCAACTTGCAGAAACGGTTCTGCCAGCTCTGGAGTGTCTCCTGCATTTCCGCTGTGAATTTTTCCTCAGACCAGGGGATGCTTTCCATCTGTTTCCCTTACGCGTCGTAGCTGTAATTCGGCGCTTCTTTTGTAATCTGGATATCGTGCGGATGCGATTCCTTTAAGCCCGCGGCGGAGATCTTGACGAACTGCGCCTTTGCGATCAGCTCTTCGATGGAACGGCAACCGCAGTAGCCCATGCCGCTCTTCACGCCGCCGATCAACTGGAAGACCGTGTCCTCCACCGTGCCCTTGTAGGCGACACGCCCCTCGACGCCCTCCGGCGCAAGCTTCTTTGCGTCCTCCTGAAAATAACGGTCCTTGGAGCCGTGTGCCTGCTCCATCGCGGCAAGGCTGCCCATGCCGCGGTAAACCTTGTATTTTCTGCCCTGATACAGTTCAAAATCCCCCGGTGCCTCATCACAACCCGCGAAGATGGAGCCCATCATGACAAGCGAAGCGCCCGCGGCGATCGCCTTGGTGACGTCGCCGGAGTATTTGATGCCGCCGTCCGCAATGACGGGGATCCCGTGTTTTTTCGCTTCCTCCGCACAGTCCATGACAGCCGTGATCTGCGGCACGCCGATGCCCGCCACCACGCGCGTCGTGCAGATGGAGCCGGGACCGATCCCGACCTTGATCGCGTCCGCGCCCGCCTCGATCAGCGCCTTCGCCGCTTCCGCCGTCGCGATGTTGCCGGCGATCACGTCCAGGTCCGGGAAGGTCTTCTTCACCTTTTTCAGGCTTTCGATCACGTTGGCGGAATGCCCGTGCGCGGAATCCAGAACGATCGCATCCACGCCCGCGTCCTTCAACGCGCCCGTGCGCTCCAGGATGTCTCCCGTGATGCCGACGCCCGCGGCGCACAGGAGCCTGCCCTGTTCGTCCTTCGCGGACATGGGATACTTGATGTTTTTTTCAATGTCCTTGATCGTGATGAGGCCGACGAGATTGAAGTCCGCGTCCACGATCGGGAGCTTTTCCTTCTTGGATTTTGCAAGAATCTGCTTCGCTTCGTCCAGCGTGATGCCCTCCCTTGCCGTGACAAGGTCTCTCGATGTCATCACCTCATAGATTTTGCGGGAATAGTCTTCTTCGAATTTCAGATCGCGGTTCGTGATAATGCCGACAAGGCGTCTGCCCTCCGTGATCGGCACGCCGGAGATGCGGTACTTGCCCATGAGCTCATCGGCATCCTTCAGCGTATGATTCGGGGACAGGTAGAACGGGTTTGAGATAACACCGTTTTCGGAGCGCTTGACCTTGTCCACCTCATCCGCCTGGGCCTCGATGGACATGTTCTTGTGAATGACGCCGATGCCGCCCTGCCTGGCCATGGCGATCGCCATGCGGTGTTCCGTGACGGTATCCATGCCGGCGCTCATCATCGGGATGTTCAGCCTGATCTTTTTCGTCAGATACGTACTCACGTCAATCTGTGACGGAATCACCTGTGAATACGCAGGTACCAGGAGTACATCGTCAAATGTAATGCCTTCTCCGGTGATCACACCCATAATGCATTGTCCCCTTTCTTATGTTTATGCATACAGATGTGAACATTATATCACAATTTTCAGTCTTTTGCGTCCTTTTTCTTCATCTTATGGAATAAGTCAAACAGCGTGTAAATCGTCACGATATGCATCGCGGTCCCGCCCACGGTCATCATGATATCCCCGAAGGTGAAGGGGATGTTCAGGAAGGTGAAAAAGGTCCTGTCCCCGAAGATCGGGATGGCGATGCAGAGCCCGATATAGGCGAAATGTGCCTCCGCAGGCCCCAGGACCGGCAGCGGAAACTGCTTTAAGTAAATGACGCTCATCATCAGCGCCACGTTGATGACGCCGTAGATCGGCGCCATAAAGGCCGCGGTCTCCATGTGCACGTAAGGGGTCGTGCCGAAGGCGAGGATGAGGAAGGTGGAGAAAACCACGTCCGTCATCAGGTCAAAGAAGGCGCCGGCATCCGAGCCCTGGTTGCGCGCCTTGGCAAGATAGCCGTCCAGATCGTCCGCAATCAGATGCGTGAGAAGGCCTAAAACCGTTCCGATCAGCCAGAGGTAAGAGAAGCGTGAAAGCACCGCACAGATCACGGCGATGATACAGGCAATGGCCCCTAAGCCCGTCATGCGCATGGCTGTCATCCACTGCGGCATGCGCGGTCCGAGCAGCCCGTGATTGAGTCTCTGCAAGGCCCGCTCAATCGGGCTGTGGAGTATTTTTTCGACCTTTTCCTGTTCTCTGTTATGGGCGTTCTTTTCTTCCTGCATGCTGCACTCCCCCGTCAATGACCGGCCTCTCCTCCGGCGTCATGTCCCTCTTGTTCTGTCTGCTCCTTAATTTCCGCCGCCCGCTTTCTGCCGCGATAAGGGTGTACGATTTTTGCTTTGTATTCCTCTTCCGTCATCCCTTCCTTCAGGAGTGCGGCGATGCTGTTATACAAAAGCTCATTTGCCTGCTCGATTTTCATCCCCCCGACCTTCAACGGCTCCCCGAAGCGGATGGACGGCCTTCCGAAAAAAGGGATATAGCGTCCGGTGATCGCATAGGGGACGATCTCGCAGGGCGTACGCACCGCCATCGCAACCGCGCCGTACTTGAAGGGCAAAAGCAGTTCGTCGGAGTAATTGCGCTCCCCCTCCGGGGATACGTTAATGAGGATCCCCTCGCGCAGCATCTCCTGTGCGGTGGCGAGGGCATCGTGATTGCGGTTTTTGCTGAAGTCCACGGGGATCGTGCCGACGCCGCGGAACAGAAAACCGAAGGGTCCGTCATGTAAGTCCCTCTTGCCCAGCGCGTGCACGGTGCGTTTTGTGGAGATGTCCACCAAGATCGGATCCAGCCCGTGCTTGTGATTGCCGGCAATCACGGCCGCGC
>JAFSPF010000017.1 GCA_017443065.1 Lachnospiraceae bacterium
TACGGCGGTTATTCCGGCGGCTACAAGCACAGCGCCACCGGCATCACCTCCTGGCGTTCCATCGCCAGCCATCACGTGCCCTCCGTCATGCACCGCGATGATTTCACACCGGTGAACGGCGGCTCTCTCATGCGTGACAAGTTTAATGAGATCTCCATGAAAATGGAAGAAGAAATGGGGCATCCCTTCTTCTGCTGTGACGCGGTGCTGGATTCCAAAGCAAGACAGATTGCGATTTTTTCGGGTTATGCCAAAGAGATGATGCCGCTCAGCTGGGAGGTGGCGGACAAACGTACCTATGTCCACTGGGCGGAAAAAAAATACGATGTGCTCGTCTTCGGTATGCCGCAGAAATTCCATTACGGCAACGGCATGGGCACCAATCCCATCATGATGATGCAGGCGCTGAGCGCACAGGTGCTGCGCTTCAAACGCGTCATGAGCGAACGCTGCGTTATGATCTGTGCGAGTCTCTGCAACGGCTTTTTCAATGACGATGCCTGGCCGTATCTGCGCGAATGCTATGAACACTTCCACAGAGACCGCATGCAGACGCTGCCGGATATGGACAAGCTCGGCGAATACTTTGCGACGAATGAGGAATACATCCGCCGGTACCGCTACGCCTTTGCGTTCCATCCCTTCCACGGTTTTTCCATGATGAGCTGCGGTCATATCGCGGAAATGAACACCAGCGCAATCTATATTGTGGGGGCGGAGGAACCGGGATACGCGCGCGGTATGGGCTTAAAGACGAGGGCCACCTTTGAGGAAGCGCTCGAGGACGCAAAGAAAAAATTTGTCGGGCAGGAGCCGAATATCCTGGCACTGCCGATGACTTTCAAGACGGCCGCCGTGCATCTGGGAATGAAGAACGCTGCCGAAGACGGTATGGATGCGTACGGACACCGCGCAGGATGCTGCGGCTGACTGCAGGAAATGGCTATCCGGCATAATGTTCGATCGCGTTGAGAATGGCAATCGCCGCAGCGCCGCGTGCGCCGCTGAGCGGATCCGCGGGAAGAAAACGGAAGGTGGTTTTGGAGTGATACATGCTGTAGAGGTTTTTTTGGATCGTATCCGTCAGGAGCTTGCGGTTCTCCTCGCGGTCAAAGAGCTTTCCCTCGATCAGCATGGTATCCGTACTGCCGTAGTTGGTGATATTGGCAATGGCGATGCCGAGTGTCGTCAGCGCACTCTGCACCTCCTCGGACACAAAGGCGTCACCGTCAGACTGGGCGCGGAGAACATCCTCCATGGTCAGGTAGTCACAACCTTTGGTATTTGACGCAAGTACCGGTGCCTTCCCGTTTTTACGCGCCTCCGTGCAGGCGGCCAGAATGGCACGGTCGCCGGAATAGGCTTCGAGGCAGCCGCGGTTGCCGCAGGAACAGAGCGCACCCTTTTCGCGCATGACCATATGGCCGATCTCACCGTTACCGACGACGGATTTGCTGATGAGCGGCGTGTTGATGACCAACGGACAGGCAATGCCGTCCGCGACAAACAGATAGGCAAAGGTATCCGCATCCTTCAGATCCTCCTGCAAAAAGAGCTGTGCGGCAATTGCCCTGGAGGCGGTATTGTTCATCGCACGTACAGGGCCGCGGTAGGACGTCAGGGAACGGAAGTCGGCACAGAGTGCTTTATCGAGCCAGTTATAACCGGGATACGTGGTCAGTATCCCCTGCTCGCTGTCCACGAGCCCGGGCACCACCAGCCCGATGCCTTTGATATCGGAAGCGGATAAGCCGACCCGTTTTAACAGCTTCCGGTAAAGAGAGGCGGCGGAACGCAAGGCTTTGTCATAATCGGCACAGGGATGCGCATCCGTCACGGAGCGGAGCATCCGGCCCCGGAAATCCGTGATGCAGGCCGTACGCTTTGCACCACGCATTTCAATGCCGCAGAAAAAACCGTAGCGTTCATCGATCGCAAGGGCATGCGCCTTACGCCCCGGTGCACCGGTCTCATCGGCATCCGTCTCGCGGACAAGCCCCGCGCGGATCATCACGTTAACGCTGGTGGTGATCGTCGGAAGTGTGAGATCAAGCATCTGCCTTAAGTCAGATCGCTTCACCGGCGCGTTTTGATAGATCAAACGCAGGATCGCTGTATGATTGGTTGTTTTGGCTCTCGCGGAATTGGAACCGGTCAGTTGCAGCAAGCTGCCGCCCTCCTTGATATAATACTTAATTATTTTAATTATAGGGGGCAAAAGACGATCCGGTCAAGCGGAACAAAAAACATTTTACATACACACCTTTCACACTAATGATTAGGAGGTAACACAAAATGAAATTCTTTCTGGACAGTGCCAAAATGGAGGAAATCAAAGAGGCGCACGCAACCTTCGGCATCGACGGCGTGACGACAAATCCGCGTCATATCATGACCAGCGGCAAACCCTTCCTGACCGCGATTCAGGATATCGCTGACTGGGTCAAGGCGGAAGGTCTTTCAGGCATCGACGTTTTCCCGGTTTCCGTCGAGATCAATCCGCACCTCGATGACACGGAGCAGATGGTGGAGGAAGCAAAGAAAATCGCCGCAATCAGCCCGAACTTCGTCATCAAGGTACCGGCCACACTCTCCGGCGTGCCGGCTGCAAGGCGCCTCGAAAAGGAAGGCATCCGCACCAATGTGACACTGGTCTTTTCCCCGGCGCAGGCGATTCTTCCGGCTAAAATCGGCGCGAAATTTGTCTCACCCTTCATCGGCTGGAAGGAGGCAAACGGCGAGGATTGCAAACAGTATATCCAGGACATTGTCACAATCTATGAAAACTACGGATATCTCGGTGAAACGGAAATCATCTGTGCCGCCTTACGCACACCCAAACAGATCGCGGACTGTGCGGTGGCCGGTGCGGATATCGTGACGGCGGGACTGGATGTGTTTAAGGATTGCATGAAGCACGCGTATACCACCCAGGGCATCGGCATCTTTACGGACGCCTGGGATCATACGGAAGGAAACTGACTACAGTATGACGGTGTTATTTGCCGCAGTCGCATTTGTGGCATGCCTGATTGGCAAACTCTGCGGCATGGGTGGCGGCGTCCTGATCAAACCGGTGCTAGACGCATCCGGTCTGTTACAGGTCGCCGCCATCAACTTCCTTTCCGGCTGTACCGTAATCGGTATGTCACTCTGGTCGGTCGGCAAAAGCATTTTGAAAAAGGACGCGCATCTGGATCTTCGTATCTCTACCCCCCTGGCGATGGGTGCCGCCTGTGGCGGACTGCTCGGCAAGGAACTGTTCCGTCTGACCGCAGCCTCTTTTTCCGATGAAAACAAAGCCGGCATGGTGCAGGCGCTGCTACTGCTTTTGGCGACCTTCTGCACCCTGCTGTATACGGTGAAGAAGGACTCACTGCGATCATACCACGTCAAACGTCCCCTGTCCTGTGTGTGCATCGGTCTGTTTCTCGGCGCACTCGGCGCCTTCCTCGGGATCGGCGGTGGTCCCTTCAATATGGCCGCGCTGTTCTTCTTCTTTTCCATGCCGGTCAAAACTGCTGCGGAAAACAGCCTCTACATCATCCTGATCAGCCAGACGGTGGCCATCCTGTTTACGCTTGCGACTTCTGGCATGCCGCAGATAGCGCCCGTGCTGCTGCTTGCACTTATCATCAGCGGGATCTGCGGCAGCGAAGCCGGTTCCCGAATTGCTGTACGCATCAGTGAGAAAAGAACCATCGCCCCGTTTCTTGTGACGATGGTTCTGGTGATGGGTATCTGCGTTTACAACTTCCTTCGTTTCCTTCACTGACCGAACACTATGCGCGCCTGATTGTACGACAGATATCGTAATAACGGCGAGAAATAAGGTCTTTCCGGGAAACGACGGATGCGATCCGGGCGCGGTTTCTTCCATACATCCAAATGCACCCATGCATTTTCTACACCGTTACATTATACCACGCATCTTTTCATGAATAAGCAACAGCGTCCCCTTCCGCACGGAGACCGTGGCGGTCTTTCCTTCCATAAACGCATTGGATACGCCCAGGGGAAAGTCGTTTGTCATCGTCTCGTCTTCGAGAATCCAAAGTCTTGCCATGTCACCATTATCCCATCTAAGCATGCGCCGTCTGCACCCGCCTGACCGTTTCCTTCATCTTCTTCACGACATCCGCGGGTGACAGGATCTGCACCATTCCGCCCAGAGCAAACACCCAGCCGAAGAACTGGTCGCTGACGGAGACCTCCACGTTTGTGATGAAATGATCCTTACCGTCCGGCCGGATCATGATATCCTTTCCGAAACGGTCGAGAATGACGCCGATCATGCTGTTCTCACAGCGCAGCTTCACATCCGTGACCTCTCCGCCGAACATGCCAAAGCTGGACTTGGCATACTTCGCCGGATTGAACTCGCGGAATACGGCTCTCCCCTCCCGCTTTTCATTCAGCACTTTGATCCTGCGCATTTTGTCAACGCGATAGTGGTTGATCATCTGATGATTCGCGTTATAGCCGATCAGGTAATAATTTTCGTCGTCCCACGCAAGCGCCCAGGGGCTTGTGACATACGGCTCTTCCCGCCTCGGCACCAGCTCCTTTTTCATGTTCCAGTTCATGTACTCAAAGGAGATCTGCTTATTGTCGTTGATGGCGGCATGAATGGCGTCCACGTTGTAGTAAATCTTCTCGTTCATGGTTTTGACGCGTCCCGCCACCATCACCTGCCGGTTGAGCTGCTGCGCCTCATAGCGGCTGGCGAACTGCTCGATTTTGCGGATCAGTTCATGGGACTTGCGTTCCGTGATAAACTTGGAGGACTGGATGGCGTCCACAAGAAGCTTCAATTCCGCAAGTTCAAACTGCTTGTTCACGACGTGGTAGTGATAACTCCTGCCGACGGCCTCTCCCTTCACCTCCAGCCCGAGGTGTTCCAGGGCGGCCAGATCATCATAAATGCTTTTCCGGTCGGCGGTCACATCATACCGCGCGAGCTCCTCCAGGATCTGCGCCATCGTAATGTAATGATCCTCATCCGTCAGCTCCAGCATAATGCGGCTCAGATGATACAGCTTAAGTTTCTGGTTTGATCCCTTCGGCATGGCTGCCTCCTTTCTTCCTTTGATCTATTTTACCACATCATACATACGGGAGGCGCTTTTATCCGTCCGCAAAAGACTGTCCCTTTTGCATGTTCTGTACCGATTCAAAGAAAACTGTGATAAGATAAATAGTATGGAAGAACAGCGATACATCACCATTGACATTCATGCCACCGGCATCCGTTCCGCCGTGCTCCGGGCGCATGAAATGCACAAAACGATCCGGCTCGGGGATGTGCTTTTACACGAAGACCGCCATGACCTGCCGCCGGACGGCGGGCCGGGCATCCGTGATGCGGTTGTGAAGATCGTGCAGGATCTGAACCGGCGCTTCGGCGCAGCCGGGGTCTGTATTTCCACCGCAGGCATTGTGGAACCGGAGCGCGGTATTGTGTTCCACGCGCCGGACGCGTTTCCGGACTATGCCGGCACCAACTGGAAGGAACTGATCCAAAACGAATGCGGTCTTCCCTGCGAAGCGGAGGGCGGATTCAACTGCGCCGGCCTTGCGGAGGACATCTCCGGCGCCGCCATGAGCGCGCACTCCTCCCTCTGCCTGTCGATCGGGGATTCCGTCGGCGCAAGTATCATCATCGACGGTCAGATCTGGCGCGGCTACTCCCTTTCCGCCTGTGCCATCGGCTATCTGCCGATGTACGGCTCCACCTTTGAAAACCTGGCTTCCACGGACGCGCTGGCGCGCAAGGTTGCCGCCATCAAAGGCAATCTCTCCCTTCCCTGGGGAAGTGGCCGTATTTTCGAAGAAGCAAAAAAAGGAGACAAGGACTGTGTGCGTGCCATCGACGATATGTGTGAGGTGCTGGGCCGCGGCATTGCCACCGTCTGCTACGTCATCAATCCGGAAATTGTGGTGCTCGGCGGCAGCGCCATGACGGAGCACCTCTTTCTCATGCCGCGCATCCGCGCCGCCATGGAAAAATACATGATCGAACCGCTGACGGTGAATACCTTCATCGCCTCCGCCGCGCACGGCTATCTCGCCGGCATGCTCGGCGCCTATTATCATTTTCTTCTCATGCGGAAATCTTAACGGTGAAAGAGCTTCGCCGTCTGGTAGGTCGGCTCGCAGGTCAGATGGACCTTGAGCTTCTGGAAGGTCTGTTCATCGATCTGTGAAAGAATGACGGAGGAATGCACTTCGCAGCCCTCGAGGTTGTCCAACTGCGCCAGCGCCTTCTCCGCATCCGGATTCGTGGCGGCACAGATCGTCAACGCAATCAGCACCTCCCCGATATGCATGTGCGGATTCTGGTTCCCGAGATGCTCCACCTTGAGACGGTGGATCGGTTCGATGATGGAGGCATCCATCAGCTCCAGATCATCATCCAGTCCCGCAAGCGCCTTTAATGCATTTAAGATCATCGCGCTGGAAGCGCCCATGAGCGAGCTGGTCTTGCCCGTCACGATGCGTCCGTCCGGCAGCGCGATTGCGGCAGCCGGGCCGCCCGTCGTCTCCGCCTTGAGGTTCGCCGCCGCCACCACCGGCCGGTCCTGAATGCCGATGCCCGCGTTCTTCATCAGAAGATCGAGCTTCTCCACGATCCCCTCGCGGCCGTATCCCTTTCTGAGCTCACAGCGTTCCTTATAATAACGGCGGATGATTTCCTGTCTGGCGGCTTCCTTGACGGCATCCTCATCCGTGATGCAGGCGCGGATCATGTTGACGCCCATGTCTGTCGGCGATTTATAAGGAGACTCCCCGTAGATTTTCTTGAACATTTCGTTCAGCACCGGGAAGACCGCAATGTCACGGTTGTAATTGACCGCCTGCTCGCCGTAGGCCTCCAGGTGATAGTTGTCGATCATGTTCACATCATCGAGGTCCGCGGTCGCTGCCTCATAGGCCAGATTCACCGGATGCTTTAAGGCAAGGTTCCACACGGGGAAGGTCTCGAACTTGGCGTAGCCCGCCTTGACGCCGCGCCGGAGTTCATGATACAGCTGGGACAGACAGCTCGCCATCTTGCCGCTTCCCGGACCCGGTGCCGTCACGACGACAAGCGGCCGCTTTGTTTCGACAAACTCATTCCGCCCGAAGCCCTCCTCCGAAATGATGAGCGGCACATCCAGCGGATAGCCGGGGATCGTGTAATGGCGGTACACCTTCAGGCCCAGGCTCTCCAGCCGGTTCTGGTAATTCACGATCGGATCGCTCCCGTCAAAGCGCGTGAGCACCACGCTCCCGACATAGAAGCCGTAGCTGCGGAACGCGTCGATCAGGCGCAGCACATCCACATCATAGGTGATCCCCAAGTCACTTCGCACCTTATTCTGTTCGATGTCCGCGGAGTTGATCGTAACGATGATCTCGACATCATCCTTCATCTGTGCGAGCATCTGAATTTTGGAGTCGGGATGAAAACCCGGCAGCACCCGTGATGCGTGATAGTCATCGAAAAGCTTGCCGCCGAATTCCATGTAGAGCTTGCCGCCGAAGCTGTCGATCCTCTTCCGGATCCGCTCGGATTGCAGCTTCAGATATTGTTCATGATCGAAACCGCGTTTCCCCATGAATTCTATTTTACCACATTTCCTTCTTTTTGTCTTAAGATTCTTTTTAGAAAAAAATGGTTGCGCAAAATATATGGCGTGCTATAATGGGTATCAGAAACTAAGAATCATTCCTATTTTTTTACAAAGGAGGCAGTACAATGGAAAAACAGTTAAACAAATTTCTTGCCGATCTTGTGGTGATGTATCATAAGTTACAGCACTTCCACTGGTATGTGAAAGGCGCCGATTTCTTTGAGGTGCATGCGAAGATCGAGGAGTATTACGATGAGATCAACGAAGGCGTGGATGATGTGGCCGAGGTCATGCTGCAGTGCAAATTCAAACCCGCCTCCACGCTGAAGGAGTTTCTGAAGCTTTCCTCCATCACCGAGCCGAAGGCAGGCTTTGTGAATTCCGCCACCGCCCTGAAGACCATCCTTGCGGATTACAAGCACCTGCTGGACAGCGCAAAGGCCGTGAAGGTCGCTGCGGACAAGGCAAACAATTACCTCGTTTCCGCCAAAGCGGATGATTACATCGAACAGTTCTCGAAGGTCATCTGGATGCTGGGACAGACGCTTTGATCAGGCAAGGGGTTCTCAAGTCCTGACCTGGTAATTCTCGCGGAGCGTGACCATCACGTCACGCTCCAGCGTGAAACCGTTCATCACGATAAACTTCACTTTTCTCCTGTTAAAATCAATCCGTACATCCGTCATCGGTTCATCCAGGGGGATTTCCACATCCTGCCAGGAGATGACATCCTTGGCAATCATGTCCTTGCCGATCGTGAAAACCCCGTTCACACGCGCGCTGGACAACCGGCGCAAAACGGCTGACCTTGCCGTGTGGCCGAAGAGCCCCAAAACGGCCGCGGGAATATTGGCACGCCAGAACACCAGAACGGAAAAAACCCAGAAGATCGCGGCCGGAAGCGCGTGCGGTCTTCCCTCCGTGATGAGACGCATCGTATATACCAGTGCGGGCACAAAGAACATCAGGAAGACCGATATCCTTGCACCGCGCACCACCTGTGGCACAAGCCCCCACTCCTGCATGTGACCGAGCGCATAATGCATTTCGGCCATATGACGGTATCTGTGCTTTGCCCGGGGAGAGGTGCTGCGCGAAATAATATGACGCATGGGACGTGAAACGCCGCGCAATATGCATTCTTCCGGCGTGCCACCTGTCATCATGGCAATCAGCGTCTGCCCCATCGCATAGATGTCCGTTTCCTCCGCAATCCGCGCGCCCTCCGTAAACTGCTCCGGCGCCGCAAAACCCGGCGTCCCGACCGCCACGCTGTTCCGCTCCCCTCTTCTGAGCACCGTGCCGAAATCAATCAGCACCGCGCGTCCGTCCGGGCGCAGGATAATGTTGGCGGGTTTGAGGTCACGGTAGATGATCCGCTGTCCCCTGCTGTGCAGGTAGCCCAGTGCGTCACAGATCTGTTCCGCAATGTGCACGGCCCATGCTTCGGAAAGCGTCCCCTCCTCTTCCAGCACACGCTGCAGTGTACGGCCCTCCACATACTCCATCACCATGAGCAGATTCCCCTCATGGGACAGCGCGTCCACCACACGCACCAGGGAGGGATGCTCCAGATGCTTCAGTGTATCAATTTCCCTGTGCAGGCTTTCCGTCAGATAGTCATCGGAAAAAGAAGAACCCGTGCGCACTTCCTTGATCACCCACGGGATGCCGGTCTGAACGCTTTCCGCAAGGTAAACATTGCTCATGCCGCCGTGCGCAAGAACATCCGCAATCCGGTAGGTCCGGTTGATCACCGTGCCGCGCTTCAGCATTTCGTCACCTCAGCAGACACAGGAGAGAAAGACCGCAAAGGCATCCTCGCGCTCGCCCTGCTTGCGCACGAAGCGTGTCAGCTTGCGGAGTGCATCATCCAGACGGCGCTCCGAATAGCGGGTATATTTATGGAACAGCTTTCTGAGCCGGTCCGGATCCTGTTTGCGGATGAAGCCGTCGGAGTACAGCAGCACACCCGCTTCCTTTTCCACCCTGCCCTGTACGAAAACGGGCCGCACACCTTCCTGCCCGAAGATCCGCGCGGAACCGTCCTCCTTTGGCATGCGGACACTGCGCCCTTCTTCCGTTGTCAGGTATGCGCGCGTCGGGCCGATGCGCATGATCAGATATTCGCGTCCCATCAGCAGCAGACAGGTCATGGCCGTCCGCGGATACATGTGGTGCAGCCTCCCGAAGCCCGTGATCCGCGTGTTCAGTTCATCCGTGATTTCCTGCAGGCGCATCCGGATCTTTTCCTGCGCAAGCGCAAACATTCTCGAGGAAAAGCCCGCGCGGATGTCATCCGTCTTCAACACCTCCGTCAGCATCCTGGCGCCGCGCATCAGCGCATCCGCGTGCATCAGTTCCAGCTCCGTATCCTGCAGAATCTCCGGCAGCTCGTCCTGGAACCATTCCGCCATCCGCTCTGCCACGATGGCGGATGCCTTGCCGGCACCGTAGCTCTCCTCGTCTCCGTCGCACAACACGGCAAAGGCAATCCTGCCGTAGCGCGAAGAGTTCGCCACCTTCAGCACCGCCGCATCCGTGCACGCACCCCTGCCGATTCCCGTGTCCGTGCTGACACAACCTCTGATCCGCATACGTGATCCCCCCTGATATTCCCCCAAAAAACAATACCCTTGCAACATCCACCGTGAAGCGCCTGCGAAATGCAGGCATCAGAACACTGCAGAAAAAAATTCCGTTTCCCGCGGAACGGAATTTTATCATACTAAATTATTGCTTCTTTGAAAAGAAGCAAACTGCACAAAATGTATGCGTCTTTCTATTTCATCATATCCAGAACCAATGTTTTGGCTTCCTCGAGCTGATTGTCCGTTCCGTCCTCATCAAAGAGCTCCCAGTCGAACTCCAGCACGATATCCGGTTCGATCCCGACCTCATGGATGTTGTTTCCCTTCGGCGTGTAATAATCACTGACGGTGAGTTTTATACCGGTACCGTCATCAAAATCAATAATGCTCTGCACGATTCCCTTTCCGTAAGTGGTCGTTCCGACGAGCGTCCCCTTTTCATAATCCTTGATGGCGCCGGCCAGGATTTCCGAAGCGGAGGCGCTGCTGTCGTTGACCAGCACCACGAGCGGAATCTGAATCTCATGCTTTCCGTCGGAAACATAACTCTCCCGCTTGCCATGTTTATCCAGCGTGTAAACAATTTCGCCTTTCGGAAGCAGGAGATTTCCGATCTCCACGACGGCTCTCAGGCTCCCCCCGAGATTGTAGCGCAGATCCAGAATCAGTCCCTGCATTCCCTCCGCGTAGAGTTCCTCCATCGCATCGGCAAACTGACCGATCGTGGCTTCCTCAAACGCGGTGATTTGGAGATAACCGATGTTGTTGTCAAGCATCTCATGCGACACCGTCTGCGACTCCACCTGCGCGCGTGTCACGGCGACCTCGATTTCCTCATCGCCGTTCCTGAGCAGGGTCAGTTCGACCTGCGTCCCCTCCGGTCCCCGGATCAGAGCCACAACGTCTTCCGTCACCATCCCTTCCGTCGATGTGCCGTCCACGGCCCAGATGACGTCCTCTCCTTTTAATCCGGCCGCCTCGGCGGGGGAATTGGGGATGACACCGGTAATATAGACGCGCTGCAGCTCCTGATGCATCGTCACATAGGCGCCGATGCCGTAATAAATGCCCGTCATCTGCTCACGCTGCGCTTCGCGGTCTTCCACGGTATAGTAATCCGCATAAGGATCACCGAGAGAGGCGACAAGTCCTTCATACAGACCGTCGCGCCGTGCCTCCAGACTGACCTCGTCATCCTTGTAATAATAGGTGTCGATCGTTTCGTTGATCTCCTGAATCTTCCGCAACGTCTCCCCGTTGAGGATGTCTTCCCCTCCGGCGGACGTACCGGCACTCCCTCCCGCGGAGGTCATCCGGAACCAGATCAGAAACACCGCGATACAGACAACGGTTGCCACGGCAAGACCCGTGGCAAGCCCCGTAAAGAACGACGATTTGCTTTTCTTCTCCTCCGGTGCCTGACCGGCAGGCGGCACCGGAGTCTGTTGTCCGTTTTCTTCCGTCATCAGAATTTCTTCCTTCCCGTCCATGTCGGCAGATAGCTTAAGGGCTCCACATACTGTCCGTTCACGCGGACGGAGAAGTGGAGATGATTGCCGGTGGAATCACCGGTCGAGCCGACCGCGGCAATGGTGGTTCCCGCGGTGACGTGATCGCCTGCCTTGACATAAAGCGCACTTGCGTGCATATAAACGGTCACCAGCGAATCCGAATGCGCCAGCATCACATAATTGCCCATGGAGCTCTGCCAGCCCGCCCTTAAGACGTAACCGTCCGCGGCGGCCAGGATCGGTGAGCCGCCGGGCGCCGCCATATCCACGCCCGAATGCAGCTTGTTGACCTTGTAGATCGGATGCAGGCGCATGCCGAAGGGGCTTGTCAGCATCGTTGCGGAAGGGCAGGGCCAGATAAAGGGCTCGCCGTTGTATGTGTAGTTGACCTGCAGCTTGCTGAGCTCGCTTTCCATTGCGGCAATCTCCGCGTTCGCTGCGGCGATCTGCGCCTCAAACTGTTTTATTTTTTCTTCCTGCGTTGCAATATCATCATTGAGACCGGACATCTCGTTCTGTTTTTCGTTCATCAGCGCCTGCAGATTGGCCTCTTCCTGCTCCTGCTGCCGGATCATCTCTTCGAGCGTCAGCTTTTCTTCCTCCAGCGCCTCCTTTGTCAGTTCCACCATGGAGACAGCGCTCATGTACTCCTGCAGTTTCATGCGGTCGTACTCCGCCAGCTGCACCACATACTGCGCCTTGTTCAGCATATCGGGGAAGCTTCCGGAACCGGTCAGCACATCATAGGTCATGTAATTGCCGCGCTCATACATGAATTTGATGCGGTCCTTCATCTGCTCATACTGCACTTCCTGTACGCGCATCGCGCTTTCCAGTTCCTCTTCCACGTTGGCAATCTGTCCGCGCTTTGTCTCCACCTGCGTACCAAGATCGTTGATCTTTCCCTGGATCGTGCCGATCTGGGTATCCACCTGGTAAATGTAATTATTCAGATCGTCCTTGGACTGCTTCAGCTGGTTGCGGATTTTGACGAGATCGGATTTCTGCGCATTCAACGCATCTCTCTCGCTTTTGGAATCGCTGATCTGGTTTTTGAGCTTTGAGATCTCGTCTTCATTTGTTCTTTCCGCCATAACGACCTCCGCTTCCTGCGGAAGCGTCACGGCCAGACGGCAGACACCGACGGCAAGCGTCAATACCAGGATTCTGCAGATTGCTTTCTTCACGTCATTCTCCTCCAACAAACCTTATACACGCAGATGTCTGCGCACGGTAACGATACTCCCCAAAAAGCCGATGCCGACACCCACGCCGACCATGATCAGAAGCAGTCTCCCGAAAAAGGCCTCCACCGGAAGAAAGCTCATGATATTGAGCATGGAAAAGTGCGTCGACAGGTACGATACTGCGTAGCGGTACAAAAAGAAGGTGATCACCGCCGGCAGGAGCGAGCCGATCAGACCGATGATGATGCCTTCGATCACGAACGGCGCCCGGACGAAAAAGTCCGTCGCACCGATGTATTTCATAATGCCAATCTCTTCGCTGCGGACGGAAATGCCGACCGCAACGGTATTGCTGATCAAAAAGACGGAGACCGCGATCAGCAACACGATGATTCCCATGGAGATGACGGAAAGCATCCGGCCCAGTGCCGTAAAGGTGCTGGCCACGGACTCCGAGCGGTTGACCTGCCGCACAATGGTGACGCTCTCCGCGTACGCCACCAGCGTGGGCTGCTGGGAAACATCCTTCAGGTAAATGTTCAGACTGGCGGAATCCTCCAGCGGGTTATCCGTACCGAATCCCGCAGAGTACTCCCCGAGATACTGCTCCTTGAAATTGGACCAGGCTTCCTCCGCAGAGAGATAAACGATTTCGTTCACCTCCGGTCTGCGCTCCAGCTCCGCCTTTAAGGCGAGCATCTCTTCTTCGCTCGTGCCTTCGCGGAAGAAGACGCTGACGGAAATCCCCTTGCTTGCCTCCTGCAAGGCGTTTTCAAAATTCGCAAGCACAGAGTAAAACAGGCCGAACAAAAACAGGGATGCCGTGATCGTCGCAATGGAGGCCAGTGTGTACCAGCCGTTGCGCACGAGGTTTTTGAAGCCCTGGCCGAGCGTATAGAAAAATGTACTAATCCTCATTATCGTATACACCCTCTTCCACGTCTTCGACAACAACTCCCTGGTTCATCGTGATGACACGCTTGCGCATGGAATTGACGATCTCACGGTTATGCGTGACGATGATGACCGTCGTGCCTCTTTCATTGATCTGCTCCATGAGCTTCATGATCTCCCATGCATTGCCGGGATCCAGGTTTCCGGTCGGTTCGACCGCGAGAAGAATCTCCGGCTTGTTGATGAGCGCACGCGCCAGCGCGACACGCTGCTGCTCGCCGCCGGAAAGCTGCGTGACCTTATTCTTGTACTTCGGCGCAAGCCCCACCAGGGACAGCATGGCCTGGACATTGGTGCGGATCTTGGCCGTCGGCGCCTGTACGACGCGCTGCGCAAAGGCGATGTTTTCATAAACATTGCGGTCCTTTAACAGACGGAAATCCTGGAACACGATCCCGAGCTTCCTCCGGAATTTCGGAATCTGCCGGTGGCGGATGCGGTTTAAGTTAAAGCCCAGCACGTTGATGGATCCGCTCGTCGGCTCCAGTTCCCTTAACAGCAGCTTGATCAGCGTGGATTTCCCGCTGCCCGAATCCCCGACGATAAATACAAACTCTCCCCGTTTGATATGCAGGCTGATGCCGTTTAAGGCCGGTGCGCCGATCGAATAGGATTTTGTCACGTTATCCAGCGTGATCACTTCGTCCGGCGTAATACGGCTTCTCGCCCGTTTTTGTCTTGTCCTTGATTTCTCCGCCATCAAAACTCCGTCTTTTCCATATAGTTCATGTACTTGACGACCATCATCGCGATCTTGAAGGTGATCGCGTCCTCAAAAACCCGCAGGTCCAGCCCGGTGGATTTCTGAAGCTTATCCAGCCGGTACACCAGTGTGTTTCTGTGAATAAACAGCTGCCTCGATGTCTCTGAGACATTCAGGTTGTTTTCGAAAAACTTGTCGATGGTCTGCAGTGTCTCCTCATCAAACGATCCCGGACGTTTCCCGTCAAATATTTCGCGAATGAACATTTTGCAAAGCGGGATCGGCAGCTGGTAAATCAGGCGTCCGATTCCCAGCTCCGTATAGCTGACCACGCGGTTTTCGTCGGAAAAAATCCTTCCGACCTCCAGCGCCATCTTGGCCTCTTTATAGGAACGGGAAACCTCCCTGAGCTCGGAAGCAACGGTACCGTAGGAAATCCGGATATCCTGCAGTCCCTGCTGCTCCAGATAAGCGATAATCTGCTTTGCCGCCTGTGTCATGGCCTGCGTCTCCTGCACATCCTGCAGGCTCTTCACGACAACGACGTTATCCGCATCCACCTCCGTCACGAAATCATCCGTGCCGGTGGCGGAGGACTGCCGCACCATCTCCTGTACGCCGACACCCTGCTCCGGCCGGTAGGTTACGATCATGACCGCACGCCTCACATCGCCCGCAATGTGAAGCTTCTTTGCACGATTATGGATATCGACCAGCAGGAGGTTGTCCAGCAACAGATTCTTGATGAAATTGTCCCGGTCAAAGTGTTCCTTGTATACGGTCAGGAGTCCCTGCAGCTGAAAGACGATCATCCGTCCCGTCTTGAAGGTCTGCTCTCCTGTTCCTTCGAGGACCAGAATATACTCCATCCGGTCATCGTCCATCACTTTGTAATACTGTCTTTCACCGATTTCCTGCGAAGAGGCTCCGGAAAGTGCAAACGCTTTCGCATCCTGTGGCCTGTCAAAAGGGATTTCTTCCGTGGAGGCCAGCCTGCTTCCCTCCGGATCTAGCACCCAAAGTGCCACCCCCGCTATTTCGCCGAGCCCGTCGATCGTGCTCTGCAAAACCTGGTTTGAAATCATGTCTCCCTCCGGTGAAGGAAAAAACTGTTACATTCCTCTTCATATTTTACCCCAGATTATCGAAAAAATCCACAATTTTTTAACTTTTTTTTGTTAACTTTTCCGGCAAAGCCCACAATCCGCGTGGTTTATGCTTTTTTTACATGAAATCACTGTAGTTTTTCCGGTCATAATCCGATAAAATAATTGAAATGTTTGTTGGTTTGTGATACTATAACAGGGTAGTATTTTTCACACGGAGGTGAAGGTTATGGATGTCGCAAGATTATCTATGGCAATGGCCGCGAACCAGACGAACACGCAGGTCGGTGTCGCCATGCTCAAGAACAGCATGGATCTGATGCAGGCCGAAGGAAGCCAGATGGCGGCCATGATTGCCCAGGCACCCGCGCCGGCCTTGAACCCGCCGGGCGTCGGCGGCAACATCGACATCCGCGTGTAACACGCGGGGTCGGCCCGAACACAGCGTATGAGGTTCCCCTTGAAAGTCGCGAGACTTACGAGGGGTTCTTCTTTATTACCCCTTCCTTGTAAAGCCGTCCGAGCGCCCGTTTGAAGGCCGCCTTGCTCATCCCGAAAGCTTCCCGGATCTCCTCCGCGGAGGATTTGTCCCCGTAGGGCATATCACCGCCGTGCGCCTCCATGTATTCCATGAGCGCCGCAGCATCGTCCTCCATCTGCAGATAGGCCTTTTTCCGCAACGCCAGCACCATGCGTCCGTCCGGATGCACCTCCCTGACCCTGGCCTTTACGCTTTCCCCGACGGCGGGCACCTTTCCGTACAGCTCCTGCTTCGGAATCAGCGCGGAATAACGGTCATCCACGGCGACAAAGAGCCCGAAGTTGTCGCTCCTCTCATAGACCGTTCCCGTCACCTCCATATCCTTTAAATAAGGGGAACGGTTCTCCAGATACGGATAGACATTCATCGTGGCGCAGAGGCGTCCGCTCTTGTCCGTATAAAGGGCACACAGGACTTCTTCGCCCTCCTTCGCGCGCTTCGTCTGCTCCGCATAGGGCAGCAGCAGATCCTTCTCCAGACCCCAGTCCAGGAAGGCGCCGATCTTCGTCACCTGCTTCACGGCAAGGCGCCCGGCCGTGTGCAGCATCAGCTTCGGCTCGCGCCTCGTCGCAATGATCCTGTCCTCCGAATCCATGTAGAGGAAGACTTCCAGAAGGTCTCCGGCCTTTGCGTCCTGCGGCACTTCTTTTGCCGGCAGCAAAACCTCCTCTTCCTTTTCGCCGCCGTGCTCCGAAAGGTAGGCGCCGAAGGAAAGGAGCTTAACGATCTGCAGTTGTTGTTTTGTTCCGATCTGTAGCATGACTCTATTATAGCGGTTTCTGTGGTATGATGTACAGTATGAAACCGCAGGACCCGCTCACAGCAAAAGAACTCACGTATCACCTGGCTGCCATGCACGGCGCGGTGGAGGCTGCCGCGCGCATGCAGCAGGTGCTCTGCCTTGCGGAAACGGACTCCACGAACCGGGTTCTCCTGCAGATGGCCGCAGAGGGCGCGCCGGAAGGACAGGTCGTCCTTGCCGACTGCCAGACGGCCGGGCGCGGAAGGCTGGGCAGAAGCTTTGCCTCCCCCGCGGGATACGGCCTGTATTTTTCTTACCTCTTCCGCACGATACCGGATCCGATGCTGCTGACCGCACACACCGCCGTGGCCGTCTCCGATGCCGTGGAAGCGGTCTGCGGTCTCCGGCCGCAGATCAAATGGGTGAATGATCTCCTGCTGCCGGAACGCGCAGACGGGCAGTTGAAGAAAATCTGCGGCATCCTTGCGCAGGCGGTCACGGCCGGGGACGGTAGCGTGCCCGGCATTGTCGTCGGGATCGGCATCAATGTGCATGAGGATACGACGGATTTTCCGGAGGAACTGCAGGGGATTGCCGGTTCCCTGTTTACCGCGACCGGCAGACATGTGGCAAGGGCGCAGCTTGCGGCGGAGCTGATCCGCTCTATGGATGCGCTGCGGCAGCCGGACGCGGCAAAGGAGGCGGCGCTTCTTCGGCAATACCGCAGCCATTCCCTGCTGCCGGGAAAGGAGATTACCGTGATACGGGGAGAGCACAAAAAAAGCGCCGAAGCGCTCCGGATCGGGGACGATTTTTCCCTGCTGGTACGCTATGAAGACGGGTCGGAGGAATGCTTGCGCAGCGGCGAGGTTTCCGTGCGCATGATCAGCCGGTAAACAACAAACCAGATCAGATATCCGATCGCGCAGCCCAGCACATTCAGAATCAGGTCATCCACATCACAGGAGCCCGTGCGCGTGATCAGCTGCAGCACTTCCATGCAGACCACAATCACTGCGGTGGCAAGGATCGTCCTGTACCACCGGCGCAAGGATGAAAACAGCGCCGGCAGAAAAATCCCCATCGGCAAAAACAGCACCAGATTTCCGAACAGATTCCGCACCCACCAGGAGCGCCACACAAATCCGTAGCGCTGCAGCACATACCAGTAAATCTCTATCGTGCGAAAGGGCACGAAATTGGTGGAACGTCGCGCATAGTCCGCGAGGGAGGCATCCGACGCATCGCCGCTTCCCGTACGCAGCCAGAAAAACAGAACATATACAAGAAAGATGAGGTAAACAGCAAAAAGCGCAAACCCCGCCTGTCTTTTTCTGCTGAGCTGTTTCATTTCCTTACATTCCCGTCACGTCCCGCCCTTATGCCTGACGGTCCGTCTCTCCCAAAAAACCGAATGGCGTTTCTTCATACAAAAAGTGCATCAGCTGGTAGGCGCACTGCATGGAGACCTTTTCCTCGCGCAGGATCCTGCGCACCTCCTCCTTGTCCGCCAGCACGACGCGGATTTCCTCCGCATCCTCCTGGAAGCGCGTGCTGACCTCTCCCTCCGCGTAGCCGAAGACCGTCGCGACCGATTCGTCCGTCATGCCGATCGTGGTAAAGCGCGGCTCCTCAAACATCCGGTCCGCCTTCAGCGGCGTGAAGGTCAGCCCCGTTTCCTCATGCATCTCTCTGACGGCGGCGTCATGAAACTCCTCCCCGGGTTCACACAGGCCCGCCGGCATTTCGTAAATATAATCATCAATGGAATAACGATACTGCCGGACCAGCACCACCCGGTCCCTCTCCTTCCCGTACACTGCATAGACGGACACGCCGTCCTCTTTGTTTTTTCTTGTGCGGAGCTTCAGCTCGTCAATGCTCTTCGAACGCGACGCCATGCTGTAGTGCACCACCCTTCCGCTCTTGGACTCCGCCTCCAGAAAATACAGATTCACATAGCGGTTGTCGGTCTGTTTGATGATTTTATTGATGTGTGGCATGCTTTTTCTTTCCTTTATTGTCTTCTCTTTTCCGTACGGTTCCTTTTTATTTCCTGAGCATGGACACGATGGCAATGAGCAATACGATCATCATGATGATGTTCAATGCCACGGCGCTGATCGAAACCGCCACGACCGTACCCGCGATCACCCCTGCGGTGCCGAAAACCACAGCGCAGCAGGCCATCTTCTTATGATACTCCTGTCTCCGGACGACTTCAATACCGCCGGCCAGAGGCGCAATGCCGCCCACCACCAATGTAAAGGTCAGGGCCGCAAGGGGCGATAGTCCCAGCAGCAGAAACACCGCCATCCCCGACGGCTTGAAGGGAATCCCGAACATGTTCAGAAAGCCCCACAGGAAGGTGAACAGGGCGGCAATGATCAGCTTCACCGGCGGCAGTCCCGTCAGTGTCCCCATACCCTCAGCCGTGAAAAATGTTCTGACCGCCAGTACCATGAGACAGACGCTCAGCGCAAACGCCATCACCTTTTTGATCCGTGCCCCGTCCAGTCCCCCGACCACGCGGGAACCCGCAAAGCTTCCCGCAACAGCGCAGAGACAGCAGACCAGCAGGGAAACCGCATCAATGGAATTCTCTGAACGGAGCAGGGAAAAGGCTACGATCGTCCCCGGCGTCAGACAGGCGGAAACCAGCGTGGGCGGCAGCCTCCTGTCATCCGTCAGCTTGAAGAACCTGATGAAGAGGGTGTTCAGCAGAAAATCCGAAATGCCCATGGTGGCCAGAAAATAGATGACGGCCTCACCTGCGGCAATGACAGACCAGGCGCCCTTCTCCTCCCGGACGAGTGCCCAGTTTTCGACGCCCTTCTTCAATATCCATATGCCGAAGCAGATTCCTATGGCAAGAAGAACGCCCCCGATGATTCTCTCCAATGGTTTCTCCCCCCGTTTCAGTCAGCCGGTTTTGTCTTTCTCATTCCGTCCCGATCTTCAGAAACGCGCGTGTGCGTTCCATCGTATTATCCTGTGTCGCGTTACAGTTAAGAAGCCGTCACCATCTCCGTGCCCATCGCATGCGCCTTTTTGCATTCCTCCGGGAAGACCGTCTCATGCCGTTTCTGTTTTTCCGCGGGATCGAACATGGTCCAGGGCCAGTCCGTCTTGTCGTAATCCTTGATCTGAAGTGTGTTGCCGCTGACCAGTGATTTCGCCGGCCCGATAAAACGATCCAGCGTCTGCCGGTAATTCTCCACCAGATGAACGTATCCCGTATCCGGCGCGTTGCTGGTCATGATCAGCAGTACGGGAATCCTGCGCGTGTTGCAGCACGGGTTTTCCATGTTATATGTCAGGTTCTGGAAAATCAGGCGCTCATACAGCGCACGGAAGGATGCCGTCATCTCGGACAGATAGTTCGGCGAACCGATGATCAGGCCGTCCGCTTCCCGGATCGCGTCGAGTACCGGCGTCAGGCCGTCCCTGCAGATACAGTGTCCCTTGAACTTTTCCTTTTTGCACCCGAAGCAGGAAATGCAGCCGGTGTATTTTTCCAGACGGAACAGATCAAAACGTTCCACTGTCGCCCCCGCCGATTCCGCGCCCTTCGACGCTTCCGCGATCAGCGTCTCCGTATTCCATCCCATCCGGGGCCCCGCATTCACGGCGATGATTCGTCTGCTCATTTTGCCTTCCTTTCTTTTCCCGGTTCCGCAACAGTTCAGAATCTCGTTTTGGGTGCCAAGGTTTCCGTTATACGCCCTTATACAATAAATCGATACTTCCCTTTTCCGGCCCCCGTAATCCGTTCTGTCAGATGTAGCGTATGCATTTTTCCAAGCAATGTAGACGCCGGTTTTTCCGTGATACCAAGGATTTCCACAACATCTCCGCGTCCGAAAATCTTTTCATTCCCAAATGCTTCACGCAATAAAATGATATTCGCCTTTGTTCTGGAAGAAACTGCCGTTTCTTCCAATATCTTATTCATGTCATTCTCAGCCTGAATGTGTCGTCCAATGTGTTGTTTTATGTGTCGTTTTTCGTTCGAATATGTTGTTTTATCCCATTCAATGTGCAGATACCTGTTTCGCAACTCATGATTCTCTCCCATCAGCAGGTTACGCAGAAACTGCTCCAGAAAAGACCTGTCCTCAAAAATTCCTTTTTGCAAATCGGTATAGTTTGCCCTGACAAGTGCGTTTCGGAAATACCATGCGTTTTTTGCAAAGACATCATTGTTTACCCGAAACCCCATGGATCGAAGGTATTTGATAAGAAAAACTGCCGTTGTTCGTGTATTGCCTTCTCCGAATATGTGAATCTGCCACAACCTTGAAACAAAACGCGCCAAATGGTCAATGATTTCCGTCATCGTCAAATCCGCATAACGGAATTCCTTCTCCGTCCGAAAATCATAATCCAATGTGGCTCTGAGCTCCGTCGCACCGCCATACATGACAGATGCCCCGTTCAATACCCACTCTTTTTTTGAAATGTCATAATCGCGTATCCTTCCAGCATGAGAAAAAATGCCCCGGAACAGCCTCTGATGAATGGAGATATATTGTGTCGGAGAAAAGACAAATGATTCTTCCGACAATATTTCCGCTATTCGGACGGATACCTTATCCGCCTCCTCTGTTCTCTCTTTTCTGTGATGGGATGATTCCTCATAATAGCTTTCAATACGCTTTTTTGCCTCTTCAATACTGATTTCACCCTCAATATTCTCCCTGGCTGTTTTTAAGAGATACTCCGAGGGAGATAACTTGTCCACATCCTGCAAGCCCACTGCTGTCTGCCAGGCATAGACCTTATCCGCCTTGTCCGGTTCGCTGATCCTGAAGTATTCTTCAAAAGGATCCTTTTGGATCTCTTCGTTCTGCGGATTTTTCTTTTTGCTCATCAAAAACTCCTTATCCCGGATCCGCTTTCTGTCATCGATAATCATATCATTTCCTGACATCGCACTCAACAGGCAGCCGTATTATCTGTCCATTCCCAACCACTGTATAAATGCAGTCTTATCACTGCTGTTGTATCCGGCTTTTTCATAAAATCGAAGGGTCTCCGCCTCCTTTGAACCGGTCAGAAGCATCATCTTGTAGCAGTTTTTCCTTTCGGCGATCTGACGGGCAAACTCCAGACACGCTCCGGCATGCCCCTTTCCCCGATGGGCCTCATGTGTCACCACGTTTTCAATAAAGGCATACGGGCGAACATTTCTTGTCAGGTTCGGGATGATCACGCACACGCAAGATGAAATGATCTTACCATCCACCTCATTGACGATCAGATGGTGATTCGGATCCTGTATGATCTGTGTCCATGTGTCTCTCAAATGCCCGTCTTTTTCAGGGATACTGTCTTCATGCAGAAACAGATATAATTCAAGGATTGCATCCAGGTCGCTTTGTACCGCTTCTCTAACCATCTATCCCACCTTCTTTCGGAGTACTGTAAGAGCCGCATAGTGTTGAACTCCAAACTGCTCCGGTGCGATTTCGTCAAGCAGTTCCCTGTGCTCTGCATCCCACCGGGCTAATTCTTCCTCCGTCAGTGATACGCCCACTCCCCTGCAGGCCCGCATTCTCCCATGCCACGATTCCCTGGTGAACGGTACCGACAGGTCATATTCTTCATGATCCTCTATCTCGAAATAGTCATAAGCGATACCCGGGAGTCGGATCGGATGTCTTGTTTCTCCTGCGCCCGACCAATTTGGACTATACTTAAGAACCAGTTCTTCGCTTGCCCCTGCAATCTTATCTTCATTCGGCAGCCATGCCATATAAAGAATCAGCAACTTCCCGTCGGGTTTTAAAAACTCCGCCAGTTTCGGTATCACCTTCTCATGATCAAAATACCAGAAGCATTGACAGGCCGTGATCACATCAAAGCGCTCTGCCGGAACCTCCAGTTGTTCTGTCGAAACCGCCTGAAAGTCTATCTTCATATCCGCAGCACCAGCCATGACCTTCGCCTGTTCAATCTGCTCCGGAGAAATGTCCGTGCCGGTCCATTCCGCACCGTACTTGTACATGTTACGCGGCAACACGCCCGTGCCGGTTCCGAGATCAAGAACTTTTTGCCCGCCTATGCAAAGACCCCTGTCCACAATCTTCTGATAGAATTCCTCCGGATAGATGTCCCTGTACCGGGCATATTCCCATGATATCCTGCCCCAGTCAAAGGCTTTCCCGGCATCTATCCTGTCATCGGCGATTTCCATATCCGTTCTCCAAACAGCGATTACTACACATATCGTATTTATTATAGCGGTTTTGGGAAATCACGTGAACCCGAATTCCGGTTTGCGGACTCTGTCAATGAAAAGTCGCCAGTCAATCGCCAGTGTGTAAATAACACCGGTTTCAAGCACCTACCCGGAGTTGAACCGGGACATGCGGTGTTGCAGACCGCAATGGCTCCGAACCATAGGTGCATAGTGGGTCGGGAGGGTATCGAACCCCCGCCGCCAGGAACTTCAATCCTGCGCTCTACCATCTGAGCTACCAACCCTTACGGCCCCTGTGGGACTCGAACCCACAATGACGGGAACCAAAATCCCGTGCCTTACCAGTTTGGCGAAGGGGCAACAGTACGCCACACGGGAGTCGAACCCGCCTTGTACGGATTAAAAGTCCGTTGCATTACCGCTCTGCCAATGGCGCATATAGTGGGTGATATGGGACTTGAACCCATAGCCTCGTGATTAAGAGTCACTTGCGCTGCCATTGCGCCAATCACCCATGATCGCCCGTAAGGGAGTTGAACCCTCTTCTCCAGCTTGAAAGGCTGACGACATCTCCGTTAGTCCAACGGGCGTTTTTAGTAGAAGCGACCGGGTATGATCCGGCATCTGATGGCTGAGAACCACCTATCCTATCCGTTTAGACGACGCTCCCATACAGCCTCTGCAGGGCTCGAACCTGCAATCTCCAGAGTCAGAATCTGGCGCCTTACCAAGTTTGGCCAAGAGGCTATTCCTGTGGCCTATGCCGCAAGTAAATCATTCATCGAGACATTCAACAGCGAGGACAACGCGTAAAGGTTGTCGATCGAGGGCAGAACATCCCCGCGTAAATACTTGTAGACGTTTGACCTGCTGATGCCGAGAAAATCCGACACATCTCCCACACTGTATGCGCTGTCTCTGATCGCTCTTGCGATGTTTGCTCCTGTTCTTGTTACATCTATCACCGGATAGCTCATCTTCTTTGTCCTCCGTAAATAAAAAACCCGCCTGCGGCTTTGGCAGACGGGTGATATCGTCATTCTTTCCGACCTTCTTCAGATCCGATGCGGATTCCTCCGCCTGCCAATTCCATGCACCAAAACATAGCACTTCTGCTCTTTGCAAAACTGCTTCTCCTGTTTTTCGCTCTGGAATTGTTCAAATCTGTTACGGTTCATCTTTTTTGCTTCTCCTTTTCTCTTTTATTATCGGTTATTCTGCCTGTAAGCGCAAGTGTCACGGTATGACACTTTAGGGTGGCCGACGGGACTCGAACCCGCATAATCCGGAACCACAATCCGGCGCATAAGCCATTTCTGCCACGGTCACAGTCCTGATGAGAGGGATCGAACCTCTGACTTCCCGCGTATCAGACGGACGTTCTTCCAACTGAACTACATCAGGGTATTGCCGGCGGGGGTCGAACCCACAATCTCCAGATTCGGAATCCGGTGCGATGTCCTGTTTCGCTACGGCAATAAAAGTGTCTCCGGAAGGATTTGAACCCTCGACCTTGCGGGTAGAAGCCGCCTGCTCTGATTCCACTGAGCTACGAAGACATATAGTGCATCCACCCGGAGTCGAACCAGAAATATCGCTTTAGGAGAGCGATGGTTTATCCATTAGCCTATAGATGCGCATCTGCGGCGAGATTCGAACTCGCAGCCTCCCGGTCCGTAGCCGGACGCTCTGATCCATTGAGCTACGCAGATAGACGCTTGCGGCAGGTCTCGATCCTGCACGGCCTTTTGAGCCACCCGCCTTCCAAACGGGTCCGTTTGCCAGTTCCGGCACGCAAGCCTACGCCGACGCCGGGAATCGAACCCGGACTACGTTTCCGCAGGACGGTTTAGCAAACCGCTCCGATACCATTACGGCACATCGGCAAAAGCGCCACACACAGGATTCGAACCTGCAAGCCCTTTCGGACCGACTGTTTTCAAGACAGCCTCCTCACCGCCCGGACATGTGGCATTTTACGCCGCCCACAGGATTCGAACCTGCAACCCCTTTCAAGGGCAACTGTTTTCGAAACAGCCTCCTCACCACCCGGACAGACGGCTTATGGGGAGGGGCAGGGCTTTCTCTCCTTGCCCCTCCCTTACTTCGAGATCCTGTCTGCGATGTGCGATGCCGTGTAGGAATCCGGCTTCACTTCGCATTCGTATCCGCAGGCCTTGACCCATCCGATGATCCCCGGAATCAGGTCTTTTGTCTTTCCATGGTCGGACATCCCTGCGTCCACATGGATCACGAACCTTGCGTTCAGGAACAGCTCCTCGTAGGCGGAATCCTTTTCCATGACATCAAACAGCTTGTTCGCAAGCTCCAGGGACTGTCCTGTTTCGTAATTCAGCTTGACGCGGACATCGTTTACCCTGTCGATGTGCGACACTTCGTAGAAGTAGATGCCGCCGTGGCCATGCGAAACCGCAGCGATCGCCTGGACGACCTTCGTGTTGCTGAAGTTCTGTGAATCCGTGCCGACCGTGATCTCGAACGGCATTTCATGCACCTTCTTGCTGTTATAGAAGTCCAAAATCAACTGCATGACGCGGTCCAGTGACACTTCTCCGTGTGTCGGCGATCTCATCTTTATCCCTCCCTTCTCTTTGTTTTTTGTACCCGATCCGGGATTCGAACCCGGAAAACCACAGGTTTGAGCCGTGTACGTGTTCCAGTTCCGTCAATCGGGTGAAGCAGGCCCCGTAGGATTTGAACCCACAACAACCGGGTTGGAGCCGGTCATGATGCCAATTTCACCAGAGGCCTGTAAAGTGCGGATACCGGGAGTCGAACCCGAACGCACAAGGCACTGCATCCTTAGTGCAGCCTGTCTTCCAGTTCCAGCATATCCGCTTATCGGTGCGGCGGGAGTCGAACCCGCAATCTCTTTCAAGCCGCCGGTTCTGAGCCGACGATGTATTCCGGTTCCATCACGCACCGTGATGCCCCTACCGGGAGTTGAACCCGGACTCCACGAAGGACTGGGATTTTAAGTCCCATGCGTCTTCCCATTCCGCCATAGAGGCTTAAAGATTGCGGGAGCAGGATTTGAACCTGCGTCTGCAGGGTATGAGCCTGCCAAGGAACCGCTCCTCTATCCCGCAAGGCTGATGGTCGGACTCGAACCGACAACCTGATGATTACAAATCAACTGCGCTACCAGTTGCGCCACACCAGCAACTTGTATTATGGAACCGAGGAGACTTGAACTCCCAACCCCCTGCTTGCAAGGCAGGTGCTCTCCCAGTTGAGCTACGGCCCCTTAACGATCGTCGGAATGACAGGGTTTGAACCTGCAGCCTCTGCGTCCCGAACGCAGCGTTCTGCCAAATTGAACTACATCCCGATATCATGCCCCTGCTCAGAATCGAACTGAGTTGGCCCGAGGGCGCGAAAGGTCGTAGGAACGCCGGGAATCGAACCCGGAGCCGGATGCGTATAAGACACCTGCGCCACCGATTGCGCCACGTTCCTAAAGCGGGAACGACAGGGCTTGAACCTGCGACCTCCTGCTTAACAGGCAGGCGCTCTGCCGGCTGAGCTACATTCCCAAGATACTCCAGGCGGGACTTGAACCCGCAACCCTCCGCTTGTAAGGCGGACGCTCTCCCGGTTGAGCTACCGGAGTATACACGCCGCGTGATACGGCGCGCATTGGATGCAAGATAGGAAGTGCCTGCTTCGTTATCTGCTCCAAGACGACTCCTACGGGGATTGAACCCGTCTGATTTCCTGCGTGACAGGCAGGCGACCACACCTTGCAGTCCCAGGAGCCAACTGTGTATGCAGTTGTCAATGTTCATTGTTGCTTTGCGGCGGCGTGCCTGTTTCCGCCTGTGATTTGTTTTGTTTCACGGTCGCGAAGCGCCAGCTTGCGTCCTGTGAGAGCGCGATACGGGGGATGATCCCGCGCCTCCGGTTTGGAAGACCGGTATGCTGCCAATTACACCAATCACGCGTATTTCCGTAACAAAAAGGGCCTACCCTGCTGTTTCCGGGTAAGCCCTTTGCTTCTTCAGTCTTTTTTTTTGCTATACTTCTATACGCATAACAATCCTGACTTACCCTTTTTATATTGTGAGCCACTACCCGTAAGATCATATTCGTTCCCGCACGGTAACGTATTTACGGACGCGGCAAACCAAGGCAGATACGATGCTGTATCCGCAATTGACAATGCTATGCTGTTCATACGCTCTCTTACGGTCTGCAATGTAGTTCTCCTTTTCAGGGTTGTCAGTTACTAATTGATCCTTAAAAACAAAAACGCCCGACTGCTTACGGCTCTGCGATTCGTCTTGAAAAAGTTCACAGACGAGTCTTGGCTCGAATTCGCATATCAGGCACTTCCAACGTTTGAATTATAACTCAAAACATTATTTTTGTCAATAAGATTTTCATTTCCAGGTGTCACATAAAGAAACCCTTGCATTGCTGAAGGCCCGCAACACAAGGGTTTCAAGTCAGGTGACAGCCGGATTTGAAGGAAACCACAATCTGAAAAATACTGATAGAAAGGGGGTTTGCAGCCTCTGCCCTTTCCTTCATCGCACCACCATCGCACCACATGTCGTCCGAAAATGAGGGTTTTGAATAAATTCATTTTCCCGATCAGTCATACCGGTATGACCATTCGGTTTACAACAGCTTTTCCACCTCTTTCGCCTTCAGCACCTTCCCGGCAGAAACCACCTTGTCATCAACCACCAGCGCCGGCATGCTCATAACGCCATAGCTCATGACCTTTTCCATGTCCGTGATATACTCCACCTCAGTATCAATACCTTTGTTCGCCACGGCCTCTTTTGTGGCATTCAAAAGTTCCTCACAGCTCTTGCACCCGGCTCCTAATACCTTAATGTTCATGTTGTTATCCTCCTTCAGATGAATAGATTTTGAAAGACATTAAAGCCATATCCGACAATGATAATGCCCACCGTACAGATGGCTATAAATGTTCCTAAGAGTTTCGGCTTGATCACCTTCTTCAGCATGATGAGGGACGGCAAACTGAGTGTCGTAACCGCCATCATAAAGCTGAGAATCGTTCCCAGAAGCGCACCCTTCGACAGAAGCGCTTCTGCCACCGGAATCGTTCCGAAAATATCCGCGTACATCGGAATCCCCACAACCGTAGCCAGGATTACCCCAAACGGATTCTTACTTCCCAGCACCGTCTGAATCCGGCTCTCCGGAATCCAATTGTGGATCAGCGCACCGATGCCAACACCGATCAGGATGTACGGAAACACCTTCTTTAATGTCGTTATCACCTGATCTTTGGAATAAACTATCCTGTCCTTCACAGTCAGCCCCGGTGCCTCTATATCCACGGTGCTGTTGCTGTTCCTGATAAAATCAGCGATCTGGTCTTCCATGTGCAGCTTTTCAATTAACGTACCACCGGTGACCGCGATCACCAGTCCAAGCATCACATAGACGATTGCAATCTTTGCTCCGAAAATGCTCATCAGTAGCACCAGGCTTCCCAGATCCACCATCGGGGATGAGATCAGGAATGAAAACGTCACTCCCGGAGGCAGTCCGGCACCTGTAAAGCCCATGAATATCGGTATCGATGAACAGGAGCAGAAGGGGGTTACCGTACCAAGTAAAGCGCCAATGATATTTGCACCGACTCCGTGAAATCTGCCCATGATCTTTCTGCTCCGCTCCGGAGGAAAGAAACTCTGGATGTATGAGATCAGGAGTATCAGAACGCATAGCAATGCCGTAATCTTGATCACATCATAGATGAAAAACTGTACGCTTCCACCAATCCTGCTACCGGTATCCAGACCCAAAGCCGACAGAAGATTCTCTATCAGACCATTCAGCCATTTCATCCCAAGTATCTGATCCTGTATGAACGTCCACATGTTTTATGCCCTTTCTTATTATAGATATATTGCAATCTTTCTATGTGTTGATGAAGAGATTAGCCGACAGGATTTCCCATCGACTTCTTTAACCATTCTTACGGCTATGACAAATACAGTCCGGCTTATCCTTAAACACCCTGCCCAGTGTCTTATGCATCTGATTCAGAGATTCCTTATCCAGTTTATAGTAAATGTTCTTGCCCTCTCTCCTGTCCGTCACGATACCGGCCTCTACCAGCACTCTCATGTCATGTGACAGCGTAGGCTGCGTAATATGAAATTCTTCCAATATCTCACAGGCACACAACTCTCCGCAGGAAAGCATATCCACTATCCGAAGACGTTTCGGATCAGACATCGCTTTGAGCATCTTCGCCGTATCAATATAAACCTGTTCCATTCGTTTCACCTGACTTATAGCATTAGTCCTATGTGTTAGCGTGGCAGACATATAGAAAAATGTCAATATGTTCTTCAAAAAAACGGCCAGCAAAAAAACATCACCACCAGCCAGCATTCTATATTCCTACCGTACTCATTGACGGTGGACAATACCTCCCTGTGCAATCGTCCGATTTAGATTGCCGCGCATTTGTACGGTGATTGAATCACAAGCACGGGAATAATAAGCCTATCCACACCAGAGGTTTCTTCCACAACAGGCTGTTTTCCATCGGAAACAACGCAAAAAGCACAAATATAATCTTTTTGGGGGAATATATGGGGGAATTTAGGAAAACAAGAAACCCTTGTGTCTGCTGAAGTCCAGTAAACACAAGGGTCTTTGGTTCAGGTGACAGCCGGATTTGAAGGAACTGCGATTGTCTGAAACCCTTATGGAAAGGAGGATTGCGACCTCTGTCACTGCAAAGTCGCCAGTCAGTCGCCAGTGGGGATAGTCGAATTTGTTCGACAGTGTCGAACAAATCGGTCCGACGGTGCCGGACTTTTCTTTATCTTGGGGCGTCTTTTTATCTTAGGGTGCTTTCCCCTTATCTTGGGGTGTTTTCTTATCTTGGGACGCTCACCTTCCCTGTACCGTAATATACTTCTGATATTTACTGTTGGGCTTTTCCGGAATCGTCATCGCAAGACGCCCTTGTTCTAAGAGTGGTTTGAGCCACCTCCTCACATTTTTACGATCCTTTATATCAAGAAACGTTGATATTTCAAGCATCCCACGAGGTTCTCTGCAAAAGCGCAAAATCTTATCAGTTATAACATCCTGCTTTATCATTCTACTTAGAGCGGGATTTATAATCTCTTCCGATGTGTTTCCCTCACTTATGTATGATGTATCCATCTTGGGGTGTTTTTTTGCATCTTGGGGTGTTTTCTTGGCTATCTTGGGGTGCTTTTTTTCATCTTGGGTCGTTTTTCCGCTCGTCTTGGGGTATTTTTTATCATCCTGGGTCGTTTTTTCGCGTTCGTCATAGCGATACGAATACTTCTTAGGGTATCCGTCCTGGGCCGTCGCATCAATCCGCTCAAAAGGAATATCCACCGTGATGAAACCATCATGAAACTGCACCACGTCCTGCCCATATGCTTCGATGATCTTAGGGACGCCCCGTCCGGTGCGCTCACTGATATGGAGTTGCAAAACCATATCAGACAGTTTCTGATTTACTGGCACTGACACACCCGAATAAAACCCCTCCACGGTTTGTCCCGGTGGTATATTCCCGTGAGAAGTAATCTCTATCCGATTTGAATACGCTGTAAACATCGGCGCGTTTCCACCTAACCACCGGTTATGAATAAACGCATTAATCACCGCCTCGCGATACGCCTTTTCGTTAAAGAGAGGAACTTCCTTGCGCTCCACAACCCGATCGCGCTCATCTGCCTGCGGGATGTTTAGCACCTTTCCATAATTTAAAACGTCATCCAACGAATACAGCAGACATGTATAGATTCTCGTTCTTTCCATAGTGATTTCCTCCGTTTTTTGGCATAAAAACACCCATTCAGCGCAGGGCGAAAAATGGGCGTTCTATGTATGTGCGCTTAAACGGATTCAGATAAACGAAGACGGCGCGGGACAACGCACAAAAAATGCCCCGTTTGGGGGTGGGGCAAAGGGTGGGTCAAGGGAAAAAACGAAACCCTTGCATTGCTGAAAGCCAGCAACCACAAGGGTTTCAAGTCAGGTGACAGCCGGATTTGAAGGATTGCTCACAAATAAAAATACCGAAAGAAAGGGGGTTGCAGCCTCTCTTTTCTGCGAGGTCGCACACAGGTCGCACATTTCAACACGGCTCTCCGTTTGTATACATAAACTCCGGCGCACAATCAATCTCTCCGTTCATCCATGTAACAATGCCATGGA
>JAFSPF010000139.1 GCA_017443065.1 Lachnospiraceae bacterium
CTCTCACTCCTCCTCGTTATGTATTTTAACACATAACTATGTCGGAGTCAAGAGCGGAATCGAAAAATCTTCAGTATTTACGCGGTTTCACGGCACTTTCATAGTGACACATAGTGTGGTGTCACGGGAATGCAGGTTCTATTCTTTCTATTCTTTCTATTCTTTCTATTCTTTCTATTCTTTCTATTCTTTCTATTCTTTCTATTTTTTTCTATTCTTTCTATTTTTTTCTATTCTTTCTATTTTTTTCTATTCTTTCTATTTCTTTCTATTCTTTCTATTTCTTTCTATTCTTTCTATTCTTTTCTATTTTTTCTATAATCTGTATGCTTCCACGGATGGCGGAACAAAGGGGGAGTGTGGTACAATGAGACAATAACGAAGCATCGGAGGTTTTTATTTTGGCTTTCCATTTGATTTTACTTTCCGGAGGAAGCGGAAAACGGCTGTGGCCCTTATCCAACGACGTGCGCTCCAAGCAGTTCCTGAAACTGTTTCCGAAGCCGGACGGGACGCATGAATCCATGATCCAGCGCATTTACCGGGAAGCAAAGACCGTCGCAGAGGACGCGACGATCACCGTTGCCACAAGCAAATCACAGGTTTCCGCCCTGCATAACCAGCTGGGGGAGGACATCTCCATCTCCGTTGAGCCCTGCCGCAGGGACACCTTTCCGGCGATTGCCCTGGCCTCCGCTTATCTCACGGATGTCAAAGGCGCAAGCCCCTCCGAAGTGGCGGTCGTCTTTCCCGTGGACCCCTTTGTGGAAACGGATTATTTCCGTGCACTGAAGGACTTGAGCATACAGGCCGCAAAGGACGAGGCGGCCATCGCACTCCTCGGCATGGAGCCGACCTATCCTTCCGAAAAATACGGCTACATCATCCCGGAGACGGAGGAACATGTCAGCCGGGTCAAAACATTCCGGGAAAAGCCGGATGAAGAGACCGCAAAAAAATATATCTCGGAGGGCGCCCTCTGGAACGGCGGCGTCTTCGCCTTCCGTCTGCAATATGTGCTCGACCGTGCGCATGAACAGATGGACTTCACGGATTATCAGGATCTCTTTGCGAAATACAAAACACTGGAAAAGATTTCTTTCGATTACGCCGTCGTGGAAAAGGAACCCCGCCTGCAGGTGCAACGTTTTGCCGGGACATGGAAGGACCTCGGCACCTGGAACACGCTGACGGAGGCCATGGAAGAAAACGTCATCGGTCATGCCTATACCAACGAAAGCTGCAAGGGCGTCCATATCATCAATGAGATGGACGTGCCGGTGCTGGCGATGGGCTTATCGGACGTCGTGATCAGCGCCTCCCCGGAGGGCATCCTCGTCTCCGACAAGGAGCAGAGCTCCTACATCAAGCCCTATGTGGACAGGATCGATCAGCAGATCATGTTTGCGGAAAAAAGTTGGGGAAGCTATCAGGTGATCGATGTGGAAAATGCCTCCGTGACGATCAAGGTCACGCTGCGTCCCGGGCATTCCATGAATTATCATTCCCATATGTACCGTGATGAGGTCTGGGTCGTGATCGGCGGCGAGGGCCGGACGCTTGTGGACGGAAAGGAGCAGCAGGTCCGCCCCGGCGATGTTGTCACGATGCGTGCCGGCAGCAAACATACGGTATTTGCGGATACGGAACTGAAGCTGATTGAGGTTCAGCTGGGCGAAGAAATCAGCGTACAGGATAAAATCAAATACGATCTGCCGCCTTCCCTTAAGGCGTGACGGAGCGCTCCGTCGAGAAGGTCACCGTCTCCCCGTCACTCACACAGGTGATATCCCCCTGTAAATCCGTACGGTAAACCGTGATGCTGCGGTTGTTCAGCCTTCGCAGCGTCACCTCATGCGGATGCTCGTAAGGGTTCCCCTCTCCGCAGGAAATCACGCAGTACGCGGGTGAAACCGCATCCAGAAAGACATCCGTCGAAGAGGAAAAGCTCCCGTGATGCCCGGCCTTTAAGACCGTGGAACGGATATCATCCCCCGTATCCAGCACCGAAAGCTCCTCCGCGCTTTCCGCGTCCGCCGTGAACAGAAAGGAAGTATTGCCATAGACAATGCGCAGCATGACGGAGGCATTGTTTTCGATCTCCTCCGCCAGCGCCAGATCAACGGGGGCAAGGATGGTCACCTCCGCACTGCCCAGGGAGAAGCGCTCACCCGCCGTCACCGTCACCGCCTGCTTTCCCTGCGCATCCAGTGCCTCCAGGAAGTTTTCGTAAGCGCGCCCGGTGTATTCACCCGGCGGCACATAGGCCGTGCCGACAGACGCCGCCCTCAGTGCGCCGGACAATCCCCCGGCATGATCCTCATGCGCATGGGAACAGACAATGTACTCCAGATGCGTGATCTCCCGGTCCTTCAGCACCGTATAGATCCGGTCGGAATTCTCCGGAAGTCCCCCGTCGATCAGCATGTGCTGCCCGTCACAGGTGACGAGCGCGGCATCCCCCTCCCCGACATCCAGATACGTCACGGAGAAGCCGCGTTCCTCATAAGCCTCATCCGTCATGGAGGGCGGCGTCTGCGCCGGTTTCGTGACCTGCACATCCGCAAGGGTGGGCGTCTTCATCCGCGCACGGAGAAAGACCATCACGCCGATCAAAGCCCCCATCACCAGGAGGGAGAACACGATCTGCCATTTCAGTGTCTGTTTTTGTTGTTGAAAACGGCGCGACCGCCCCTCAGACGGCCGCGCACGCTTGGATCGTTTTGCCATACGGCTCCAAATGATTTACAGATCGGTTTTCCAGAGGCCGTGCAGGTTGCAGTACTCATAAACGGCAACCGGCGCATCATCCGCCGTCAGCGCAAAGCTTGCCTTCGGCGCGTCGGAAGGATTTAAGACCTTGCGCTGCATGCCCTGCTTTGTTTCCAGGGCAATCCACTGGATCCAGTGCTCTTCCTGCATCGGATGGGCCACGCTCCCCACATCCACGGTCACGTTCTGTCCGTCCACATTTACCACCGGCACATGCTTTTCGGCGGCGCCGTCGGAGGTACCGGCCTTCATTTCCTGCATCTCATCACCGCAGCACATGGTCGGGCATGCGGACGGCTGGATCATCCCTACAATCTTTTTACATTTTGCACACTGATAGAATTTCATGTCAAAGCTCCTTTCCATACAGTTCCCTGTGGTTTGTGTTGCCGCTCCATTATACCACTTATCCCTCTGTTCCGCCATCCGTGGTATAATAAGATACCATTTCAAAAAACGGAGGTGTGTCATGATCTGTTTCAAGGGCGGTACGGTGGTCAGTGCAAAGGAAAGCTTTCCTGCGGATGTTCTCGTGGACGGGGAGAGAATCGTCCGGGTGATCCGCGCGGGCGAACAGGCGGACATCCCCGCGGGGGCGGAGGTGATCGACGTTACGGGAAAGCTCCTCTTCCCGGGCTTTATCGACGCCCATACGCACTTTGACCTGCATGTGGCGGGCACCGTCACCTGCGATGACTTCGCCTCCGGAACCGCCGCGGCCATTGCCGGCGGCACCACCATGATCATCGACATGGGCACGCAGTACAGGGGCGAAACCCTCCGGGAGGGCATGCGGAACTGGCTGGACAAGGCCGCAGCAGGCGTCTCCTGTGACTTTTCCATGCACATGTCCATCACCGACTGGAATGAGGAAGCAAGGCTGCAGTGTCAGGACATGATGGACGAGGGCATCACCACCTTCAAGGTCTACATGACCTATGACACGCAGCTCACGGATAAGGAAATTTTTGAAATCCTGCAGCGTCTGCGTGAGGTCGGCGCCACCACCGGCTGCCACTGCGAAAACGCCGGCATGATCGACGCCCTGCGCGAGGAGTTTATGAAGGATCACCGCGCAAAGGAGGTGCGCTCGCACTATCTTACCCGCCCCGCCCAGGCGGAGGCCGAGGCCATTCACCGCTACCTGCGTCTCGCGGAGGTCGCGGACTGTCCCGTGATCGATGTGCACTTAACCTGCGAAGAGGGCTTAAACGAAATCCGTGAGGCCAGAAAGCGCGGCGTCCGCATCTATGCGGAGACCTGCCCGCAATACCTCACGATGGATGATTCCCTGTATGAGCTTCCGGGCTTTGAGGGGGCAAAGTACGTAATCGCCCCGCCGCTTCGGAAGAAAAAGGATCAGGATGCGCTCTGGGCGGCGATCGCCTCCGGCGAGATCCAGACCGTCTGCACGGATCACTGCGCCTTCACGACGGAGCAGAAGAAGCTCGGGATCGATGACTTCCGCAAAATCCCCGGCGGCATGCCCGGCGTGGAAACCCGCGGCGAAGTCATGTTCTCCGAGGGCGTCGTCAAAGGCCGCATCACCAAAGAACAGTACTGCGCCGTCCTTTCCGAAAACGTGGCGCGTCTCTACGGCTGTTACCCTGGGAAGGGCGTGATCGCGGAAGGCTCTGACGCGGATATCGTCGTCCTGAATCCGCAGGGCAAAAAGACCATCTCCGTCAAATCCCAGGTCAGCAAATGTGATTACGCACCGCTCGAGGGAACACAAATCACCGGCACGATCGAGCAGGTCTTTCTGCGCGGCAAAAAAGCGGCCGAAGACGGTGCCGTTGTCACACCTTCCCTCGGCCGCTTCATCAGACGTCATCCGCCGGATGTCGCTCTTTAACTCCTCATTTATATGCATTTTGCGCGGATGAGGAAGCTATACTCTCCGCTCTCTTGCCACCGCTACGGCATTGGAGTTTCTTTTGTCCTGTTTTATATAATCTGCCAGATAAGGAACGCAGAACATCACCTTCCCGTGCTCCGGTGCGGCAATTATGCCATTGTCAATGAGTCCGGCTCTCGCTTTGCTTAATTTGTTCTGGGCAGCGCCGAGGTTTTTCGCAATAGCAGATGTCAGAGCGAGACGGTCGTCGCCGAGCACGGTTGACATCGCAGTCAGGTACCTTTTTTCACTGTCCGTCAGTTCTTCTATAAGAGGATCCAATGCACGTCGCTCATACGCCAAAAGCGCGTTTTCGATCGCCACGCGCAATTCCTCTTCGCTGGCCTCATGCGTTTTGCCCGGTTTTCCCTCATTGATCCGTGTGATCAGATGAAATCCCAGCAGCTGCATCAAATACGGATGTCCAAAACTGGCTTCATTCAGGCTGTCGATGCATATACCGCTGATCCTGCAGCCTTTGATTCCGGAAAACACACCGGAAAAGGCCTCCGCAGTCTCCTGCCAGGTAAACAGACCAAGTTCCTCATGCGAGGCTCTGCGCAGATACGTGCAGCCCTCGTTGTGTGTGATTGTTGCATGGGCGTATGGCAGCCCTGCCACAACCAGCATGATATCATGCCCTTTCCGGGAAGCCATTTGAAATGCGTTGCAAATGGAAGACATATCCTCCACAGAAACCTTTTGAACTTCATCCACCGTAACAAGAAGTCCGTTCTTTGCCTTTTCGCAACGCTCCAACAGGAGTGATTGCAGGCTTTCCCTGCCCGCCCGGCTGGTTTTGGAGACTGCCCCTGCACTGATCCCTCCTCCTATGCCGAGAATGTTTACGCTTGCCTGCGGGCTGACGGTGCTGCTGATTTCATCATAACCCGCAAGTGCACGAACAAGCTGCGCGATCGCATCCTCCGGTCCGAGATCGATCACGACACGCTTTTTTTCTCGCGCTTTCATGGAAAGTTGCTCCAACAGGGCGGTTTTTCCACAGCCTCGGGTTCCGGTAATGAATAATGCGCGGTCATCACTGCCCGGATCGATCATGGCCAATTCAAAGCGGTTCAGTATTTCAGTTCGTCCGAAGAACACATCGGGCTTACCCCCGAAAATCGGTGTAAACGGATTTGCAAACATGTTTTTCCTCCACCCTGATACCGTCAATGGCATCCGCTATTTCAAAATCTCCGTTTTCTGAAATTATATCCAGAATCTGTTAAATCTGTCAAGTCTGTCAAATCTGCCTTCTGTCACAAAATCTCCGTATAAAAAAGCGACCGAGGACGGTGCTGTTGTCACACCTTCCCTCGGCCGCTTCATCAAGCGTCATTCGCCGGAGTTTATCTCCTTCTGATCCGCTGTCTTCTCTTCTTCCCGAAGGCCAGCGCGTTGAAGAGCACGATCCAGGTCGTCGTCATGATGGCGAGCAGTCTCGCAATACGCTCCGCCTCATTGTTGTCACCCGTGCGGGAACCGCGGACGGTGGCTTCGTCCTGATCCGCCGTGCCGCTGCGGGAACGCGGTCCGCTGTTTGCGGACATGCCGTCCGTTTCCGTCCATTTGGCGTACAGGGTCAGATCCGCGGTGATTGCGGTCGTGTCCATGTCAAAGGGCGTGGTCCTCGCGGCATCCGTGTACCAGCCATCGAACTCGTAACCTTCCTTCGTGGGCGCAGCGAGCCTTCCGAGCGTTTCGCCCTTGACCACCAGCCGGTCTTCCACGACACTTCCGCCGTCCACATCAAATTTCACCTTCCAGGTGTCAACCGTCGCATACCCCACCACATATGTGGAGAACCATCTGGAATAAACATACAAATCCGTGCCGTTCACATAGAACGTGGCATCCTTCCAGTCAGCCTTTGCAGGCTTTTCCGTCAGTCTGGTAAAGACCGTCAGCCCCTGATTGCCATGGTTGCGGACCAGCTGCATGGTGTTCGGATATTTTGTCACGGTGTCCTCCACCGTCAGATGGATTTCCACGACCTGCCCCAGGTCAGGAACATTGGTCTTATCCGATTGATTGGTACTCGTGTTCAGCTTGTCCAGTACCACGCCGATATCCAGATACAGCGGCTTGAACTGATCATTCGCTTTCAGCCCGTTGAACAGTTCCTTGATCTTCGTGTCAACAGTTGTCTTTTCCGTTCCGGCCGGGGCTTTTGTTTCCACATTCAATGTATACGTCTTGACGTACCCGGTTTCCGCCGACTGCGCCTTGACAAAATCCTCTAACACCTTGTCGCGGTCCGTCACACCCTTCAATGCGCTGCCGCTGCTGATCTTGACCTCCGGTGTGCCCTGCTTGACTGCTGCTTCCTTGTCGATGACGATTGTGAATTCTTTTGTGGCTAATCTCTCGACACCAGAAACGGTGCATTTTACCTGGATCGTAAACTTGAATGTCCCTTCTTCTGTCGGCTTCCCGGAAATCTTTCCACGACTGGTTATATCCAGTCCCTTCGGTAAATTCCCGGAAGAGATAGACCATAAAGGGTTACTGTCCGTTGTACTCGCAACCGCAAGTGTTGTCTCCGTATACTGCACATTCACCGTCCCATTGGGCAACTCGGTCGTGGAGATATAGGGTTTCTCGGCATCGACGGTGATGGCGGCTGTGCCTTTGACACCGCTTCCGTCGCTAGCAGTAGCTGTGATGGTGGCCGTACCGGCTGCAACGCCGGTCACTTTTCCCGTTGTTTTATCTACCGTAGCCACTGTCGGTTTATCCGACACCCATTCCACGGTTCTAATAGTAGCTTCTGCCGGAACAACCGTCGCTGTCAATGTGACCGTCTCGCTCTTACCGATCGTCTGCGACGCGGGGGCAACCGTGATACCGGTGACAGGTCTGTTTTTGACCGTCACTGTCACATCTGCTGTTTTGCCACCGTCTGCTGTCGTGACTGTAATCTTTGACGAACCCGCTTTTAACCCTGTTACAACACCGGTCGCGCTTACAGATGCAACATCTTTCGTTGCGGAGTCCCATGTGACGTTTTTATTCGATGCCTCACTCGGTGTGACAACTGCCTTCAGCGTTTTCGTTTCTCCCACATAGATGTCAAACGACGTAATTGATACATCCTTATCGTCCGTGATGCTGACACCGGTGACCGAGACATTTGGATCCACTATCGTGATAGTGAATTCCTTGGTCACTGACGAAACCCCATCCGATGCCTGCGCTTTAAAAGTAACATCTCCCGCTGTATTCGGCGTACCGGTAATTGTCCCGTTCGTATTTAGCGTCAGGTTCTTGGTTGACAGATTGCTTGTAGTCTCACTCCACGTGGCATACGATTTGTTGGCTTTCAGAGTCTCTGTATACGATTCGCCTTTTTTTCCGCTTTTCAAGGGAGATGTCGAATCGATTGTCAGAGACGTATAGGCAACAATCGTGGCTGTCTTCTGCACTGCTCCATCGCTACTCAGCACCGTGTCCGGATTCGCACTATTGTTATCCTTTTTTCCTATCCTTCCACCTTCAGGGATTGTGACACCGGCGCTGATCTTGTTCGCAGCAAATGCCGCATTGGTATTGCCCGTAGATGCAACACTACCACCTGTAACACTAATCTCTGTTGCCCTTATCCCGGAATATCCACTCGCAGTTATGCTCCCTCCACTGACAGTCAGTGATCCATTGACAAAAAGACCGGCTGTATCAGCAACATCTCCGCCAGTTGCATTTACTGTGCCGTTGGAGATGGTAAATCCTGCAGAAACTATTCCGCTCTGTGCGCCGATTGCAATTATATTGCCTCCTGTTACCTCAATCGTACCAGTTAAGCTGATTCCGTTGTTAACTATAAGATTCCCATTTGAGACAATCAGCTTACCCGATCCGTCGATACTGAAAACTGCCAAATCACCATTCACTGTAAAAACAGAACCTGTACTAAGCGCAATCTTGTCCGTTGCCTTAGGTGATGTTATATCACTACTTGATGCAGTATCGGTGATTGTCCATGTAGCATTATTGCTATCATATGTAGCCGCCGCCCTGACCGTCACCGGCTTCACCGTAACAGCAAAAACAGACGTCAAGACAATTGACGCCAACACCATGAAGGCTATCTTTCCTCTGGATTTCATTTGAGCATCTCCTTCCCCGGGAACATCGGAATCTCCCTATACACTGTTTTCTGCATCCTGCGCATCCATGCGCACCTACCGATATTCCCCCCACTACTGACTCCGGAATTGCATTTTCCTACAGTAATATATCTGTTTATCGGCATAAAAATGCGATGTATTAAGTTTTCTTTAAAAAAATAATACATTTTTTCCCAATCTTGTATGCAAATTATATGGGTTGAAAAAAGGGCTGTCAAGGAACTTCCGACATGTTTTGAAGATTCCTTCCTGCAGCCCCAAGATGTAGTATCCGCGCGGCCTCCCGACCACAAGACACCCCTCCGGATTATCCCCGCAGGATGCTTTCTGCCATCGCCTTAGCCTGCTCCTCCGAGAGGCTGGTATCCTGCGCACGGAAATATGCTGCCATCTTCATAAAGGCTTGCTCTATCCCTTGCTCTATCCCTTGCTCTCTGCCTTCCTCAAAAAACTCCTGATGCACTTCCGCCTCGTTGTACTCTGTCAGCAACATGTCGTGTACCTCCGCTTTACGCGCCAGCAGATATTCTGCCAGGATGCCCTTGTCAATGCATTCCGTGACTGCTTTGTCAATTGCCGCTTCCGGCGGCAATTCCTTGCCGTATCGTCTCACAGCCGCAATAAACTGCGCATACTCCTCCAGTGTCTGCGCCTGCTTCATCAGTTTACGGTTCTTCCCGTAGTTGACATTCAGTACGGTTGCCTTTACTTCGATACTGCTTTCTTCCGGCTTGTCAAAAGCCGTTGTCAGACGCAGCTCTTCTTTCTCCGGACGTTCCTGTATGCCGTTGTAAAACACAATGTAGCGCGGCGTCGGCAATTTCAGCTGTGTCGATGAATGTATGCGAAGCTTTTTGAGCTTGATGTACTTCTCGTACAGCTTCGCAAAATACAACAGTCCGCGCACCGGCATGTTCGGATTCACGGTGCTCTGGTGCTCAAACAGGTTCATAACACAGGCAATCAGGAACGCAACGTCATTCTTCATGCCCAGATACAATGCGTCTTCGATCGTAAAGATTATGATGTCGTCAGGGTTGTCATACTGTGACCCGTTGACGGCATTGTACAGTTCAAGCGTGTTTTCTTTCCGCTCGGCACTGCCGAAAAGCGATATAAACAGTCTGTTTTTGTGTTCGCGGCTTACGTTTACTTTGTTTTGCATGTTCTCTCCCCTTTCCGGTATCCCCTCTTGCTTACTTTCGGTATACCCGGAGAAAGAACCTGCGCAAAAATTCTTTCTCTACAGTATACCACAAAATGTGTTGTTAAAGTTCTTTTTGGAATGTCCGGAGGGGCCCTCTCCGAAAGTACCGCGACCGCGGCATTACATTCTTCGGCATAAAACAAAAGCCGACGGTTGGATCATACCATCTGCTTTATGTTTTGTCAAGTATTATTTTATTTTAAATTTATGTTTTTTATCTCCAGATTATTCGCTTGTTCAGCGCTATACTTTCAACCTTATTCGTTTGTACCCACAGTATGTTTTGCAAAGCATCAAGGAAAGATTCTGCCCCGGAACACCAAACCGCGGCATGTATTTTGGATATTCAGCGTGCTTATGCATGTTTTGAGGGGCAGGGAGCTGCGGAAGCGCTTATGCGACAACGGCATCCTGCCGATATAAAGATATAGTGTTACGTGCGCAATTTGCAGGTGAATAAGATGGTGGTGCAGCACAATTTACAGGCTATGAATTCCAATCGCATGCTGAATGTGAATGTCGCCGACCGGAAGAAAGTGACGGAAAAGCTCTCTTCCGGTTACGGTGTGAATCGTGCTGCCGACGACGCTGCGGGGCTGGCCATTTCCGAAAAGATGCGCCGTCAGATCCGGGGACTTACGCAGGCAACAGCCAACGCACAGGACGGCATCTCCTGTCTGCAAATCGCGGAAGGCGCGCTTCACGAAGTGCATGACATGATACAGCGCATGAACGAGCTCTGTGTCAAGGCCGCCAATGCCACCCTGGATCAGACGGACCGCAACTATATCCAGAGCGAAATCAGGGCATTGAATGACGAAATCGACAGAACGGGCGCCACGACCACCTTCAATGAAATCAAACTTCTGAACGGTTTGCGTCAGGAAACGGTGACGGCAAATCCGCCGGTGGTCACCGGCCTGAATAACATGTCCCTGACGCAGCCGACGACAGACACCGATGCCGTGTTTTCATTTGATCCCCTTCAGGACGGTGATGTTGTCGGAATTCAAAACAACTCAGGTGACATGGTGTATTACAAGGTTTCGAACGAAGTCAACAACAATGACGGCAGCAATGACACTGTTCCGATTTCCGCCACCAAAGAATCCATATACGACAGGATTGCAACCGGTATCATTAACCAAAACCCCTCTACTGCCGACTACTCCACCTGGGTCTCGTGGAAACCTTATGGTTCCGGGGAAGGGAAATACAACTTCGGTCACCACGGCCCGCTGAAGCTTACCCTCCAGGTCGGTGCGGAATACGGAGACGAGATGGAACTCACCATCAATCCGATCAACTCTTCCCGCATCGGTGTCTTTGATATAGATGTCAGCGACCGCACCGGCGACGGCGGCCGCGCCGGCATCGACAAATGCAAACGTGCACTGGAGGTCATCTCCAGGGAGCGCTCCGAACTCGGTGCCTACCAGAACCGGCTGGAGCATACAGTTAAAAATCTCGACAATGTCGTCGAAAACACCACCGCCGCGGAGTCCCGCATCCGCGATGCCGATATGGCGGATCTGATGGTGGTCTATTCCAACAGGAACATTCTGATTCAGGCGGGACAATCCGTTCTTTCCCAGGCAAACCAGAGCAATCAGGGCGTGCTGTCGCTGCTCGGATAGCCTCCACCCGGGCGCGTTTTTGTTTCGGACATCTTGGACGCCCGGCGCGGGATATAGTATAATGGGGAAACCGAAAACGGAGAGCGACAGCAAGATGGACAGATTATCCTTTTTTCAAGAACTCGTGGCACATCCGGCCTTCCGGGACGCGGTGCTTTGCACCATCCTCTCGGAGGAGGGCTCGACGCCGCGCAAATCCGGCACGCACATGGCCGTCTTTCCGGTCGGAAGCACCGTCGGCACTGTCGGCGGCGGCGGCGTGGAGCGGATTGCGGCGAAGGAAGCCGCGGAGCTCTTTGCGCTATCCCGCGGCTCATATTTTGTACGGGAATACGATCTTGACGGCACGACACGGGACGTGAAGACCGGCATGATCTGCGGCGGTGCCGTGCGGCTCTTCTTCTATTATCCGGATGAGGCGGCGCTTGCCGTGCTGGCAGAAGCGGCGGCACTGCAGGATGGTGTGGCAAACCGTTATCTCCTGACGGAGATCCCATGCTTTTCCGCGTCCGCCGTCTGTCCCGCGGAACCATCGGTCCTCCTCTCGCTTCTTGATGAAGCGACACTCCGGGCGCAAACCGGCGGCACATCGCCCCTGCGTCAGCCGCAGCTGAACGGTCACCTTCTGATCGAACCCGTGACCCTCCGCGGCATGGTGTACCTCTTCGGCTTAGGCCATGTCGGGCGGGCGCTCTATCCCCTGCTCCGCACAACCGGCTTTCCCGTGGTCGTCATCGATGACAGAAAGGAAGCCCTGGACGAAGTCCTTTTTGCGGACGCCGTAGCCAAACTCTGTCTGCCCTACGGCATGCCTTCGGAGGCGCTGCGCATCACGGAGGATGATCTCGTGGTCATCACCACGGCCGGACACCGCGGGGATTTTGAGGTGCTCTCCCTGGTGCTGCCCTTACAGCCCTCCTATATCGGCTGCATCGGCTCCAGGCGCAAGGCCATGACGGTCAGCACGCGCCTCCTGGAGGCCGGCTTTCCCGCCACGGAAATTGCAAGGATTCACTCCCCCATCGGCCTGGCGATCGGCGCGCAGACACCTGCGGAGATTGCCGTCAGTATCTGTGCGGAGCTGATCGCACACCGCGCCGCACGCAGAAAGGGGGATGCCGTATGAAACCGCTCGTCCTCATCCGCGGCGCGGGTGATATCGCTTCCGGCATTGCACTCCGGCTGTATCATGCGGGCATGCGCATCGTGATGTGCGAGATCGAAGCCCCCACGGCGATCCGCCGCACCGTCGCCTTTTCGGAGGCCGTGCGGAAGGGGGAAATGCGCGTGGAGGATGTGACGGCCAAACTGTGCGGGGACGCCGCCGAGGCGCTCAACACCGCGAACAACGGCACTATCGCCCTGCTCATCGACCCGGAGGCCGCCTGCAAAGAGGCGCTGCGGCCCGATGTCCTCGTCGATGCCATTCTGGCCAAAAAAAACACCGGCACCGTCATCACCGATGCGAAGGTCGTGATCGGTGTGGGACCCGGATTCTCCGCAGGCAGGGACTGTCATGCCTGCATCGAAACACAGCGCGGGCATTTCCTGGGCCGCACGCTCTATGAAGGAAGCCCCTCCGCCAACACCGGAACCCCCGGCAGCATCGGCGGATTTACATCCGAGCGCCTGCTGCGTGCGCCTGCGGACGGGATATTTCATACAGACAGGGAAATAGGGGATATGGCAGAGGCCGGTGAAATCATCGCAACTGTCAATGATATTCCCGTCACTGCACAGATCCCCGGCGTCCTGCGCGGACTCCTTGCGGATAATACCCCTGTCACAAAGGGCTTCAAATGCGGCGACATTGATCCGCGGGGGGATATCTCCTATTGCGACACCGTCTCTGATAAAGCTCTCTCGGTCGCCGGCGGTGTGCTGGAAGCCGTCTGTAAGCGGCTGAACTGAGCGGCGTTTATTTCCTCCGATAGGTACAGAAGGTATAGGCCGTGTCGAAATAGGTCTGCTCTTCGGACTCTTCGACAAGCTCCCAGTCGGGATCCGCATCCAGATCCGGGAAGAAGGCGTCCGCGTGATAGCTGCGCTCAAGCCGCGTCACATGACAGACATCACACTGCGGAAGCAGGAGTTCGTAAATCTGAGCACCGCCGATGCAGAAAACATCATCCGCATCCACATCCGCAATCAGCTTCTGCAATTCATCAAGGTTCCGCACAACCGCGGCCCCCTTCACCTGAAAGGAAGGATTGCGGCTTAAGATGATGTTATCCCGGTCCGGCAGGGGACGTCCCTGCGGAAAGGTCTGCAGGGTCTTCCGGCCAAGGATCACGACCCTTCCCGTCGTCATCTCCCGGAAGCGCTTCATGTCCGCGGGAATGCGCACGAGAAGCGTCCCGTCGCGCCCGATCCCCCAGTTTTTGTCCGCCGCCACGATCGCCTGCATCACGGATCAATCTCCCACTTATCGGAAATGGCCTCCACTTCCTCCGTAAACTTCTTCAGATCCTTGTTCGCAAGGCCCGTCGAGCGCGAGATGATGCTCATCAGGCGGTCGCCCGCAGCACGCAGGGCACCGAAGATCGTCGTGACCGGCGCGGCCTTCTTCGCCACGGGAACGGCCTCGGTTTCACGGATGAACTCTCCCGTCGCAAGATCAAACTCCGTCCCGCTGTAAGGGGCGTAGGTGTCAAAGCCGTATTCGTCCCGCAGGGTTGCCGCAAAGGCATCCGCCGTGTCCGCCTCGCCGTGCACCACAAAGACCTTCTGCGGTTTTTTCGTAAAGCCCTGAATCCAGTCGATCAGGCCGTTCTTGTCCGCGTGACCGCTCATGCCCTTGAGCCAGGTGATCTCCGCCCTGATCTGCACGGGCTCCCCGAAGATGCGGATCTCATCCGCGCCGTCCTTGATCGTGCGGCCGGGCGTGCCGATCGACTGATGTCCCACAAAGCAGATCGTGGATTCCGGTCGCCACAGGTTGTGTTTCAAGTGATGCTTGATGCGGCCCGCGTCGCACATGCCGGAGGCGGAAAGAATCACCTTCGGCTCCGGATCATCATTGATCATGCGGCTCTCCTCCGCCGTGATCGTCAGCTCCAGTCCCGGGAAGGAGATCGGGTTGATGCCCTTCCGCACCAGCTCCAGCGCCTCCTCCGCAAAGCAGTCATAGACATGATCCTGGAAAATCTCCGTTGCGGAAACCGCCATCGGGGAATCCACATAGACCGGGAAATCCGGCAGGGATTTCACCAGGCCCTCATGCTTGATGATGCGCAGGAAATACAGCATCTCCTGCGTGCGACCGACGGCGAAGGCAGGGATGACGACATTACCGCCGCGCTTAAAGGTCCGGTCCAGGATCTCCGCCAGTTCCTTTACGTAATCCGGCTTTTCCTCCGCGTGGATGCGCGTGCCGTAGGTGGATTCGATCAGGACGATGTCCGCCTCCTCCGTCTTCTTCGCCTCACGAATCAGGGGATGTCCCGCCGCGCCGATATCACCGGAGAAGCAGATCTTCCTCTGCACGCCGTTCTCCTCCAGCCAGAGCTCAATGGAGGAGGAACCTAAGAGATGCCCCACATCCGTGAAGCGGATGCGGATGCCCTCGCAGATCGTGATTTCTTTGTCATAGGGACAGGGAATGAAGCTGCGGATGGCCGCCTCCGCGTCCTCCATCTTATAAACAGGCTCGATCTGTTCGATGGAGCGGTTGCGTTTGCCCTTGCGCTTGCGCCATTCCGCTTCCTGCATCTGAATGTGCGCACAGTCGCGTAACATGACCTCGCATAAATCCGATGTCGCGTCCGTCGCAAAGATTTTTCCGGTGAATCCGTTTTTATAAAGCAGGGGAAGCATGCCGGAATGATCGACATGTGCGTGTGTCAGCAAAACAAAATCCAGCTGTGACTCCTTGACCGGCAGGGGCACATTCTCAAAAAAGTTCTTGCCCTGCTCCATGCCGTAATCCACGATAAACTTTTTGCCGCAGGCCTCCACATAATGACAGCTGCCCGTGACTTCGTGTGTCGCACCGATAAAGGTCAGTTTCATGTGTCTGCTCCTTTTCTGTAAGCATGATGTCGAAATAAGTTTTTGACCCTGGTATAATTGTATTATAATATATCATCATGCAAAATACATCCGTTTCCTTCAATTTTATCCCCGAACCTTACCGCGTGATCTCCGGCTCCGTCCTGAAGCTCGTTGCCGTCGTCACGATGCTCATTGACCATATCGGGGCCGGGATCCTGCTGCCCATGTATCTGGACAAGCTCTATCCCTTCGGGCTTTCGCAGCGCGGCGCTTATATTCTGTACCGCGTCACGCGCAACATCGGACGCATTGCCTTTCCCCTCTTCTGCTTTTTGCTGGTGGAAGCGCTCTTCTACACCACAAACCGCCTGCGCTATTTTCTGACGCTGCTGCTCTTTGCGCTGCTTGCGGAATTCCCTTATGACATCACCCTGAACTGTACCGCCGCGGGCACCCCGCACGATGGCCTGCGGGATTCCCTGCTGCATAACTACGCCGCGGTGACCGGCGGGCAGAGCGTTTTCCTGACGCTTGCCCTGGGGTTTCTGTGTATCTGGGGGATGCAGTTTCTGTCGGAACGCATGCAGCACTTTCTGCAGCCGCCCGCAGGAACGCCGGGCAGCACGCGCAGACAGTCCTTCGCGCTTCCACTGTATCTTATGACCGCGATGCTTTCCTTCCTGATGATCTACGCGGCCTGTCTCCTTGCGGACGTCCTCGGCGTGGATTACAAGCACCGCGGTGTCCTCGTGATCGTCATTTTTTACCTGCTGCGCAGGATCCGCCCGCTGGCGCTGCTTGCGGCCTACTTTTACCTGGGCGTCATTGCCTACGCGGAGGGAGCCGTCAGCTTAAGCGTCTGGAGTTCCTCCATCTGGGCCTTTCCGGGCTATTTGCTGATGCTCTTTTACAATGACAAACGGGGATTTATCCGGGGAAATCTGAAATACGCCTTTTATGCCTTCTATCCGGTGCATCTGCTGCTGCTCTGGCTGCTGCGGATGTGGGTGTACCGGTAACTGCTTTAGTCCCCTCTCCATGACTTCGGCCGAAAGAGAATCATCAGCGGAACAAGCTCCAGGCGTCCGGCCAGCATGTCCAGGGAAAGAATGATCTTGGAAAAGAGACTGTAGGCGCCGTAGTTGCCGGTCGCGCCCACCATCCCGAGACCCGGTCCCACATTGTTTAAGGTCGCCGCCACCGCGGTGCAGTTTGTCTCGAAATCAAAGCCGTCCACGGAAATCAGGATAAAAGAAGCCACATAAATAAAAATATAGATCGCGACATAGGTGGTCACGGATTTCACGGTTGTGGATTCCACGCGGTGCCCGTCCATATAGACCTGCCGCACGCTCTTGCGGTGCGTGGAAAAGATCAGCTCGTTCTTGATACGCCTGACACAGATGATGAGACGCGACACCTTGAATCCGCCGCCGGTGGAGCCCGCGCAGGCACCCAGCAGCGTCAGCATGAAGAGCAGGGTCCTCGACATCTGCGGGAAAAGATTGAAATCCAGCGTCGCAAAGCCGGTGGTCGTCATGACGCTGGAGGTGGTAAAGAGCGCGTGGTGAAAGCTCATGCCCGGCGTCTCCTGTATCCCCGCCCGGTAGATCATGATGGCGATCATCAGCGCCACGCCGAACATGATGACCAGATACCAGCGCATTTCCTCGCTCTGAAAGGCCTCCTTCGGCCGCTTCGTGACAATAAAATAATACACGCTGAAGTTGACGCCGCAGATGATCATGAAGACGGTGATGACGATCTGCGCGGCCAGCGGGTAGGGGTTGATGCCCGCGTTCGTGATCGAAAAGCCGCCGGTGCCGACCGTGGAGAAGGTGAGTGTGGAGGCCTCATACAGGTCCAGACCCGTTGCCAGCAGCAGCAGGATCTCCGCCACGGTGAAGGAAAGATAGATCAGATATAAGACCCTTGCCGTTCCGCGCACGCGCGGCAGAAACTTTCCGACGGAGGGGCCCGGGGACTCCGCCCGCATCAGGTGCATGGTGCTGCCGCCCGAAAGCGGCAAGATCGCCAGCATAAAGACAAGCACGCCCATTCCGCCGATCCAGTGCGTGAAGCATCTCCAGAACATCGTGCTCTTCGAGAGCACCTCCACATCGGAGAGGATGCTGGCTCCCGTTGTCGTAAATCCGGAGACCGTTTCAAACACGGCATCGATGTAATGCGGAATCTCCCCGGAGATCCGGAAGGGCAAAGCGCCCAGCAGGGAAATCACGATCCAGATGAGCGCCGTCATCAGGAAGCCTTCCCTCGCAAAGAAAATGCGGTTTTCGGGTTTGTACAGCGCGCCGATAAAGCCGACCGCGAAGAAGAAGGCGGCCAGCCCCGCAAAGATCAGGGCCCTGTCATATTCCGCATAGACGAGCGCCACCATCAACGGTAAAAGCAGCAGCACCGCAACCAGTTGAAAGGTCCGTGCCACGACGAACCGGATCATCGCATAGTTCATGATTGATTCAGGATGTCCCTGATGTCCCCCATTCCGCTCAAGGTTGTCACGACAATCACACGGTCGCCGACATGAATCGTGGTATCGCCCTTCGGATGCACGAAATCGTTTCCGCGCAGGATGGCCGCCACCAGTACGCCCTTTTTGAGATCCATCTCCGCCAGGGGAATGTCAATCACCGGCGCATTCTCCCGGATCAGGAATTCCAGCACCTCCGCCTTGCCCTCGTTGATGGCATAGAGCGATTCGATGTTGGAATCCAGGGAGTTCGACATACCGCGGACAAACTGCACGATCTTCTCCGCCGTGATCTCCCTGGTGTCGATGATGGAGCCGACATCCAGCGTATCCACAAGGTCTCCGTATCTGGCATGATGCAGCATGATGATGCGCTTGGCCTTTGACATGCTCTTGCAAAAGAGCGAGAGCATGATGTTCTCTTCGTCCGTACTCGTCAGCGCGACAAAGCTCTCCGCGTCCGCGAGTCCCTCCTCCATCAGCATGTCGCGGTCCGTGCCGGAGGCATTGATCACCAGCGCTTCCGGCAGGATGTTGGAAAGCTCCTTGCAGCGCTCCTTGTTCTTTTCGAAGACACGCACGTCAATGCCCAGTGCGATGAGCTGCTCCATCAGATAAAAGCTGACGCCGCCGCCCCCGATGATGATCGTGGAATGCACGCGCGCCGTGGGCAGCTTCATCTTGCGGAAAAGCGCAATCACATGCTTTGACCGCCCGATCAGGGTGATCTCGTCATGAACCTCCGGGACAAAGGAGCCGCCCGGGATGATGACCTCACCGCCCCTTGCGACCACGCAGAACAGCACCTGGCTCTTCAGCTCCTTTTGCAGCTGCCGCAGGGACTTTCCGGCGAGGATGGAGCCCTCCTCGATCTGCAGCGTCACCATCTCCACGCGGCTGCGGGCAAAGGTCTCCACCTTTCTCGCGCTCGGGAATTTCAAAAGGCGCACGGCTTCGGCCGCGGCCGCCTCCTCCGGATTGATCACGAGGGATAAGCCCAGCTCCTCCTTGATGTACCCGACCTCCTGCTTGTAAATGGGATTGCGGACACGGGCGATCGTGTTGCAGTCACCGGCCTTCTTGGCGATGAGGCAGCTTAAGAGATTCAGCTCGTCGGAGCTGGTGACGGCGATCATTAAGTCCGCGTCCTCGATCCCCGCCTCCTTCATCGTCGTGTAGCTCGCGCCGTTGCCGACAACACCCATGACGTCATAGGTGTCCACGACGTCCTTCAGCTCCTCTCCGTCCATATCAATCACGGTGATGTTGTGATCTTCCTTGCTCAGCTGGGCGATGATCGTGGTGCCCACGGCACCGCAGCCGACGATAATGATTTGCATGTCTTTTCCCTACCTTATCCCGAGGCTTTTGAATACCTCATCCACAAACAGATGCGCCTGTAACAGATCCTGCCGGTCCGGATGGGACAGCGCTTCGTCATAGGTCTGCAGCATCCGGTTTAAGATATCGTCCTCATAGGTGCCGCGCGCCTCCTCGTAACGTTCCCGGATCTGCGGCGGCATTTTCCCCCGGCAGTAAAAAGCCCCGAGGTAATTGTTATCCTCCGGGAGAAATGCAATGACATTGCGCTCGAGGCGCTGGTAATAATGCTCCGAATCATCGATGCCGCAGGTGCCGAACAGCGCCACGTGCTTGCCGTGGAGCGAACCCAGAAGGTCCATGATCTCCAGTGAGCAGGTGGAGTGGTTGACCCAGTAGCCGATAAAATACACGTCCGACTCCAAGCGGCCGTCAAAGTTGCGCACGTCCAGAAGCTCCTTGGAGTCCGAGCGGATGGCCTCATAGATCTCCCTTGCGACCATCTCCGTATTGCCGGTCTCGCTTGCGTAGATCACCGCGAATCTGCCCATCGCTCACCCCTTAACAGCAAAAGATATACGGCATCATGTATCTTCCCGTTCCGCCGCAGCACAGCTGCGAAATGCAAAGAAGCGTGCAAATACGCGACATGTTGCAGCCGCGCATGTTGTACGGCGTACCGTAATAGGTCTGGCGTTCGTTGTACCAGGCGCCGCCCGACTGCAGCCTCGTCAAAAACTGCCGGTAGGTCGGGTTGTCCGGCTCCAGGCGCACGGCCTGCTCCGCGCTTTCGATCGCCGTCGCGTTATTGCCTAAGCCCGAATTGGCGATCGCATGGAAATAATACCACTGCGCACCGTGCATCTCCACCGCGTCCAGGGCATTGAGCGCCTCACGGTATCTGCCGTTCTGGATATAATTGTATGCCGCACGGAGGCGGATCGTCTCCTGATCCTCTCCCGCGGCATTCTGTGTTCTTCCGCCCGCACCCTGTGCCCGCCAGAACCACTCAAAGGGCGTTCCCTGAAAGGGATTCCCCTGCGCGGAGCCGTAGCCGTAACCGGACTGCGAGGACTGCCCGTAGGAACCGGAGCTTGCGTAAGGATGCTCCTTCTCGTACATGATCTGGTCATAGGCCTGCTGTACCAGCTTGAACATCTCCTCCGCCTTGTCCTTGTTCGGATTGTTCACGTTCGCATCCGGATGATACTTGCGTGACAGGTTGCGGTATGCTTTTTTGATCTCCTCGTCCGACGCGTTCCTTGTCAGCCCGAGGACTTTATACGGGTCGCTCATCTTTGTACGATTATACTACTTTTTCACCTTTTGTGCGAACCTTACCCAGACCCCGGAATAGATGATGTTGCGCAGAAGCTCCGCGTCCCGAAAGAGCGGCAGGGCCTCAAAGGCGCGCGCCGTCTGCTCCATCATCAGGGTGAGGAGGGTGCGGCAGCGCTCCGTAAAGTGTTCCTTATCGGTATTCCATATACTTTTTAACGGATTATAGTTTCCCGATGCGAGGTCCTTTTCGATGTCGTCAAAGGCGTCCATCAGATAGACGAACTTGCCAAGATAAAAGCCCAGGCGGTGCAGATACGGCGTCCAGGCATCCTCACGCATCGTCAGCACCTCCGCCATGATCTCCCCGAAGGCGCCCGAAGCGGCGTCCACATCCCTGCTGTCCTCCCGCTCCAGGGCATGAATCCGCTTCAGCTCCCGCCGGATATGTTTACATTTTTCAGGATATTCCTTAACGATTTTACGATAACTTCTCCTAAGCAGCGCCTCCGCCGCCTTCCCCTTCGCGCTGCCCTCGTCCAGCGCGTCATCCTGTGCCTTGTGATAGGCCATGAGCAGGTTCATCTTTGCGGCATAGGCCGTGTATTCGTTGCGCAGCATCGGATGGCGCACGGTCGGATGCACGATGCAGCGGGTCAGCGCATGCTTTTGCTTCGGTTCGTACAGGGCCGTGAGCAGCACCGCGACGAAGGTCAGGTCATAACTTAAGGTCATCTGCCCCGCGGGGCCGTAGAGCGCACGCAAATCCCTGCACAGCCCGCAGTAATACGCGTGGTAGCGCTCAAACTCCTTCACCTTCACTTCCGGTTTGTTGATGGTAATATATCCGAACATGGCGGACGGTTATGACACCTTCAGAAATTCGTTGGAACAGCGCGGGCAATGCACCATGATGCGCCCCTTTCCGCTCGGAATGCGGATTTTCTGGGAGCAGTTCGGGCAGGTGTAGATATGATAGGCATTGTCCCCGGTGACGCGTTTACGCTTCAGACCGTTCAGCCGCGTCCTTACGCCCGCCGTCATGCGCAGGTAGGTTTCATTTTCCTTATACCGGGCGGGGATGTTGCGGGACATCAGGCGGAAATACATATAGACCAGGATGAGAAGCGGCAACAGCTGCAGACCCCTTACCCGAAGGAAGGACGTCACGACAAACAGCACCAGCCACACGATCAAAAGAAAGCGCGTCAGCCGGTCCGCACCGTAAGCCCCATACCTGCCCTGCATGAACCTGACCAGTTTTTCCCTCATAATCTCAAATTTTACGCAGTTGACACTACTTAATCAATGCAGGCAGGAAGAAGAATATCTTAAAAAACGATTAACGTAACTATGCTGATCGGCCACTGGGGCAGGCGGTTCACAACGGTTCCTCACTTCCGTCTCGGAAATGCCCCCGCCCCGAACAGCACCGTCTCCCCGGCAAGCACGGCCAGCGCGATGAGCGAGCCCCGCTCCGCAAAGAGCGCGGCGCCCGCGGGAGAAACCGTCATAAGGCGCGTCAGGGAGGGCGCGATGCCGGTGAGATCCAGGAAGCATCCCCCCGCCAGACAGATCAGAAGGGTGGCCAGCGGCGCCAGGGCATCCACCCGCCCCGTATGCACGGTGATATTGGTCAGAAGGATCGAAAGCAGGGTCACATTGATGACCAGAAGCAGCACAATCAGCACACGCCACAGGGGCGGCAGACCGAAGGGGGCAAAAAAGGCAAGGGCACACAGAAGCCCCGCCGTAAAGACCGCCAGCACATCCGCCCCGTAGGACAGGTGTCTGCCGAAGGACACCGTCATCATCCGTTGCGAGGCCTTCCTCGCATCCGTTCTCCCGGTGTAGGCGGCAAAGGTCATCAGCATCAGAATCAGAAGCAGGGCAAAGAAGCTGACCGTCTCCGGCGTGAAGGGCTCCTTCTGCGGTTCGCCGGAGCGGGTATGCAGCTCATAGACCGCCGGAAGCGTTTCCTTTTCCGTCAGCACCGCCGCGCGAAGCGCTTCCCGCACCGCCTCATCCGCCGTCTGTCCCGTCATCTCCTCATACCGCCGGAAGGCGCGGTAGGTCGCGCGCTGCGACGCCACCTGTCCGGCGATGATTTCCCGCACCCCCTGCGCGGTAAAGGCCGACTGTGTGGCGCGGTAGGTCAGCGGCAGAATGCCCTCCGACTGCACGGCATTGGAATAGCCCTCGCCGATGGTGAACAGCCCCTCCGCCGTCCCGTCGATCATCAGCCTTGCCGCGCCCGCCTCGTCCGTGATATGCAGAGACAGGCTCTCCGAAGACTTCTCCTCCAGCAGGCGGATCAGCTCCGCGGAATCCCCGGTCCCGTCAAGATCCACCAGCGCGATGCTGAGCCTGTCCGCACCGTAGCGCGCGTCACGGACCGCAATCCCGGACGCGAGGGACAGGAGAATCACCGCCGCGAAGGCAAGGAGCCCGCCCGTATAGAGCCTCAGCTTCATCCCGCTGATATACACAAAGGGCAGGAAGCCTCCCCTTCTTTCCCGGGGCATACCCGCCGCGGCCCTGCCGCGGTCTCCGGCGGCAGGACTCCCGCCCGAAGCGCCCCTTCTCTTCCACGCCGTCACCGGGGCAAGGAGCAGGGCCGCTGCCGCACATCCCGCCGTCAGGATGAGTAGCGGCAGCATCCTGCGCACAACGTCCGTCGCGGTGTACCCGTCATAGAGCGCATTCAGTACCGGAAACACATGATGGGGGATGGCCGCCTGCTGCAAAGGCGACAGCACGGAGGGCAGGGAGCCAGCGGGCAAAAGCACATCCCCGAAGAACAGGGACAGGAGCAGATAGGCATTGCACCAGCGGCCGGCGGAGGAATCATCCGCCGTCAGCACCGTGAGCAGACTGATCACCGCAAAGGAGGCCGCAAAGGTCAGGAGTGACAGCAGCAGAAACAGCCCTGCCCTCCCGGTATCCGCCAGAAAATACAGCGGCACGAACACCACCGCCGTGAAGCAGGCCGCGATCAGAAACTTGGAAAGCAGAAAAGACACAAAGGAGCGGCCGAGGGAACGGAAGCGCAGCAATGCCCCCATGCGCTGCTCCTGCCTGACGGTCCGAAGCGACGCCAGACAGAACAGGAGGGCCAGCATCGGCATGAGGATGGCCGTGAGCTTCCTGCGCATTCTCGCCGCCGCGTCTGAGGGAATGATCTCCTCGCGGAACACGCGCTGCCTGGACAGCGCATCACTGAAGATCTCCGCGGAGGCGCCCTCGTACAGCTCTCCCAGATGCGCCTCCATCTCCTCCCCGTAAACGGTCTTATACAGCGCGCGCCAGGTCGTCTGGTCCGCGATCACGATGTCCATGACGGAGGTGATGACCGTGCGCACCAGCGCCGCCTGCAGGGGCTGCGCGTCATTCAGCGTCACCACCGCCGGGCAGTCGCTCCCCGTATACATTTCGTAAAAGAAATCCTTCGGGATGGTCAGCACGGCGGCCGCGCCCTCCTGCAGCGCGCGTTCCTCCGGCATGTCCGCATCGATGCGGCGCACCTCCGAAAACAGCTCCAGCTCGGAAATCTGCGCAAGAAGGGAGCGCGACATCACGGTTTCGTCCAGGTCACGCACCGCCAGCGGGAAGGGCTGCACAAAGCGTTCCGTGTCCAGATCGCGCATGCCCCACAGGAATACGGGAATCATCAGGGCCGCCAGAAGGAGCGTGATCAGCCCCGTCCGGTTGCACATGAGCTTTAAGTCCTTATAGAAGGCCGCAAGGAAGCCCTTCATACGATCTTTCCGTTCTGCAGCGTGATGATGCGGTCGCTGACGCTTTGCAGCTCCGCATCGGAATGCGTCACCAGCACGACGCCGCACTGCAAGGTTTTCAGATGGGAAATCAGATGCAGGATGTTTTCGACGGACTGCGTATCCGCGCCCACCGTCGGTTCATCGAGCAAAAGCAAGGACGGCGTCACCATCAGGGCGCTCGCGAGGTGCAGGCGACGCTTCATGCCGCCGGAATAGGCGCTCACCTTCACGCGGGCCTTGTCGGAAAGGCCCAGCTCCTTTAAGAGCCATCTGCGGCGCACACGGATCGCCCGGAAGGGCAGTCCCGCCGCAAGGCCGTAAAACTTCAGATTGGCGTTGCCGGAGAGCGCCTCATACAAAGAAAGCTCCTGCGGCACATAGGCGACGGCGCCGTTTTCACGGGAGGCATAGCGCACCGTGCCGCTGTCCGGCTTTTGTATCCCCGCAAGGAGCGAAAGCAGCGTGGATTTCCCGGCGCCGTTTTCCCCGCGCAGGCCCACGATCTCCCCGGCATGCACCGTGAAAGACACGGGGCCGAGCGCATACCCGCGTCTGCCCCCGAAGGATTTTGTCAGATTCTCGGCGCTGCAGACCACAGCGCCCGCTCCCTCAGCCGCCACCGCTTTCCGTCCGCCGTTCAGAAGTAGAATCCCGCAAGGATTTCCATGAGCTCCGGGGAATCCAGAATCGCAAGCAGCAGATTGTTCGCCATCTGCTGCATCAGCGCCTCCATCTGCTGCGAACTGTAATCCGAAATATCCGTCCGTGTCCCGGCGGGCTCCTTGGCAGTGGAGCCTTCCTTCACGCGGAAGGTCAGCTTTCCGCTCTCAAACGCACCGCCGGTGTAAGAACCGAGACCGCTCACGGAAACCGTCAGCACGGAATCGGAGCCGTTCTCCTCTGTGATCTCCGCGCGGAGCTTCAGGGACGGCACAAGATTCGTCAGATCCGCCTCCCACCAGCCGTAGAAGCCGCCGAAGGCGGAACGCTTCGAGCGGTCGGTTTCAAAGCGGATCAGGACGGAGCCGCCCGCCGTGGATAAATCATAGGTCCCGCTGCGCAAATCCCCGTTGTCACTGTAATCATGCATCAGCGCAACCTGCCGCACGCCCTTATCGGTGACCAGGAAGGCTTCTTTTCTTGTCGCCGCACCGTCGGCCGCGGTTTCATAGAAAACGGCGGTCTGTGCCTGCTCCACGCGGATCCTTGCAAGCTTCCCGTCCGCATCTGTCAGGACGGACCAGGCAAAGCCTTCCTCCGCCAGACGCTTTGCCGCATCCTTTGCGTTTTTCCTGATCTCTGCGGCGGATTCCTTTAACTGCGCGGAAAAGCTGTCTCCGCCGGCGGCTGCGAGGCTGCCGAAACCGGAGGAATCCAGCACCCGGTGCAGGGTTTCGTCTTTTTCCAGGAAATCCGCAAATGCCAGCATCAGCTTCTCCGCCTCTTCCGCCGTCGGCTTCCAGGTGAGCAGCCTGCCGCTGACCGTCACATTCAGTCCCTCAAGGCGGACATTCTCCGCATCCTCCTTCTTCAGGGACTCCTCCGTGATATGCTCCGCAAGCAGATCCCGGAGCGTCCTGCCCAGTGTTCTTATGTCTTCCTCGGAAGTCGCTTCCGTCGCGGAGCCGATGGCGCCGATGATCTGTGAATAGCCTTCGCCGATCTCCTCCTCCATCTTCTGCACGTCCAGGACAAAGCTGCGATCATCCAGCGCCGGGAAGGAAAATGTGATTTCCGTCTCCGTCATCTGCAGGATCGCCTCCAGGATGTTGCTGCCCTTGAGGTTCAGCACCATGTTGATCAGAACGCGTCCCGGCGCGGTATCCATCTTGAACACCACGGCGCTGCCGTCCAGGATCTTCTGAATCTGCTGCACCTCCTGATGATTCCCGGAAAGCTCCGCGGACAGGGTGATGTCCTTCGAGAAATGCTCCGCCGTCCGGACGCGTTCCGGTAGCGCCTCCGCGTCAAAGCGCTCCGCAAGGTATTCGCGCTGGATCTCGATGAAATCCGCCCCGTCCGGATTGGCGCGCGCGATGATCGCGCGGATCAGGAAAAAGGCGCCGATCCCGAGGGCAATCACGGCCAGGCTGATCGCCGCAATCAGCACCGCCTTCTTTTTCTTCTTCGGCGGCGCCGCGGGCGTGTACAGTTCCTGCACGGGCGTCCCCACGGGGATCTCCCCGGGCACGCCGGACGGTGCAGCGTCATGCGCCTGGTAAACAGGCATCCCCGCAGAGGCACTTGCCCCGGTGCCTTCCCCTTGCGGCTGCGCCCCTACGCCTTCCCCTTGAGGGGAAGGTGGCTGCGAAGCGGCCGGATGAGGTGTCTCTGTCTTCATTTCCATGATGGGTGTGTTTTTCGGAAACGCATAACCGCAGTTGGTGCAGAACGCGGCCTGCTCCTGACATTCATTTTTGCAATTCGGACAAATCTTCATATTCCCTCCCCGCACCCTGTGGTGCATTGATTCCTGAGTTAAGATTTTACCACATTTTTTTCCGTTTCCAAAATCATATGGTCTGTCTCCCGATAATATGGTAAGATAAATCCTGTTTGGAGGAACCGACATGTCCGAAACAGAAAATACGACCACCATTTCGCTTCCGATCGCACCGCTCAGGCTCATCGTCATGGAATCCGCAGCGGGCTTCGGGGCAAGCATCAACGAAAAGCTCTCCCGCTTCCGCCGGACGGAGCATCCCATTCAGAGCGATGACCCCACCTTTCACGATTACCTGCGCGAGGACTACCGCCTGAAGTATCAGGTGCACCGCTCCCCCGCCGGCGAGGTGCATGCGCAGCTGGACGAAAGCGCGCGCGGCCGTGACGTTTACATCCTGACGGACGTGATGAACCACAGCATCACCTATCCCTTCCGGGGCGGCGTGAATTACATGTCCCCGGATGATCATTACAGTGACTTGAAGCGCATGATCGGCGCCATCGGCGGAAAGGCGAGGCGCATCACCGTCATCATGCCCTTCCTGTACGAGGGAAGACAGCACAAACGCGCCTACCGCGAATCCCTGGACTGCGCGGTCATGATCCGCGAGCTCACGCAGATGGGCGTGGAGAACTTCATCACCTTCGATGCCCATGACCCGCGCGTTTTAAACGCGTCACCGCTCGGCGGCTTTGATTCCTTCAATGCTTCCTATCAGTTCTTAAAGGCGCTTCTTTATAACATCGATGACCTGATCGTGGACAAGGAACACCTTACGGTCATCAGCCCGGACGAGGGGGCGCTCGACCGCGCGGTGTATTTCGCGGACGTCCTCGGGGCCGATACCGGCATGTTCTACAAACGCAGGGATTATTCGCGCATCGAAGGCGGAAAGAATCCGATCGTCGCGCATGAATACCTCGGCGAAACCGTGCGCGGCAAGGACGTCATCGTGATTGATGACATGATCTCCTCCGGCGCCAGCATGATCGACACTGCGGAGCAGTTAAAGGGAATGGGGGCAAAGCGCGTCTTTTTATGCGCGACCTTCGGCCTCTTCACGGACGGCTTCGGGATGTTTGACGAGGCCTTTGCCGCCGGCAAATTCGACCGTGTCATCACGACGAACCTCACCTGGCAGGATCCGTCGCTGAAGGAACGCGAATGGTTCATCGAGGCGGACATGTCCCGCTTCATCGCGATGATCATCGACTTTCTGAATCACAACGATTCCATCACCGGCGTCCTGACACCGACGGACAAGATTCATGAATTCGTGAAAAAATACAACGCGGGCGCGAACGCGAAGGACGTCATCCCGGACCGTTAATTGCCGGTTTTGAGCGCTTCCAGCTCTGTGCGCAGCTTTTCGATTTCCAGATCACGTTGCTCGATTTCCAGATCGCGTTGCTCGATTTCTTTATCACGCTTGCGGACTTCTCTTTTCTGTTTACGAAGCTCTTTTTCCGCGCGTGCCAGGTGACCTTTGATAGACGCATAATCATGCAGATAGCGCTCATGCATTTCCAGGAGTACCTTTTCTTTTAATTCCGCATTCGACTTTGCCATCAGGCCGTTATCCTCATCCTCTTTCGTCGCCAGATCTATATGCTTCAATGATAACACATTCAGCGCAAAATCGTATGAAATCATCCTTGCGGATGTGCAGGGAGCAGACCCCCCGACCGAAGGTGCCGGCCGGGGGTCACAAAAGAAATATTCAAGGTCTGAACCGATCAAAGAAAGCTTTAGCTTCCGCAAAAGTGCGGGCCTGCGCAGTTGCAATGGGTGGAACCTGAACTTTGGTGTTCCAGGCTCTGCATTCCCAGTAATCTTTGCCATCCCATAGGCAAAAATCGATTATATCAGCTTTCCATCCTGCAGGTAATTCTGTACCAAAATCCCATCCATTACCTGGGGCACGTACGACATCCCATGTACGAACACTGCTCTTTGCTCCTATTGATACTGCGTATCTAGCAATATCATATCCACCTTCCTTACTTAAGAAATTACTGCTAGTGGCGGTGGCGGCTGCCGGGGCTACAGGAGCCGTGGCAGTCGTGACTGCCGGAGCGGCAGCACCCTTTGCAAATGCCCGGCGGCCTTCCTTGATGCCGTATTTCTGGTAATGTTGCCAGAGCAGAGCCTCGTTGTAACCGAAGGCTTTCTTGAGGTCTGCGTACGTGTCTGCGTAACGCTTGGCGTCAAAATTGGCCTGCGTAAGGCCGGTGGCTGCCGTAGCCGTGGGAGCCGGAGTAGCTGCCTGTGCGCCTGTAGCCGCGGTTGCCGGTGTGGTAGCTCCCTTGGCGAAGACATGGCGGCCTTCTTTCATACCGTACTTCTGATAATGCTGCCAGAGTAACGCTTCATTGTAGCCAAAGGCCTTTTTCAAATCCGCGTACATATCCGCGTAGCGCTTAGCGTCAAAGGTGGTCTGGGTGAGACCGTTAACAGTTGCTGCCGGAGTGGTCACCGCTGTAGCGGATGCCGGAGCCGCATCACCCTTGACGAAAACCTGGCGGCCTTCCTTACTACCGAACTGCTGATAGTGTTGCCAGAGAAGCGCTTCGTTATACCCAAAGGCCTTTTTCAAGTCAGGATAAGTATCTGCGTAACGCTGTGCATCGAAATCTGACTGCGTCACACCGGTGGTTGTGGGTGTCGGGGCCGCCTGTACCTTGACCGGCAACAATGCCAGCATGACCGTTGCCAACAACAGTGCCATAAGTCTGCTGCGTCTTTTCGCTTTCTTCATGTATTTTCCTCCTGTCGCCTTTGTTTTACCCTCACTCTACCTTCATCATCTCAATTTTAGAGTTTATAACTCTAAATGTCAATCTCGTTGCACGTTGCGTTCTATACTTGAAAAGAGGTGCGCAATGCAATACAACGAACGGATCAGGGAAATCAGAGAAGATCATTCTCTTACGCAACAGGCCATTGCCGATTTCTTAAACATTGGCCAAAGAACGTATTGTGATTATGAACGCGGAAAAACGCGCATTCCTGTTGACAGTCTTTTGAAACTTGCCCGGTACTATAACGTTTCCGTCGACTATATCTCCGGAGCAAGTAATATTCCCTCAAAGTACCCCAAACGATAATCTTTGCTTGTAGCAACATCACTTATTCTCTCACACCGCATAACAACAAATGATGATCCGCGCCACTTAGGGCTACGCGCAGCCACTTTTTTATCGGCAAACCGGGTGTGGCGGGGAAGGCGCGGCAGAACGGATGGATGTTCGTATTCTTCCGGAAGGGAGGGGTGCCGCACACGGCTTAAGGTTAGGCGCTTCCCATTAAGTCAACGTTTGCCAGACAACGCCGCAGAACGCGAGAAAAGCAAAGCTCCCTGTATTTCAATGTTTGAGCGCAAAGCGCGAGTTTTGAAATACAGGGAGTATTCAAGGCTTTTCGAGCGGATGCGTTGCGGTGTCGGCAAACTTGACTCGAAGCGCCGTTCTTAACTGTGTGTGGCGCCCCGGTGAAAAGGAATGCAACACATCCATCCGTTCTGAGCGCCGGTGGGAATTCTTTACAGCAGCTGTTGCGGGGGTTTTTTGGCCATGATCTTGTCCATCGCGTCGACGAAGACGAGGATTTCGGCGACGACTTCATAGAGCTCCGGGGGGATGGCCTCGCCGATGTCCAGCTTGGAGAGCGTATTGGCCAGCTTGTCATCCTCATGGACGGGGATGTCGGATTCCTTTGCCTTTTCGATGATGCGCTCGGCAAGAGCGCCCTTGCCGGAGGCAATGACGGTCGGGGCGTTGTCCTTATTCGGGTCGTAGCCTAAGGCGACCGCTGTTTTTCTCTGATGAAACTCCGCCATAATCCTTATGCCCTTGCGTCGAAACTAAGCTCGGAAACCATGCCGACGGAGGCGGGGTTCGTGCGCAGCATCTCATCGACCGCCGCGTCCTCTCCGCTCATCTCCGACTGCAGCATCATCCTGGCCTCCATCGTGTAGCCGCGGCGGGCCAGCTTTTCGTTCAGCTCCCCGATATGCTCCGCGATCAGGTCGATCGCCTCGTCGCTCGCCAGATAGAAGTTGGTACTCACCTTGGCGTCCCGCATCTTGACATAGACATCCAGGGGCCCCAGGGCCTCCATGTCGAGATGAAGGATCGCGGAAACCGAACCGTCCTCCCGCGCCAGGGACTTTTTGTTCGTGTACACATACAGATCGCCGTGCGCGTTCTGGTTTTGCAGCTGCAGTGGCAGCTGCACATACTGGAACATCTGGTTCAGCTGGTTCATGAAATCCAGATTGCCGTTCAGGTTGTTCATCTGCTGCGTCACCGTGGCATTGGGACCCAGCGTATTGTTCAGCACGGCGGAGAGCTGCTGCGTGTGACTCTTTAAGCGCGTGTAAAGCTCTTCGATATTGCCCTTGTCACGCACATCCTCCGGCCTAAGCAGCCACTGCTCGTTCATGACGTTTTTCATCAGCCCCTCGAAGTCTTTGGATTCAAAGAGCTTTCCCCAGGCCGCGTCGATCTCCGGCGAGCTGTGCGCCGTGATCTGATAATGATCGGAAAGCGCCTTGAAGAGGGCGTCCTGCGGCATCTGCGCCGCCTCCTCGGGGAGCCCCAGCGCCTTAAGCAGATCGGAAAACGATTCCTGCGCCGGCATCGCCTGTGCGGGCTGTGCCTCCATGCGCGTGCCGTCCGCGGCAAAGGTGAAGGGCGCATCCAGCGCCTGTGCGTTTTCGTTTGCGATGGTAATCCCGGCTTCCCTTCCGCCGCCGAACAGATCCAGATCCGCCAGCCCCTCTTCCAGTGCCGCGCGTCCTGCTGCCATGAATTCCTCATCCAGCAGGGTCGCCTGCCCCTCCGGAGAGCCCGGAAGTCCGCCCGTCACGTCCCCCTGCACCGCAGCGGAGGCATCCGCCGCCTCCGTATTCAGATAGGGCAGCTCCGTGATCGGCTCCTCCGGGTTGGTGAAAAGCCGCATCAGCGCACCGTACAGATCCAGGGCCTGCATGGCATTGCCGGTCTGCGCCACGTTCTGGAAGGCCGCCGGCAGGCCGTTCATGATGTCATTGAGGGCCGTGGAAATCTGATGCTGGTAATTCTGGTAATTCTGCATCTGCGTGATGTTGTTTTCCGTGACCGGCAGGTCCATCGCACGCAGCTGCATCAGCGTGTTCATCTCCGCATTCGGGAAATCCGTGACGGCGCGCGCCATCACCTGCAGGGATTCCCTGTCCACCGGCAGTCCCGCGTTCATCATGTCGCGCACCATCTGCATGGAATTCGCGTCCCTGCTCATGCCGGCCTCAAGCAATGCCCGCATGACGGACGAATCCAGCGCCGTATTCTGATACAGGGGATTTAAGTTGATCTGACCGTCCGCGGTCGTCCGCACCTGAAAGGTAACCGCGGAGCCCTCCGCAATCGCCATGCCGGCATCCAGACGCGCGGAGAAAAGCGCATCGCCGCCGAGATCAATCAATGCGGTGCGTGCGCCGTTCGCCGACGTTTCCACGGAAACGACACGGCCCTCCAGGGTCTGGCCGCTCCTGAGATTGGAAAGCACCTCCTGTCCGCGCTGCTCCGCCGTCGTGACGGGTGTTGCCGGCTGTTGCGTACCGGGGACCGGGGTGATCTGTGTATTCAGTTGGACGTTTGTAATGTCCGCCATAATCAGATAAAGTTTTGAATAAATGATTTCCGGTGGATGGGGGTCGGGCCCAGCCGCTTCAGGGCCGCAATATGCTCCGCCGCACCGTATCCCTTGTTGGAGGCAAAGCCATAGCCGGGATAGGCGGTGTCGTAATCCTCCATCAGCCGGTCACGCTCCACCTTGGCCACAATGGAGGCCGCCGCGATCGAGGCGCTCTTCGCGTCTCCCTTTACGATCGAAATCTGCCGGTACCGGCTCAGCTGCGGCACGTGCACCGCATCGATCAGAAGCGCCGAAGGCTCCTTCCCGAGGTATTTGCAAAGCGTCTGCACGGCCTGTGTCATGGCTTCATAGGTCGCCTGCAGGATGTTGATCTCGTCGATCCTTGCGGGCGCGACAAAAGCCGTGGCATACGCCAGCGCCTCCTTTGTGATTACGTCATATAACTCTTCTCTCTTTTTTTCGGACAGTTTCTTGGAATCGTTTAGATACAGAAGCTCTTTTTCCGGGGGCAATACCACCGCCCCCGCACAGACGGGACCGGCCAGGGGCCCCCTGCCGACCTCATCCATCCCGCAGAGAATGCCGAGGGATGCGTATTCACGCTCGAACGAATACATCTCATGCGTCCGCTCCCGCTCCTTTTCCAGGGCGGCCGCCTCCTTTTCCGCCTTTTTCAAAAGCGCCTGCACGCCGGTACGCGGGTCCTCCCTGTAACGGGCGCAGAAGGCCGCACGACCCTCCGGCGGGGTCTGAAGATATTCCTCTCGGATTTCGGAAAGCGATGCCACTGAAACGAACCCCGCGGCTACTGGTGCTTGATAAAGCCGAAATTGGCAAAGGGGTAAATGCGGATCCAGGCCCTGCCGATGATCTGGTCCTCATGGATATTCCCGACCTCGATCCGGCGGCTGTCCAGGGAATTGTTGCGGTTGTCCCCGAGAACAAAGTACTCCCCCTCCGAAAGCACAACGGGGGTGACCGCCCGTCCGGGGTCCCTGATCACCTCCAGCCCGTAATGCTCCTCCAGCTGCTCCCCGTTGATCCAGATCCTGCCGTCCTCCGTGATCTGCACGGTCTCCCCCGGCAGCCCGATCACGCGCTTGATGAAGAAGGTCTCCTCCGACTGCGTGAAGGGAAAGACGACAATGTCAAAGCGGTCCGGATCCCGGAAGCGGTAGCTGATCTTATCCACGAGAAGCGAATCCCCGTCCTCCAGCATCGGCAGCATGGAATTGCCGGAGACATCCGTCCGCTGCATGACGAAGCGGATGAAAAGAATGGTTACGGTAAACAACACCAGCAGGTACAGGATCAGACGAAGCAGCTCCGTCTCCCAGAACCGCCGCCTTGCCTTCCCGCTCATTTTCTTCGTTTCGGGCGCATCCGCCTCTTCCGTCAGGTATTCCTCTTCCCGTTCAGGCTCTCTCAATGGTGAATCTCCCAATTCTGCCTCCCCTGAAATCCGTCAACAACATCACTGCGGCTTTTTCATAATCCGGAAGGGCGCCGCGTCTGATACAGCCCCGATGAGCGGCAATCGCGGAGAGAATCCCGACAGACTTCAGCTCCGTCTGCTCCTCTTCCATCCGCTCCCTTGCTTCTTCCTCCGTATATCCGTAAAAGGAGGACAAGGCCCCCGGATACAGCTCTTCCAGGAGATCGATCGCCTTCAGCGCCAGGGTCTCCATGTCCAGGTTCACGTCATTCATGGAGCCGATCAGCGCCAGATGCTCTCCGGTTACCTTATCGTCAAACTTCGGCCAGAGCACGCCAGGGGTGTCTAAGAGCTTCACCCCGTCCGGAAGCGAAATCCACTGCTTGCCGCGGGTCACGCCCGGCCGGTTTTCGGTCTTCGTGACGGCACTCCCCGCCAGGCGGTTGATGAAGGTGGATTTGCCCGCATTGGGGATGCCGCAGACCATGGCGCGGATCTGCGCGTTCATGCCCTTTGCGCGGTCGCGCTCCGCCTTTTCCTTTGTCAGACGCCTGATCGCCTCCCGGATCCGTTTCTCCGCCCCCTGTGCCGCGGTGTTGCAGGCAAGGGTTTCCAGCCCCTTCTCCCGGAAGTACTGCTCCCAGCGTTTGTTTTCGGCCTCATCCGCAAGGTCCGCCTTGTTCAGGATGAGCAGCCGTTTCTTGCCCTCGCTTAAGGCGTCGATGTCCGGATTCCGCGAAGAAAGGGGAATCCTCGCATCCGCCAGCTCAATCACCAGGTCCGCCGGTGCGATCTGTTCGCGCATCATGCGGATGGCCTTTGTCATATGTCCGGGGTACCACTGATAGTCCATTGACTGCTCCTTCCGTCCCGGACATCATTTTTTCTTTTCAGTCCACGCGCCAGACGCGGCCCATCACCCGGTCTCTCGTCACCAGGCCGATGTTGGCGCTGCGGGAATCCTCCGAATTATTGCGGTTATCCCCGAGCACAAAGAACTCCCCGCTCTGCAGCGTGATCTCCTGCGCGGCAATTCCCGCGTCCTGCATCCGGTCGTATCCCGAATCATCCTGCGCCTCGCCGTTCACGTACAGGATGCCGTCCGTAATCCGCACCGTGTCGCCGCCGACGGCCACAATCCGCTTGACATAGGTCCTTGTGCGGCCGGCCCCGCCGTAAAAGACGATGACATCATCCCGCGCGGGCTGAGACATCTGATAGGCCAGACGGTTCACCCAGACACGCTGTCCGCTGTAGATCTCCGGCTCCATAGAATCACCGGACATCTCCACCGTCCGGAAAAACGCAAGCGCGATCAAGACCGCAACCAGAACCGCAGCGACCGTCAGGATCAGCCAGGTGGCAATTTCCTTAACGAGCTGCGGCGTGAGTTTCCGCTCCGCCTGAAACGCGGAGCTTCTGCGTCTGCGTCGCCTTCGGTTCATAACGATAGTATTATATCATAAAAAAAGGCTGCCGTCCTGCGGCAGCCTTCCGTCCTTCAAGTCTCAGCGGACCATTTCCTTGACCTTGGCCTTCTTGCCGGTCAGGCCCTTCAGGTAGTTGAGGCGCGCCCTGCGCACCTTGCCGCGGCGGGTGACCTCCACCTTTTCCACAAGGGGGCTGTGCAGGGGCCAGGTCTTCTCCACGCCGATGCCGCTCGAAAGCTTGCGCACCGTAAAGGTCGTGCGGTTGCCGCCGCCCTGGATCTTCTTGACCGTGCCTTCAAAGACCTGCACGCGCTCGCGGTTGCCTTCCTTGATCTTGCCGTATACCTTGACCGTATCGCCGACGTTAAACTGCGGCGGTGTCTCCTTTAACTGTGCCTTTTCCAGTTCTTCAATGATCGTCATCGTCCCGTACCTCATTCTGCGAATCTTCTTATAAACATGTTTCCGCTGGTTTTTTTCACAGCATCAAATATGCTACCACAATGCGCCACGCGCGTCAAGTATATTCTTCCGGGGCGGGTCTGCCGGGGTTCCTTCCGGCCGCTGCCGGGATCAGTACCCGAAGACCGCCGCGGCCTGTGCCATATTGGCGCGGATTTCCACGCCGAAGGGGCATCTCGTCTCGCAGGCGCCGCACTGAATGCAGTCGGAGCCGTGCTTTTCCAGTACCTTGTAATGCTCCCTGACCGTTTCCGGGATGCCGCCGGCCGCCAAAGCAAGGTTTAAGAACTTCGTCACGGAGGCGATGTCGATCTGCACGGGACAGGGCTGACAGTGCGAGCAGTACATGCAGTGCCCTTCCCAGCTGATCTTCGGGAAGGAGGCCAAGGCCTTCGCATAGGAGCGTTCCTCATCGGAGGCCTCCTCATAGGCGGCACTTTCTCTCAGCTGCTCCACGCTGTGCGCGCCGGAGAGCGCCACACAGACCGCCGGTCTCGTCAGACAGTAGTCGATGCACTGGTTGACCGTCAGGGCTTTCCCCGCGGGCGAAAGGGACGCGTCCAGCAGATCGCCGCCGCCGAAGACCTTCATCACCGTGATGCCGACGCCCTGCTTTTCGCAGGTTTCATAGAGCAGCTCGCGCTCCGGATTCATGTTCGTCAGCTGATGCTCGTAGGCCTCATCCTTCCAGAGGTCCTCCACGTCCTCGCTCGCGGGCTGCAAGTCGTAGCAGGGATTGATCGAAAACATCAGCACCTCGATTTTCCCGGTCTCCACGGCCTTTAAGGCCACCTGCGGATTGTGCGAGGAAAGACCGATATGCCGGATGCGGCCTTCTTTTTTCAGCTGCAGCGCGTAATCCAGAATGCCGTTTTGGATGATCGCGTCCCAGTCCGAAAGCGCATCACAGTAATGAATCATGCCGACCTCGATGAAATCCGTCTGCAAAAGACGCATCATTTCCTCAAAGCCGGCCTTTGTTTTTTCAAGGTCCCTTGTGCGCAGATACTGCCCGTTCTCCCAGACGGAGCAGATGTGGGACTGCACGATGAATTTGTCCCTGCGTCCCTTCATCGCCTCGCCGACCGCGGCGCGCGTCTGCGGATCCGAGGTGTAAAGATCAAAGTAATTGATCCCCAGCTTTTCCGCCTCGTCAAAGAGGCGTGCGCACATCTGATAATCATCCTCCGCCATGCCCTCACAGCCGAGTCCGATCTCGCTGACCTTCAGTCCCGTGTTTCCGAGCGTTCTGTAAACCATGTTTCTTTCCTCCGGTGGAACCGCCTGTCGCGCTTCCTGCTTCATAACATTGTACCACACGCCCCTCCTGTGTCGACATCCATGTCGACACGCAAAGCAGTCGGGCCGGTAGTATGGCACATCCTTGTGCGCATATCACAGGGGAAGCTGTCCCCCGTTCTCTCCCGCAGCGCCACGCGTCTGGCGGACGGCCTCGTACAGGATCACCGCAACCGCGTTTGCGAGATTCAAGGAGCGGGCGCCCGCAACCATCGGAATACGGATACAGCTTGATTCGTATTGCGCAAGAATGTCCTCCGGGATCCCCGCGCTCTCCTTTCCGAACATGATGTAGTCCTCCGGCGAAAACCTGACGTCCGTGTACAAGCGCCTTGCCTTTGTCGTCGCCATCCAGATCTTCGCCCCCGGATGCGCTTCCGTAAAGGACGCAAAGTTCGGATAACGCGTCACGTCGAGTTCGTTCCAGTAGTCCATGCCGGCACGCTTCAGGGCGCGCTCGTTGAGCCGGAAGCCCAGAGGCTCGATCAGGTGAAGATCCGCCCCCGCCGCCATGCAGGTCCGTCCGATATTGCCCGCGTTCTGCGGGATTTCCGGCTGGTGTAACACGATGTGCATCTTTTCGTCCGCTCTCTTTCCTGCGCGGTTTTGCGCATCCCGTACAGGAAAGGGAAAACGCTTTTGCCGCTTACGATATTATACCTCTTTCCCCGGATATGGTATACTTGTCTTTCGGACAAGGGGGAGAACGATCAATGGCTGCGCCGCATATTCTCATCATTGAAGACGATACCGGCATCAACAACATGATCGCGGAGGGCTTGCAGAAAAGCGGTTACCGCTGCACGCAGGCCTTTTCCGGGACGGAGGGGCTCCGCCTTGCGGAGGACGAGGCAAAGCGCCGGGCTGACGATACGCAGGCAGGAAGCGAAGACACCTTCCGCGTCATCCTCATGGATCTGATGCTGCCGGGCTTAAACGGCGAGGAGCTGCTCCCGCAGATCAAAGCGCTCACGGACGCGCCCGTCATCGTGACCAGCGCAAAGGACAGTCTGGATTCCAAGGTCGATCTGCTCTCGGCGGGCGCGGAGGATTATCTGACCAAGCCCTTTGCTCTGGACGAGCTGATCGCAAGGGTGGGCGTACAGCTGCGCCGCACGCTGCAACGGCAGGGAGACGCCGCGGACGATGCAAGGGCGGACGCGCAGGCCGCTTCCGACAATAAAGACGCCTCTGTCGCAACGCTTACGCACAAAGCGCTCACGCTGGATGCCCTCTCCTACAGCGCGGAGATCGACGGGCATGCGCTTTCGCTGACCAGGCAGGAATATAAAATCCTGGAACTTCTGCTCTCCCATCCGAAACGCGCCTTTTCCAAGCAGGAAATCTACGACTACGCCTGGGATGACATTTACATCGGCGAGGACAAGACGATCAACGTCCATGTCTCCAACATCCGCAAGAAGCTCCGGCAATACACGGAGGAGGAATACATCGAGACGGTCTGGGGCATCGGCTTCCGTCTTTCCCGCGCCTGACACATCTTTAACATTTCTTTACCTTTGCTTTGCGATTGATAAACCCCTGCATCCTATCATGGTTTTTGTAGGGCAAAGCCCTTACGAAAACAAGGATGCAAGGAGGAGTTTGTATGGATTACATTCTGGAAACCAGGGCGCTGTCGAAGCGCTACGGAAAAACGAGGGCGGTTGACACGGTCAGCCTCCATGTGAAGAAGGGCGCGATCTACGGCCTGATCGGCAGAAACGGGGCCGGCAAGTCCACGCTCTTAAAGATGATCGCAGGGCTCGCGCGGCCGACGGAGGGCAGCCTGCAGCTTTTCGGAAGCGAAGTCGGCGACAAAGGGCTTGCCTTTTCCCGCATCGGCGTCCTGATCGAACACCCCGGTCTCTATTACAACATGAGCGCAAGGGAAAACCTGACGGTCAAGCTGATGGCGCTCGGCATCCGCGAAAAGGACGCCGCGGACAGGCTGCTGGAAACCGTGGGCCTGCGTGACACCGGGAAAAAGAGCGTCAAAAAGTTTTCCATGGGCATGCAGCAGCGCCTGGGGATCGCGCTGGCACTGGCCGGCAATCCAGATCTGATGCTGCTCGATGAGCCGATCAACGGTCTCGACCCGCAGGGCATCGCGGAGATGCGGCAGATTTTGGAGCGGCTCAACCGCGAATACGGCATCACCATCATCATTTCCTCTCACATCCTGGAGGAGCTTGCCAAGGTCGCGACGGACTACGGGATCCTCCACGAGGGACGCCTCTTAGAGGAGCTGACGCATCAGGAGCTTTTGGAAAAAGGCGGCGAGCACATCGAGCTCAAAACCGGAGACGCGCCCGCGGCCTGTACTGTCTTAGAGGAAAACGGCATCGCGCAGTACAAGGTGATCGACAAGGATACGATCCGCATCTTTGAACGCCTGACGGACAGCGGCAATATCGCGATGGCCATGGCAAAC
>JAFSPF010000140.1 GCA_017443065.1 Lachnospiraceae bacterium
AAAAACCAATACACCGCCTTTTTTCTGCATCTGCGCCATGTCCTTGTCACTCCTCTTTTATCTGCTCAATCGTAAAGCGGGGCGCACCCCGATATCGGTACCTTCCACGCCGCTGTCCGGGCTGTGATATCCCACAATGCCGTTGCCGCGCACAAAGCTCGCGTAACAATTGGTATACCATGAATTGAACGTCCAATACCGCCTGACCTCATCCACGCTCAGCAAAAACACTCTGTCAGACGTTTCATTTCCGCCGGGGGTGCCCCAATATTCGTTGCCCGGATTGTCCAGACGGGTTTCGAGGATCTGCGCCTGTTCCTCTGCGGAAAAGGCGTTGCTGTAAAACGTATTGTTGAGCCAGGATCGAAGCATGCAGGTCTCCCAGGTGACATCGTATATTCTTCGTGGTAAGACTTGCAGTCCAGCACATAACGGCTCACCACAAGGACGCTTTCGGCATCCGCGTCCAGCACCACCCATTCGACGGGCTCCTTCCCGTTTGCCGTATTACCGTCCTGTTCATAGCTGCCAAAGGTGATGATATCTCCCTTCTCTATACCGGATGCAACGCCGCCGTTGCCGCTGCCGCCGATCACGCCTGTCAGGAAGAGGATCAGCACCACGATTCCCGCGACAAGTGCCGTGCCGCCGCAGGCAAGACCGATGATGAGGCCCTTGCGGCTCTTCTTCCCGCCCTGCTGCGGCGCCTGCTGCATCTGTGGCGCTGCCTGAAACTGCTGCTGCATCTGTGGCTGCTGATACTGCATCCCGCTCTGTGGCTGCATCTGCGGCTGCTGCCTGTCCGTCAGCGCCCTGCGCCGTCCCGCAGTTGTTGCAAAACCCCGCGCCATCCGGTATCTGTGCACCGCAATTCATACAAAAAGCCATGGATGTTCTCCCCCGTCCGCGATTGATTTCTTTGTTCTGTCTCTGTCTGCCCTTCCTTACAGATGCACGCGGGCATCCTTCGGATGACGCACCTCAAATCCGAAGGTCACGGTCTTCGTTTCCTCCGGCTGCAGCGTCATTGTCCAGCGCAGCTCTCCGCTGTCCTCGTTTCGCTCCGCACCGCCCGTATCCAGCGTTTCCACCGTAATGCTCTTGTCCTGCGTGCGGGGCAGCTGATCGAGCACGACGATCTCCGCCTCTCTTGATTTGTGATTCACCACCGCGATTTCGTAAGCGAACTCCGTCTTCTTCTCCCCGGAGAGCATGGTCTTCGACACGTAACGCTTCGTCTGTTTCCGGATGACCTTGATCTGACGGTCTTTCCCCAGGGGCAGCTCCGTCTCTTCATCCGTCCGCGTGCTTTCCAGCGTGACCTTGCCGGTGTAAGCGTCATTGAGATACACATCCGCCTCACCGTCCACACGGCCCAGCGCCTCCGAATTCTCCACGAGTGCGACAAGATACACGCCGTCGGAGAGCTTCGGCACCGTATAGTAGCAGAGCTTTGCCGTCAGTTCCTCCGCCTCAAGATCAATGAGCTTGCCCTGTCCATTCGCGCTTTTCTCCTTCAGACTCTCCAGATTCCATTGTCCTTCCAGCAGATACTCCGTCATGGTCTGCTGTTCGTTGCGTACCGCGGCCGGCATGGAAAAGGCCTCCAGGGGCACTGCATCATCCATCATCGCATCCTCGTCCATCATGGCACCCGGTGCGGCTCCGGCCATGGCAACGCTTTCCATGGCCATCTTCCTGCGCATTCTCGGCGCGGAATCGCGTAAGACCTCCGGGGCTTCGACCCGCAGATTCCAGGGATGCAGCTGCGGTCTTGTGCCGGAAGCGTCCGGTGTGTCCGCGATCAGCTTCAGCTTCACATCCTCCCAATCCTCACCCGTCATCTGAAAGGCGCGGGCTCTCGTCTTCAGGACCGGCGACTTTCCGTCCGTGACGCGGATTTCGTACTGCGGACGCCAGGCGGCGTTTCTGTCAATGAATTCCAGCTCAAAGTCATAGCTGCCGTCCTTCTCCGCATCCAGCTCCACGGAAAGATACGCGCCGAAACGGGAGGGTGCCTTCTGCTCTTTTTCGAGTTCCTCATGCTCCGTCAGCAGCGCTTCGAATTCCTCGTCCAGCGCCGCAATCCTTGCCGGCAGCTGCTCCATATAGTCCACCGCCTCCTGCGGCGTGACCTCCGTCTTATTGCTGACGTTGCCGTTCGTCATCCACAACTGAAAGAGACTGCGGTTCTGCTCGATTTTGCGTTCCACGCGCTGCAGCTTGCGGGAGAGCTCCTCTTCTGCTCTGCGCTCTTCCGATTCCTCACCGCGACGCTTGTTGACAATGCTGATCGAACCCTGCGAAACACCGGGCGCAAAGCGCAGGGTGATGGAATCCGTCTGTGCGCTCTTCGTCAGCCCCTCAATGTAAAAGGCGTTTCTGCCGGCCTTCAGCTCCGCTTTGCCTCTGCGGATCTGGCTGCATCCCTGAAAGTAGATGGCCGCTTCTTTGCATGTGGTATGAATGACCTGTTCCATCCGTGTATCCTCTCTTTCTTTCAAGCAGGCAGCTTAGTCCTCCCAATCCTGCCCGTCCTGCCATTCCTGTCCGTCCTGTACGTCCTGCGCGTCGTTCCCGCGGCCGAGCTTTTTCCGGAAGAAATTGCCGACACGGTTCACTGCGCTGCCCTCCGCCCTGTATACATGATCCATCACGCTTTCGCCTCTTCTCAGAAGGCCGGTCTCCATCAAATGCCCGCTTTTGGTACGCCTGTACCGCAGCGCGTCATCGATTTTGTTCCTGCCCGTCCAGTCATCGACAAGACCCTTGTCTTTCATGAACTGCTTTGTGGCACCCCGCGTGATGTCCTTCGTCAGCATCTCCGCATCCTGAATGGCCTGCTCCTTCGCGGTATGGACAACTGCCTTCTTTGTCGCGCTCATTAACTCTTCCTTGGCCTTCTTTCCCTCTTCGGTTTGGAAGAATTCCTTCTGGGACTGCCTGATTTCCTTCATGGACATCGTTTTCTGCGGCAGCTGCTGCGCGAGATCGCTCACGCGGGTATAGAACCCGGCATTCGCGTAAGCGGTTTCAAATTCCTGTGCCGTCGTGCACTGCTCCGCGAGTGCGAAAACATCCTGTTCAAAACTTGCATAGGCCGCCGACCCTGTCACGTCAAAATACTGATGGAAATAATCCGTTTTTGTCTGTACATAAGCTCTCACTTCTTCTGTCATATCCTCTTCCTCCTCCTGCCCTTATCCCGGAAAAATTACCTTCATCCGCCGTATTTCGCCCTATGCTCCTCCTGCGTGGAATCGTCCGCGGTCTGTTGTTTTGCGAGGCTGACGCCCGCAGCGGAGCGCTGGTCGTAGAAAAGCCCGGATGCGCTTGTGCCGCTTGTGACATACCAGCGGTCGCTGCCTTCAAATTTGCTGACCGTGATGTTGACCTGGCATCCCGCCGCGTGGCTCTTCACCCAGTACACAATGTTCAGACGTCCGAGGGCATCCAGGGACTGCCGGTTGATCGTATCGGTATTCGGGCCGTTGTAATACAGCTCCAGCCGGAAGGGACGTGCGGGCTTATAGCCGTTTTGTGCGTCCGCTCCCTCAAAATAGGCGCGCGGCAGCCAGAAATACTCCGGGTCCTTCAGGCGTTCGTTGAAATAGTTGTCCCATCCGCCGTTGACCCCGCCTTCCTTAAAGCCTCTCCCGAAGGGTTCGAGATCCGCGAAGAGATACTTCAGCATCGCCAGACCGTCTTCGCGGCTGTCCGTCATACGCGTAACGCTCCAGACGTAGTAGGCCGCAACGGCACGCGGATCCGCAACATCCGCTGCCTGCTTCAATTCGCCGGGATTCCATGGAGCGGGATCCGCAAGGGTATAAATCTGATCTTTCTTCCATTCTGCCGCGAGCATGTTTGACATTTCCGTTCCTCCTATTTCATCTGCCTGGATACGGTATAAGGACAGAATACCATGTTTCTGTTCCGGTTCCTATCCTACAAAAGTGGGGTTTTTGCATAAAAAAACACCGCCCGGAAAACGGACGGTGTACCATGACAACTCAATACAGAAGATCAAATCGAGTCAATGTTCAAGCCTTCGACCTATTAGTACGCATCAGCTGAACATGTTACCATGCTTACACCTTGCGCCTATCTACCTCGTCGTCTTCAAGGGGTCTTATCACCTTATAGGTGGGGATATCCCATCTTGAGGGGGGCTTCACGCTTAGATGCCTTCAGCGTTTATCCCTTCCGGACTTGGCTACCCTGCCTCTTGCGAATGGCTTCGCAGCAGATACACCAGCGG
>JAFSPF010000141.1 GCA_017443065.1 Lachnospiraceae bacterium
TGTGAACTTCCAGTAGTTTTTACGCCTAAAGGCTGATTGGACCTGAATATAGTCGAAAAAATCCCGATTTTCTGCGAAAAACGCTTGCAGAGAATCGGGGTTTTGTGTTATCCTGTTATTAGGCGTAAATACACCTGAATATAGGAGGGGAAAAATGAAGCTCGATTTTCTGGTTCCGATACCTGATGCACCTGGGAAAATCACGTATCGAGATAAGCCCAGCGGAAAGTACGTGTACTATGAACATGACCGGGAATACGACCGTAACACACAGAAAACAAATCCTAAACGCGCAACCATCGGAAAAGTATCAAAGCAGGATTCGACGATGATGCAGCCGAACAGGAACTTTCTGCTGTACTTTCCGGATGCCGAGTTGCCGGAAGAGTACAACCGAACAGACCGTAGCAGTTGTCTCAGGATTGGTGATTATATCGTTATCCGGAAGATAATGGAAGAATACGGATTAAGAGATATCATTGGACACTATATTCAAGGGAAAGATCTTGGCCTCGTTCTGGATCTGGCGGCGTACTCTATTGTCACAGAAAACAATGCCGGTCAGTATTATCCGAACTATGCTTATAACCATCCGCTATTCACGGATGACATGCGGATATACTCAGATTCAAAAGTTTCTGATCTGCTTCACTCAATCGGCGAGGATGAGATCGTCGGTTTTCTGAATGAGTGGAACGGATCGCGGGATCATAGAGAGAAAATTTATATTTCGTATGACGCAACAAATAAAAATTGTCAGGCGGGCGATATTGAGATCGTGGAGTTCGGATATCCGAAAGCTGATGTTGGACTGCCGGTTTTCAATTATGCGATCGCGTATGACACGCATAACGCGGAACCGCTGTTTTATGAAAAGTATCCCGGGAGCATAAATGATATCTCTCAGTTGGAGTTCATGCTTGAGAAGGCGTATGGATACGGATACAGAAAGATCGGATTTATTCTTGACAGAGGATACTTCAGCAAACAAAACCTGGAAAGTATAGATGAGAGGGGATATTCCTTTGTTATTATGGTGAAGGGGATGTCGTCCTTTATTAATCCGTTAATCCTAGAGCACATGGGAACGTTCGAAAAGAAAAGGGTTCATCATATCGATGAGTATGAGGTTTACGGGACCAGCATAAAAGCAAGACTTTACGCAACGGATGAAAAAGACAGATACATCCATATCTACCATAGCATTCAGAAAGAGAGCGCGGAGCGTACACAGTTAGAATCCAAGATCCGGCAGATGAAAATCTATCTCGACAAACATGTAAATGAAGTGCGCCAGTTCGGTCCGGGGTTTGAACACTACTTTATCCTGCATTACAACAAAAAGACAGGACAGTTTCAGTTCGCCGAGGAAAAGATATCCGTCATAGAAGAAGAGATCAACCTGAGCGGCTACTTCTGTATTATCACGTCAGAGAAGATGAATGCCAAAGAGGCGATCAACCTGTACAAGAGCAGGGATGCGTCCGAGAAGCTTTTTCGCGGAGATAAGAGCTATCTCGGAGACAAGAGCCTGCGCGTGTTCTCAGATGATGCAGCCGGTGCAAAGATTTTTATTGAATTCATCGCTCTGATCATCCGCAATCGGATTTATACATATCTGAAGGAAAAATTGAAAAGTATGGAGAAAAAGCCAAACTACATGACAGTGCCGGCGGCGATGAAAGAACTGGAGAAGATTGAAATGGTACGGCTGACGGATAATGTATATCATCTGGATCACGCTGTAACAAAAACGCAGAAGATTATACTGGATGCATTTGGTATCGATGTTCCGCTGGTAAAGTACAGAGCATCTGAGATCAGCAAAGAACTTGCAAGATAGGAGGGGTAAGCAATGGCGAGAGCTATGGGGATGGAAGTATTGGAACAGAAAATCGAAAAGGCAAAGTCTAAAGTGATCCGTACCAAAGCGGCACATGAAAACGCGGTGGATGAACTGCAGGTTCTGCTGGACAAGCAAACGGCATTACGGGCTGACAAGATTATGAAAGCAATTGCGAACAGTGACAAGACTTATGACGAAATCCTGCATTTTATCTCAAGCAGTCATAAGTCTGGGAGAAAGAGGTAACCTGATGCCACGGACAAAAAAGAAACTGTCGTTAGAGGAGCAGATAAAAGCAGCGCAAGAAAAGGTCATAAAGACAAAGGAACCCTATAACAGGGCTATTGCCGAATTGAGTGCGTTGCTTGATCAAAGGGCGAAGAGCAGAGAAGAGGAACTGTTGGAGGCATATGCGTCCAGCAAACGTTCCTTTGATGAAATCATGCAGTTTATCAGGAGTGATCCGGAAGAAGACTGGTATTAAGATGATTTAGGCGTAAAAAAACAGGAAGTTGACAGATATGCAGCTGGCCCAGGGGGAAACATACGTTCCCCTGAAACAAATTGAGACGTGCTTATTTGACTGATTTCTGAAATGAGTCCATGGTTTTTACTGCAAAAGTAGTGACTCATTCTGAAAAAGCGCTCTTTTTGAGCATAAAATTGAAACGAGTCCATACATTACTCACCGTCCCACAGCTTAATGAACTTATCAACCCCCGGGTGGTCGATTTGACTGTCCTTAATCGAAATGGAATAGCATAAAACGCAAAGGCATTGTCTTTTCCGGCATAAAATGGCAAAATAAGAGGTGCAAATCCGTTGAAACAGGGGAGGAAGCGTTTTTATGAAAAAATTCGAACTCATGGCATCGATGATGTGTGCAGATTACGGACATCTGGAGGATGAGGTCAGGGCGCTGGACAAGGCGGGGATTGATTCCTTTCACATTGACATCATGGACGGACGCTATGTTCATAACTTTGCGATGTCGCTCTATGACATGCAGTACATCGCATCCGCCACGAAAAAGCCGCTGGACGTACATCTGATGATCGAGCATCCGGCGAACAATATCAACCTGTTTTTGAACGGGCTGCGGCCCGGGGACACGGTTTACATTCACCCGGAGGCGGAGTATCATCCGTCGACGACTCTGCAGCGCATCACGGATGCCGGCTGTGTGCCCGGCCTTGCAATCAACCCGGCCACCAGCATCGGCACGATCACTGAGATGCTGCGCATCGTGAAAAAAGTACTGGTCATGGCGGTGAATCCCGGACACGCCGGACAGATGTACCTGCCCTATGTCAGCAGCAAAATTGACCGCCTGATCGAGCTGCAGAAGGAGATGGATTTCGGCCTCTACTGGGACGGCGCCTGCGGCGCGGACAAGATCATCACATATGCGCCGAGGGGCATCGCGGGGTTTGTCCTGGGCTCCACGCTCCTCTTCGGGCAAAACCTCCCCTATAAGGAAATCATCCCGAAGATCCGCAAAATGGATTTTGAGGGCATTCAAAAGAAGAAAAAGCTGACGCACGAGCATCTGCGTGCGGGAAAAGGACGGAAGTAATCAAAGCACAGGTCTTATACGCACCCGGCGATCTGCGGTACGAAGAAATTGCCGCGCCGGAAATCAAAGAAAACGAAGTGCTGCTGCGGGTCGCGCATTGCGGGATCTGCGGCTCCGATGTGGCGCGTGTTTATCAAACCGGCATGTATCACATGCCGAGTATTCCCGGGCATGAGTTTGCCGGAACGGTGGAGTCTTTAGGTGCTGCGGCGGACGCGGCCTGGCAGGGAAAGCGCGCGGCGGTCTTTCCGCTCCTGCCCTGCATGGAATGTGACTCCTGCAAACAGGGCGTGTTTGAGACCTGCGCAAAGTATGATTACCTCGGCAGCCGCTCCGACGGCGCGTTTGCGGAATACGTGCGTGTCCCGACGGCAAATCTGATTGCAATCCCCGATGATGTTTCCTTTGAAGAAGCCGCCATGTGCGAGCCGATGGCCGTCGCGGTGCACGCGATGCGGGCGGGCGGAGTGGGCGCCGCCATCGCCGTCTTCGGCGCCGGCACGATCGGCATGCTGCTGGTGATGTTCCTGCTGGAGGCGGGGCATGACAATCTCTTTGTGATCGGCAATAAGGAATTTCAGAAGGAACGCTGCATCGCCTTCGGCCTGCCGGAGGCGCATTTCTGCGATACGCGCCAATGCGAGGACGCGGTGGCATGGCTGACGGAGCAGACAAAGGGCAAGGGCGCGGATGTATGCTTTGACTGTGTCGGCACACAGCCCGTCATTTCGCAGTGCGTGGATGCGGCTGCGCCGGCCGGTATGGTTGTCCTTGTCGGCAATCCTGCCTCGGACATCGGACTTGCGAAGGCGACATACTGGAAGATTCTGCGCCGGCAGCTGACGCTGAAGGGCATCTGGAATTCGTCCTTTGCCGTCGGTGCGCACCGCCCGGACAAAACGGGAACACCGCCTGCCGCTGCAGACGACTGGACCTACGTGATGGAACGCCTTGCCACACACCGCATCCGTCCGGCGGAGCTCATCACGCACCGCCTGCCGTTGGAGCAGCTCGAAGACGGCCTCGCGATCATGCGGGACAAAACGGAGCCCTACGGGAAGGTGATGCTGACGGTGCAACGGCAGCGGGACTGCGAATAAAGAGGTAAAATATGTCGCAACACTATGACTATCTGATCGTCGGTGCGGGTCCGTTTGGCGCGACCTTTGCGCATAAAGCGCACAGTGCCGGAAAGAAAGTGCTGGTGATCGATAAGAGAGATCACGTGGCCGGCAACATGTATACTGCGGAAACCGAAGGGATTCAGGTGCATGTTTACGGTGCGCATATCTTTCACACGCCGGACAGGGAGGTTTGGGACTATGTGCGGCAGTTTGCGGAATTCAATCACTTCCGCCTCTCACCGCTTGCGAATTACAGGGGAAAGCTCTACAACCTCCCTTTCAACATGAATACCTTTTATCAGATGTGGGGTGTGAAGACACCGGCGGAGGCCTTTGCCCGCCTGGAAGAGCAGCGGAAGGAAATCACGGGAGAGCCCCGCAATCTGGAGGAACAGGCCATCCGGCTGGTCGGGCGTGACATCTATGAGACGCTGATCAAGGGCTACACGGAAAAGCAATGGGGGCGGAGCTGCACGGAATTGCCGGCCTTCATCATCCGCCGTCTGCCGGTGCGTCCGACCTTTGACAACAACTATTTCAACCACCCCTTCCAGGGCATCCCCGTCGGCGGCTATACAAAGCTTGCGGAAAACATGCTGGACGGCATCGAGGTCAGGCTGCGGACGGATTACCTGGAGGACCGCGCGGCGCTTGATGCGCTTGTGGATAAAATCGTTTATACCGGCCCGATTGACGCGTTTTTTGACTATCGCTTCGGGGCGCTGGAATACCGGAGTCTTCGCTTTGAGACGGAGACGCTGGATATGGATAATTACCAGGGTGTCGCAACCGTGAATTACACGGACGCGGAGACACCGTACACACGCATCATCGAGCACAAGCACTTCGAATTCGGCGCGGGGAATCCGGAAAAGACCGTCATTACCAGGGAGTATCCGCGGGAATGGAAGGCGGGGGACGAAGCGTATTACCCGGTCAATGACGAAAAAAACCAGGCGCTGTACGAACAGTACAAAACGCTGGCGGACAAAGAGGAGCGCGTAATCTTCGGCGGACGCCTTGCGGAATACAGGTATTATGACATGGATCAGGTGATCCGCGCGGCGCTGGATGCCGCGGAAAGGGAGAAGGTATCTTCATGAACATCGCCATCATTCTCTCCGGAGGGACCGGCACACGGATCCGCTCGGATATCCCGAAACAGTATATGGAGGTGGAGGGTCACACAATGATTGCCGACTGCCTGCAGTCGTTTTTTGCGCACCCCGCAATCGACGCGGTGCAGGTGGTGGCGCATGAAACCTGGCATGCCTTCATCAGAAAGCAGGCGGAGCAGGCGCATGTAAGGGCCTTTGAGCGTCGCAAGGCACCGCGCAGGAAGCGGGCGGATGACGGGAGCCATCTGCCGGATGAGAAGTTTCGCGGCTTTTCGGCACCGGGGGAGATCCGGGCCATGTCCATCGTGAACGCGTTGCGGGATCTGAAGGAAACGGCATCGGAGGAAGACATTGTCATCATTCATGACGCCGCGCGTCCCTTTGTTTCCGCGGACCTGATCACGCGCCTGATCGAGGCGGCGTCCGCGCATGACGGCGCCATGCCCGCGTTGCCCATGAAGGATACGGTGTATCTCTTGCCGGAACGGGACGGCGCACGGACGGGAACACTGCAGCTTCTGCCGAGGGAGCGCGTCGTCGCCGGGCAGGCACCGGAGGCCTTTTGCTTCGGTAAATACCTTGCCGCGAATGAGGCGCTGATGCCGGAGAAAATCCTTGCCATCAAAGGCTCGACGGAGGTGGCGGTATTGGCGGGGATGGACATTGCCGTGATTGACGGCGAGGAGTCGGATTTCAAGGTGACCAGCAACACGGACCTGGAACGTTACCGGGGGACGCTGCGCAGCGAAGAAGAGCAGATGGCGTAAGCGGAAAATCTGTGTTATAATGTATTGTTTTTTATATAACAGGTTTGCGACCGCAGGGAGCAATGATGAAAATCGCAATCATGGGATACGGCACCGTGGGCGGCGGAATCGCCAAGGTGCTGACCGCAAACAAAAATAAAATCACGAAGGTCCTCGGGGAGGAGTGTGAGCTTGGCTATATTCTGGACCTCAGGGATTTCCCGGAGGATCCCTTCGGTGACCGCGTGGTCCGTTCGCTGGATGAGATCCTTGCGGACAAGGAGGTGCGCGTGATCTGTGAGACCATGGGCGGGATGAACCCGGCCTATGAGTTCACGAAGCGCATCCTCAAAGAAGGGATCAGTGTCTGCACCTCCAATAAGGAGGTGGTGGCGGCGCACGGTGCGGAGCTCGTCCGGATTGCGGAGGATCATCACTGCAGCTATCTCTTCGAGGCCAGTGTCGGCGGCGGCATTCCCCTGCTGCGCCCGTTTTCGACAACGCTCCTGCATGAGCGCATCGATCTCGTCACGGGCGTCCTGAACGGCACGACAAACTTCATCCTGACCTGCATGCAGAGGGGGGATACCTTTGACATGGCCCTGACGCGCGCACAGCAGAAGGGCTATGCCGAAAAGGATCCGACGGCGGATATCGAAGGGATGGACGCCTGCCGAAAGATCGCGATTCTGGCATCGCTGTCCTGCGGCGCGAGCGTGGACATCAAGGATGTCCATACCGAGGGCATCACGAAGCTCACGGAGCAGGATTTCGAATACGCAAAATGCAATGATTACACCGTTAAGCTCGTTGCGCAGGCGCGGATTGCCGGCGGTGTGGTCGGTGCGGTGGTGGCGCCCTTCCTGGTGCCGAAGGAGCATCCGCTGGCAAGCGTCAATGATGTCTTCAACGCCTGCATCGTGCACGGCAACATGCTGGGCGATGTCATGTTCTACGGGCGCGGCGCGGGACGCGACGCGACGGCCTCCGCCGTGGTGTCGGACGTGATCGACGCGCTGCTGCATGATCATGAGCACGTTTTCGTCAATCTGGATGCCGTGCCGTCCCTGAAGATGGATGACGAGCAGATGACGCACCGCTTCTTTGTGCGCGTGGATGAGTCCGAAAAGACAAAGGCCGTCCGTACCTTCGGCGAGGATATTTCCTTCATTGAGGCGCGCGGCGTCTTCGGCGAGTGGGCCTTCATCACTGCGCCCATGTCCGAAGCGGCGTTCAAGGAAGCCCTGCAGTCGCTGGATGAGGTGCGGGGATATCTGAGGGTTTTGGAATGAATGTAAAGGTCGTGAAGTTCGGCGGCTCGTCCCTCGCGGACGCCGCCCAGTTCAAAAAAGCATGTGACATCATCCGGGCGGACCAGGGCCGCCGTTTTGTTGTAGATTCCGCGCCCGGCAAGCGTGCGGGGGATGACGCGAAGGTGACGGACCTGCTGTACCAATGTCACAGAGAGGCGGAGGAAGGCGGGGACTTCCGGGAGACGCTGCAGAAGGTCAAGGCGCGTTTTACGGAAATCGCGGAGGGTCTGCAGCTGACGTCCGTGGATCTCAATGCGGAATTTGCCGAAATCGAAAAGCAGCTCGCCGCAGGGATCTGCGCGGATTACGCGGCCTCCCGCGGCGAATACTTAAACGGAAAGCTCCTCGCGGCGGCGCTCGGGTATGAGTTTGTGGACGCGGCGGAGATCATCCGCTTCCTGCCGGACGGCTCCTTTGACGCGGACACGACAAACGTCCTTGCCGCGATGCGCCTGGAGAATACGGAGCATGCCGTGATCCCGGGCTTCTACGGTTTGACCGCCGTGCGGGATGACGATGCGGACGCCGCCAAGGATCCGGCCTTTATCAAAACCTTTTCCCGCGGCGGTTCGGACATCACGGGCTCCATCATCGCCCGCGCCGTGCATGCGGACGTGTATGAAAACTGGACGGATGTGTCCGGCTTCATGGTGGCGGATCCGCGCGTCGTGGAAAACCCCGCGCGCATCGAGACCATCACCTACCTGGAGCTCAGGGAGCTTGCCTACATGGGCGCGACGGTCCTGCATGAGGACGCGATCTTCCCCGTGCGCAAGGAGGGCATCCCCATCAACATCCGCAACACGAATGCCCCGGAGGAAGAGGGCACCTGGATCGTGGAATCCACCGCGAAGAAATCGCGTTACACCATCACCGGCATTGCCGGCAAAAAGGATTTCTGCAGCATCAACATCGAAAAGGACATGATGAACTCCGAGGTGGGCTTCATCCGCCGCGTGCTGCAGGCCTTTGAGGACCAGAACATCTCCGTGGAGCACGTCCCCTCCGGCATCGACACGATGACGGTCTTCGTGCACCAGGATGAGTTTATCGCAAAGGAGCAGCAGGTGGTGTCGGAAATTCACCGCCTCGCCAAACCGGATCTTCTGGAGATCGAATCGGACCTGGCGCTGATCGCGGTCGTGGGCCGCGGCATGAAATCCATGCGCGGTACCGCGGGGCGCATCTTTTCCGCGCTGGCGCATGCCTCCGTCAACGTCCGCATGATTGACCAGGGCTCCAGTGAGTTAAACATCATCATCGGCGTGGAAGGCCGGGATTTTGAACGCGCCATCCGCGCCATTTACGATATTTTTGTCACAACGGCGCTGTAAGCGGGAAGCATTGTAAGGGAATGAAACAAGAACGCAAGATCAAAAACAATCCGGTTCTGTACCGGGTCCTTCGTCCCGTGTTCACGGGACTGATGCATCTGGTCTTTCGTCCGAAGATCATCGGAAAGGAACACATTCCGAAGGAGGGCGCGGCCGTGATTGCCGGCAATCACAA